>NZ_JBSGCE010000016.1:0-180114 GCF_053601695.1 Nonomuraea sp. NPDC004702
TCGCCGATCGTGACCGGCGGCCTGAGCTGTACCTCCGAGCCGTTGCCGCCCGGCCGGAACGTCAACCTGCCGCCCTTGATGTAGATGCGGCCATCAGTGGCGGGCATGCTGCCCGTGTCGGGGGCGGCCATGCCGCGCATGATCCACCCCTGGGACGCCTCGGTGAGCGCAGGCCGGGACTTGAGCTGGGCCTCCAGGTCCTCGACGCGCTTCTGCAGGGCCCGGATCTCGCCCATCAAGTCGTTGGGGAAAACGTCAGGCACCGGGAGCCTCCTGTCCCTCAAGCACGAGCTGCGCTTCTTCTTTGCCGGAGTCTCGGCTGGTGGGAGTGACGCGCATGCCGATCACGCGGCGGATCCGGGACTGGCGGACGTGCCACTCGTTGTCCAGCTTGATCATCGCTGTGTCGCCGAGGTTGTTCGGTGTCAAAGTGGGGTTGGCGCCGAGCGCGATCGTCACCTGGTCCACGCGCAGTGCGCCGGGAGCTCGCGCCGCCCAGAACGCGGCGTAATCGTCCAACGTGGCCTGCACGGTCGCGGTCGGGTACGAGATCGTCCGGTCCAGCCGGGGCCAGCCTGCGGCCAGGTGAGCGGTCGCGGCGGCAACGGTGGACACGAGCGGAGTCGCCGACGTAGACGCGTCCGTTGAGATGGATGAGCCGCGCGCCCGCCACCTGGTAGCCCCTCGTAGGGCGTCGATCTCTTCTGACCATTCCAGGATGTCGCCGCCGTGAGAGGAGTCGACGAGGACGTGCTGCGGTTCGGCCTGCCCGAGCGTCGGGTACCCCCAGCGCCATTGACGTTCCAGCACGCCGGAGACGAGCGCGAGGTCAATCGCCCACTCAAAGCCGTTGTCGACCTGCGCCAGCTCGATCAGCCGTTGCCCGTAGGTGCCGCCCTCCGAGTCCAGGTAGGAGCGGGTTCGCAGCACGCCTGAGGTGCCGGGCTGGAGCACCAGTCCGATGTTGGCGTTGGCCTGCGCCATCGCGTGGCTGAGAAGCTGCCGTGCGATCTCGACCTGGTCGATACCGGTGTAGAAGAGGTCCTGCTGGATCTCCACGTGCGACAGGTAGGCGTCCAGCGTGGAGCCCCGCAACTGCACGGTGGGGATGCCGCGGCGGGACCGTCCGATCGTCGCCGCGGTGATCCAGTACTCGCCCCACGGGATGCCGTCTCTGAGGATTTGGCAGGAGATGACGCCAGGCCCGCGGTCCAGGACGGTGTCGTCGAGCGGGATGATGTCAGCGACCTGCGCTCGCACCTTCCGGTTCGGGATCGGGATGCTGGCCGAGAACGAACCAGCCTGAAGGAGCCGCTTGTCGAACGAGACGCCCTTCAGATCCAGGTCGCCCAAATACTGCCGGTCAAGGACTCGGATAATCGAGTACCTGTAGCGAGACGTGCCGCGGCCTGGGGTGAACGGCTGGCTCGGCGGCGGATCCGGCACCTGTGCTGTGGACGCCTCCACCACGACGACCAGCGCCGCACACGCCAACAGGGTCGTGCTGGCCAGGTGGAACTGCTGCCCCGTGGCGGTCGTGGAGACGACGTTGCGCCACACGACCTGTCCGGACACGTCGTCCTCGGACTGGATGTCCGCCAGCTCGGCGAACCCGACCGGCGTCGACCAGCTGACGGACGTGTTCGATGGCGTCCCGGCTGCGAATCTGAATTCCAGCCCGCTGGACGTGGCCGGCACGATGCTGGGCGAGATCGCCGCCTGGCTGTTGGTGAACGCACTCCCCAGCCCCACCTGCGGCTGAGTGGTGACCGCGCCCGCTATGGCAACGACGACACACACGCCGTCGGCGGTGCCCCCCTGTGTGATCGTGTACTGGGCGGGTTCGGCGTTGGTGCCGAGCCGCCACCACACGTCCACCGCCGACAGGGTCCCGGCCAGGCCCTCGATGTGGCCGATCCGGGTCCACGTTCCGCCGCCTGTCAGGTTGGCGAACCCGCCGCCGTCCACGCTGAGGAACGCCAGCAGCGACATGCCTGACGTGACACCTGTAGGTGCGTTGACCTGCCATGAACCCGTTTGGCCGATGCCCTGCGTCCACGAGCGGATAACGGCGGCCAACGATCCACCGCCTCACCACGTGTCGTGCAGGTCAGAGAGTGGCGTCGCGCCAGAAATAATCCGCGCCCTCGCCGCCGCCCGAGGTGGCGGTGTAGAGGATCACGTTGTTACCCGGGGACAGGACGAAGTCCTGCACGGGAACGCTGCTGCCGGTCAGCGCCGACATCTTCGACACCCCGGCCAGGGTGATGGTGCCGCCGTCGGTGTCGATCTCCAAGGTTTGCCCGGCCGTCAATGTGATGGCGAGCTGCAGCGTCCGGTCTGATGTCTGATTGGCGAGCGTCGGGTTGGTGACCGGTCCCTCGATGCGGATTAGCGGATGAGAGGCAGCGTTGCCCGCGTTGCCGAGCCCGGTGGTGGTGTTCAGCGGGACGGTCACCCCGTACCGCTCCAAGCTGTACCGGCGAGGATCCGCACACGCGATCAGCAAGGACACTGTGGGCAGGCCCACGTTGTAGTCGCCATCCAGGTCGATGTCGCGGGCGATGACCTGCCCGTACGCGAGCGTCGGAGCCCCATACGACTTGATCACCAGCGGTAGCGGATCCTCCGAGTCCGGGATGCCGGTCGCCGCCGCGAGCTGATCGATGACGGCGTCGATCTGCGTCGGATCCGCAGCCGAATCCGGCTGCAGCTTCAAGGTCACCAGGCGCTGCTGGGCGAGCTTTCGCGCGTCCCACGCGCCGTGCCGGTTCGGTCTCTCCTCGTTGAGGTTGTCGATGTTCGGGGTGCCCATCCACCCCTGCACCGGCAGCAGCACTCTGACGCTCGTGCTGGGCCCCCACAAGGTGCCGTTCCACTCCACCTCGCCGTTAGCCCCGGTAAGACTGTCTCCGGGTTTGATCGGGACGGTGACCGAGATCGCCGGCCACTCCGAGACGCTCTCGAACGGCGGGAGGGTGAACACCTGGTCCCGATGGAGCGTGATCGCCGGCCACTCGCTGATCGACTCGAACACCGAGAGGTTGACGTTGGCGTTCGGGGTGACCACGCTGACCGCAGGCCACTCCGACACCGACTCGAACGGCCCCAGCCCGATCGGCCGATCCCACATGCGTGGGTGACGGGCGATGACCGGGCGGTTCGAATATGAGCGTCCGGAGCGGGCCACCGGCCACCTCCCTTACCAGTTGGCGGCGCGGTGCACAGCGGTCGGTGGCGTCCAGACGCGGTTCGGCGGAACAGGCTGTTCTTCGATGATCTCGACGGCGATCCACGTCCACGACGCCGCCGAGGTGCTGAAGGCGTCGAAGTTGAACGTGACCGCGGTGCCGATCGCCCCGGTGTTTGCCGCCTTGACGACACTCATGCCGGCGGTATTGATGCCGCGCACCCACACCTGCTCGTCGTCAGTGGATGTGGGGGCGCCACCTGCGGCGGTGTCGCGGGCCACGGCCAGGCCGCGGCTGTTGGCCACCGTGCTGTTGTAGCCGGTCGGGCTGATGTTGTTCGTGGTGCTGCTGCCCGATCCGGTCGCGCCGATCGGTGTACCCAGCCCGGCACCGGTAACCACGTAGACGCTGAATCCGCCGACGAACGTGGCCGCCGTGTCGCGCGCCACCGTCACGGTCATCCCGGTACGAGCGTCCGGAACTGGAGCAGTCCAGATCGCGTCCTTGGAATCGGCGGTGATGTGCCGTTGAGTCCACGTCAGCGCGGCACCCGAGTTGGACAGCGCCGCCAAGCCGCCGATCATCGTGCAGGCGACCAGAAGGCTCTGAGCGGGCGCGTCGAACGCGGCGGTAGGCAGCGACGTCGCAGAGGCGGTAGAGACGAGCGGCGGCGACGTGGCGATCGCGATCGCCATCAGCAGCGCTCAAACCACATGGCGGCCCGCACGTTGACCACCGCTGGCGCGGTCAGGCGCAGCACGAACCCTTCCCCCAGCGCGGAATCCGGCGAGTCGCCGAGCGGCCAGTCGTACATCACCAGGCCGCCGTTCGGGGTGAGCAGGAACGCTTCTACAGCGGTGAGCACGGTCGGTTCGGTGGTCCAGTTCTTCGCCGCCTGAAACCCCGTCGAGGCGTGCCTGCCGTACACCTGGTTGATCGTGACCGTGGTGTTGTTCGTGCCGGTCGGCGGCTGTGTGGCGAACGTCGCCGTGCACACCTCGACCAGCACGGGCACCGCCGACGCGGTCACGCCGTCGAAACCGACCCGGAACTTACGCAGGTCCACGGCGTGGTTCGCGGTTGTCGCGCCCGACTTCACGCCGAGAATCGTCTTCGCCGTCGCCGCGGCCAGCGCCACCGCGCCCTCGGTCGTGATGCTGTATCCGCTCTTGGCCATGAATCGGCCTCCTCACATGCGAAAACCCCCGCACGCTGGCGAGGGTCGAAGGTCGAATTCGATGGTCAGGCGGCGTTGCGCAGCACGGTGCGCCACAAGCCGGTCGTGTCAGGCGTCACCGTGTAGGTGCCGTCGCTGGAGTCGTAGGTGGCACCGAACCAGCGCAGCATGAACGCCTTGTTCGACAGGCTCGACGCGTACACGAGCAGGGCGTCAGCAGCGATCGTCGCCGACGTCCACGACACCGCCGAGAACCGCCACCCAACCTTGTTCGCCGCACCGGCCAGCTCAGCAAACGACACCACGGTGAGGCTGCTCCCGCCCGCCGTGTATCCGGGCCCGGTCGTCTCTCCCGAGTTCCACGGCGCCGTCCCGTAGGCGGGATTCGTCTGGCTGAAGTCGGGAGTCACCGACCCGGTCCACAGCGCGCCCTTGAACACGCCCGGCGTGGTGGAGCCGACGTCGATCGTGATCTGCTGCCGGAACGTTTTGACGTAGGTGTCGTTGAACCAGCCGTCCTGAGTGATAGCCATGACGCTCCTCAGGCCAGGTTGATCGTGACGTGCTTACGCTGCTTGCCTGACGGGGTGGTCTCCTCCGTCACGATGTGTCCGGCGGTGTCCCGGACAGCCTTGAACCGGCCGCCTTCAGGTGTCGCACCTTCGGCCACCTCGTCCCGAGTGGCAGATGTCCACCCGGAAGGCCGCGTCTGGATGTTCTTCTGCCGTAGCCGCTCCGCGTACGGGATGTCCTCGGCTTCGTTTTCAGGCATGGCTGAGCCCGCCCTCCTCACGTGTTGATGTTGAAAGGCGGACTCAGCCGCGCGTGTACAGGTCGGCCTTGGCCCACAAGATGTCGGAGTCGACCGTCTCCTTGATCGTGGTGCCGTTGAAGTTCACCGTCTTGTTGATGATCGGAGCGACAGACGCGGAGCCCGAGCCGTTCGCGCCCGCACCGTACGAGCCCCCCAGGCCGCCGTAGGATCCGCTGATTTGCTGAGGCTTGGACACCTTCGACGCGTTCACCGGACCGCTCGACGCGTACCCGGTGACCGGCTGAGAGCCAGACACCATGCCGCCAGCGGTCGACTTCTTGGGCTGGTTGCCATCGACGAAGCCGCCGCTCTTGCCCTTCAGTGACCCCATGCTCTTCGTCGCACTGGCGCCGATCCCGCTCTTGGACGAGCCGGCCTTGGTGGAGCCTGTCGACTTCTTCGCCGACGCCCCGACCTCCTCCTTGATGGAAGCCATGGTCTGCGTCAGCTCGTACACCGAGCCCGTCAGACCGTCCACCGAGCCTGCCACCGTCGAGGACATGTCTGACACGCCAGTGCCGAGCAGGTCGATGCTGTCCCCGATCACCTGCGATCCCGACAGCCACGACTGGTCAAGCTCCGCGGCCGATGCCCCGACTTTGCCGATCGAGGACGTCAGGCTGCCCGCCTGACCCATCGTGGATTGCAGCGCCCCCATGACCGCCTGCAACCCGCCGGCCACCTGCATGCCGCTCGCGTCGATCGTGACCGACAGGTCGGACAGGCTCTTGGCGGCCTGCTGGTTGCCGAGCTGCAGCCCGAAGTCGTTCGCGACCTGGGCGAGCAGTGCGATTGCCCGGTCCCGGTACTGGGACGCGTACGGGATGTACGCCTCCTTGCCCGCCTCAGCGAACACGGTGTTGCTGCCGGACACGAACGTCGCCTGATTCGCGACCATCGGCTTGATGCCGCCGGCTGCCATCAGATCGACCCCGCCAGCCTGGATCCCGCCCGCGGCCTTCTTCTTCGGCGGCGTTGACGGGGCCTTGATGCCGATGGGGATGTCGTACGGCTTAATGAACTGCTGGAGCAGAGCGTGCAGAGAATCCTTGGCCTTCTGCGTGTTGGCCGTGATCTCAATCTCGCGCGACTTCAGCTGCGCCAGCATGTCGCGCAAGCCCTTGGCCGAAAGCATGGCCTTCTCCGCGTCCGTACGGGAGATCCCGTACGCCTGTGCCAAGAGCAGGATCTGCTCGCGAGCCTCAGAGTTCTTGCCCGCCAACTGGCCGAGTTTCGGAAGCTGCTCCAGGATGGTCCTCGTGCCATCAGTGGTCTTGCCAGACAGCGTGGCTGCACCGTCAGCCGCTAGACGTACCGCGTCGATGTAGCCGGCGAACTTCTCCCGAGCGACGATCACCGCGTCCCGCTGCTTGTCGGTCATTGACGCGTTGACCTGCAGCTTGCCGTTCGCGGCGTTGATCGCCTGCTCGGCGTCGTTGTACGCCTTCTTCATGTTCTGGACCGCCTGCAGGGCGTCCGTGCGACCGGCGAAATCCGACAGCGACTTGGTCAGCCCGCCCACAGCCGTGGTCGCGGTTCCGGCAGCGCCGCCCATCGTGCCGAGCGCATCCCCGGCCACCTTAGCCCGGATCGCCGCAATCTCCTTCTGGTGGTTGAGCTTGTCCAGCTCCTCGCTGAGCGCGTCAACCCTGTCGCCGGCAATCTTCCCAGCGCTGGTGAAGTAGATCCATTCAGCGATATTGGCGCCTTGCTGAGCTTCCTGCTCCTTCAAGGCTTGCGTGACTGCCGCAATCTGCTGGTCGAGGTTGTCGCCAGCACCGGCCTTGACAACGTCAACGAACTTACCTGCAGCCTCCGTAGCCGCCGCAAATCTCTCTTCCAGGAGGATCAATCCGCCTGCAGTCGCGACTCCTCCAGCGATGGCACCGACGCCGCCAAGCTTGTCTCCGAGCCCGCCAACTGCGTCACCGAGCTTGGACGCTCCCGTCTTGGCCTTATCGAATCCGTCCCGCAGGGCGCCAAGCTTGCCAGGCATGTCCAGAAAGAACCGTGCGATCCCAAGTCCGGCCTGGGCGGCCTTGATGGCAATGATTGCCACAGCGATCAATCGGATGTGCTCAGGGTCCATCCCGGCCGTCAGCTTGGCGAGAAGGCTAAGGCCACTGAAGGCACCCACGCCGAGCGGGGCGACCGCCTCGCCAATGTTGCCGAGGGACTTGGCGAGGTTCTTCGCCAGTTCCAGCACCTCGGGCGCATTCTCCTTCACGTAAGCGATGAACTCGTGGAACTCGGGCGAGTTCTTGAGGTTCTGGCCCCATTCGGAAAACGCCTGCGATGCCTTCTCTACCCCGCCAACTACGGTAGGCGTGAACGGCAAGAATGCGTCAATGAGTCCAGCGACGCCCGTTGTAACGTTAATGAACGAGTCGCCCAGGCCGGTCATGGCGCCGGGGATTTGCGTGTTGAGGTTGAATAGGAATTGCTGCCAGAACGGGCCAGTCAGGGCTTTCTCGGCGTTCTGGCCGAACGCCAGAAGCCCGACGCTTGCGCTCTTGGCAAGCGGTCCTGCCTCCTGCAGGCCCAACCTCATCAGGTCAAGGCCCTGGTTGATCACGGGGAAGACGTCCGGTTCGAGGGACCGCTGCCAGTCGACGTACTCGTCCTTAAATGTCTTGATGTTCTTGGCGAGCGCGATCTCTTGCTTGTTCAGATCCGCGAAGGCGTCCTTGAGCTTCGCCGCTCCGCCACCCCCGCCGGACATGGCGGCCTGCTGCTGAAGGTGAAGTTGCTTAAGCTGGGCTTCCGCCTGCGCGACCTTGTCCTGGGCTTGCTTGAGCTTGTCCAGGCCGGCCTGGTACTCCTTGGTGCCCTTGACGCCCTCACGGTTCGCCGCTGCCGTGTCCTTGCGCGCCCGCTGGGTCTTGACCTCCTGCTCCCTGCTGCGCTGCTGGGCCATCTCCAGACCGAGCATCGCCCGCTCAAGCTCAAGGTCAGACGCCTTGCCCTCGTCATGCTTCCCCTGGACGTCGGCCAGCCGAGCCTCGGCCTCACGCACCGCCAGCGCCGCATCCTTCTGAGAGAGAATGCTGCGTTCAAGGCTGAAATTCATGTCCTCCAGGGCTCGCCTGCCCGCCTCGCGCGCCCTGGTCAGGTCCTCTTGGGCCGCCCTCTCCTCGTTCTGGGCGTCCTTCAGCCTGCGCTCGGCCTGCTCCAGCTGCATGGCCTGCTGAGCCGCCTGAGCTGCGGACTGGCCAGCTCCACCCGTCGCACCGCCCGCCGACTTGGCCGCGGTCTCCTGCGCCTTCAAGGCGTCGTTGATCCGAGACAGGGCGGGAACCGCCACCGCACCGAAGGCTGCGGCTCCAATTCCGGCAGCCGCGAAGGCACCGCCGAGCGCGGTCACGCCTACAGCGAGGGTTGTCACCGCTGGGAGAGATGCGAGCGCAGCGCCCACCATGGCGATGCTGCGCAGCGCCCCTGCCGCGTCCGCATCGATGGTCACGGTTGCGGTACGGCCATCGACCCGGTTGATCTCGCTGTCGATTGACCGTAGCTCAGCCATCGCCTGCGCGACGCCAGCCTTGACCTCGAACGCCACGTCCTTGTCGTCGAGCGCTTCCAGCTCCCGCTGCAGCGCCTGCATTTCGGCGTACGCCTCAGCGGCATCGATGTCGACGCCGACCGTCTTGGACGACAAGCTTTCGAGCCGTGACCGGATCTCGGCAATCTTGACGTCGGCCGCAGAGCTGTTGACGTCGATGTCGATCGGCGGCAGCCGCTTGGCCGCGTCCTCCAGCTTCTTGCGGAACCCGGCGGCGAACCCTGCGCTCTCACTGAACTTGCGGTCCAGCTCCTTCAGGGTGCTTTTGGCCTGCCTGCCACCGGCCACGAAGTCCGTGACCGCGAGCTTGAGACGGGTGGTAACGGTGCGATCGGCCACGACTCACCTCCATGTAACGAAATGAGTCGTTCAGCACTAATGAGGTGTTGTACCGTGTCACGATCGCTTGCGGGATCGGGGGATTCAGCGAACCGAGGGAGTTCCCGTGAATATCGGGCCAAATGAAATGCTCGTCGGCCTATTCGTGGTGGTCGTGATCGGCGTGCTGGTCATCACCGTCGTGATGACTCTGCGCCGCAGCAAGAGGCCCCGCTAGCGCACCTTGCGCACCTGGAAGACCCAGTCAGTAGGGTCCTCGATGCTCCGCTTCTTCATGGTCAGCGGCGCGCACCCGTGGCATTTCAGCGGCTCCAACGCCACGTACGCGCCCTCGCTGGCCGGATCTGTCGTCTCCTCCAACGGGAGACCGCACCCTGGGCAGAGGCCGGCCTGCGCATCCAGGTCGGCCGCGGCCCAGTCGCGGTCATCCTCGGTCCATTCCGGCTCTCGAACTGTGATCGCCCGCACCAGACGGCCCTCACCGTCGTACTCGAACTCCGTGATTTCTCGCGGTTCACGCCCGAGCAGTTTCGAACGAGGAATGCCGTACGTACGGGCGATCTTCAGCTCGCGCTGGTGTTGGACAGAATCGCGGAGGCAGCGTACGAGAAAGGGACCTCGCCGGAACCGCCGTTCAGCTCCAGGATCGCGTTCCACAACGAGGACCACTGGCCCTGGGTGATCCGGTCCACGATCTTGCCGGCCTGATCCTCGTTGATACGCGGCTTCACCGAGCACGCGGCCAGCGCGGCAACCGGGAACGTGTCGCGGTTGAAGTCCGCGGGCGCGTCTTGCTTGCGCGGCTTGTGCTCCTTCAGCAGGTCAGACCACTCCTTGCGGGGCAGGGCCCGCAGCAGGAACACACGGACGTGCTCCTGCATCTCGGCCCGCAGCGCCTCGATCTCGCCGGCCAGTCGGCGCGCCTCGCTGCCGCTGCTGGCGAGCGAGTCGCTCTCAGGCTTACGCCGGGCGGCTTCCAGATCGCGTTCGAGCTCTTCGAAGCGCGCCTGCAGATCGCCGCGCAGGCAGATCGGTACCTCGGTTTCAGGCAGCTTGAGCCCGTCCAGGAAGTCGTCGATGTCCTCGACGTACCGCTGTGCGGCCACTACGCCACCACCGCGTCGATGTCGGAGTCACTGTGGTTGTACAGCTTGGAGCTGAACTTCTGCACCTCGTTGAGAGCGGTCTGCTGCTTCTTGCGCCTACCGTTCTGGACGGGGTGGATCTCCGCCTCGTCGCCCGTCACCCACGGAAGCGCCTCGTCCTTGGTGCGGCGCACAGCCAGGAAGCCGTCCTGGAAGGGAACCAGGGTGTTGTAGGCGACGTCCTCGCCAGATACGAGCTTGCGCTTACACATCAGCTCGATGTTGTACTTAGCGGTGCCCACTCGCTCGGTTTCGGACTTGCTGGCCAGGCTGGTGTTGTCCACAGGCGACTCATCGGGCTCGATTCCCAGGCCGTCCTTGAGGATGTACTCCTGTAGGTCGACGCCGGCGTTCAGCTCGGATGCGGGCGGGTTGGAGATGCTGGACAAGGTGAGCAGGTACGTCACCTTGATCATGCCATCGCCGAGAAGGTCCTCACCGGCCATCGTTGTCCTCCTTGTCCTTGCTGGCCGGGCGCTTGGTGGCGCTCTTGTCCGGCGTGACGGTTTGCGTTTGCTCGGCGGGCGCCGGCTGGTCGAGGCGCTCGTACGCGCCTGCGAAGTACGGGTAGGCGGACTCGCCGACCTGGGTCTCCTGGCCGGTCTCGCGGTGGCGGACCGGGATCATGCGTGGGCGGCCCATCAGCCGATCACCGCGAAGGTCAGCGTGGCGCCCGGCGTTGCAGACCAGGTGAGGGAGATCAGGTTGGAGTCGGCGGGGTCTCGCATCGACGGCAGAAGCAGGATGTGCGAGAGGCCAACCGCCAGCGTCCACGGCTTAGCCGGGTTGGCGACGTTGTAGTTGGTCTTGCCAGGAACCGTGACAGTCAGGGTGACCGTTCCGGCGGTGGTGTTGTTGATGACCATCCGCGTCGGACGAGTAATGCCGCTGATCTTGTCGCCAACGGCAGCTTGATGCATGGTCAGGGTCGCACCGTCAACGGTCGTTCCCTGTGGTGCTCGGGTGGCCATGGGGCTCCTTTCGGGGCATGCCAAAGAGCCCGGCCACCCATGGGTGTCGGGCTGAAGCGGGTCTTTAGTTGGTGCGGTCGCTCCGCACCAGGTATTGCGCAGTGGCGAAGAACAACGGCGTCGAGGCGTCCTCGCGCTGGACCGGCTGAGCGCCTTCCTGCCGGATCGGGCGCACCCGCCTGCCGGGAACAGTCGGAACAGTTGTAAGCAGGGACGTGGCAATCTTGTCGGCCACCAACGCCGCCTGCTCCGGTGTCACGCCCACGCTCGTCACTTGGAAGCGCAGATCGTTCGGCGCATCATCCGACAGCGAGCGATCCGCGAACGACTCCATGCCGACGTCTGGATACAGGACCGCGTACGGCATAGACGCGTTCTGCGGGGCCATCGCCCAGTAGATGCCGATCGTGTTCGGCAGAGCAGCGTCGATCATCGCCAGGATGGCGTTGACGAGCGGGCGCGACTCCAGCGGCGCGCTCACATCAAGTCCTTCACGAGCTTGTCCACCGCAGCGTTGAACTCCGGCTCGATCGCCGTAGTAGCGCGGGCCCCGTCTAGGTGGGGCGGCTGGTGCACCGAGCCGAACTCGAAACCGCGCCCCATCCCGCCTTGCGGGAGCAAAGAATCGGGCCCCACCTCCCACACCGCTGCAGACAGGTCGTAGATCTGGCTGGCAGTGATGCTGCGCGGGTAGTGCTTGCCGTGTGGCAGCGCGGTGTCGCGGGCGTTCTCCCGCCACTTGCGCTGCAGCTTGAGCGCGTAGTCCTTCACTAGCGGAAACGCGCCCTCTGCCACGCGCTGAGCTCGGTCTTCGATCTCGTCGCCGACAGGGAGGAGCTCGGAGAAGTCCAGGTCGAGATCGGCCATCGCTTATCCCTCCTTGTCCTCCACAAGCAGCCGTCTAGCTGTGGACGTGCCGGCGAGGTTGATGCCGATGACCTCCAGCGGCCTGCCGACCAGCCACGCATCATCAGATGCGGTGACAGTCAGCCGGTCCTCGCGCCGGATCTCCGGTGCGGCATCCCACGGCAGCACAGCCACGTACTGCCCCAAGGTGACTTCACGTTCGCCCCACTCCGTCTCGCTGCTGGAGCGGGGCTTGATCCGGCAATTGCCGCTGTAGACCGTCGTGTACGTCTGCTCGTACTGGCCGGTCTCCTCGTTGAGCACCGGGTCGCCGTCCCGCCGCCCCACCGTGCAGGTGTCCCGCATCAGGCGGAGCGCCGCAGCACGGCCGGCAGCCAGGACGCCTTCGACGCTCACGACCGGACCCTCACCATGTAGGCGGAGGGCGGATCGCCGAGAAAAGCTCTCAATTGGGACTCTTCTCCCATTAGCAGCCCTGAGGCTGTCTCCAGGGAGTCGGTGGCGTAGGTGACGGAGTAGTCGTCGATCGACTCCGACCGGACTCCCGCCTCCATGCCGCCGCTGGCCGGCGCTGAGCCAAGCCGAGCGGCCACCGAGCAGACGAGCTCCAGGAGTTCGTCGGGAATGGGGGCGAACCCGTGGACGTAGGTGACGTTCACGTCGTAGCACGACGGGACGCCGGTGATGCGGTCGTAGCCGTCCCATCGCCAGCCCGTCAGGGTAGCGCCGCCGTCCTCAGCGAGTTTCGCGACGCTGGTGACGGAGAAGACCGGAGGGCCGGGCAAGGTCACCACCCCACCGTCCACGCGGAGGCGGACGGTGGAGGTCGTTTCACTAATCTGCTGGCCGGCCGCCCGGCGGATTCGCACCGACGCGCGGTCCAGCAGCTCGCTCTCGCGCCCCGCTGGCAGGGTGTAGCCGAACCGGGTTGCGTCGGCCGCTGTCGCGAGCGCCGCCATGTTCAGCTCGCGATGACCAGCGGCACGGTGCGCTTGAACGCCGGGGATGCGAGCGTGGCGGGCGCAGTGGTCGTCAGCGACGAACCAGAGGTGACGGCGAGGTTCGTCTCACCAGTCAGGACCGGCTTGGCGCCGACGGCGCCCACCAGAGTGGGCGGGGTGCCTGCCGTGACGTTGATCGCCGCCCAGTAGATGCCAGACGTGACCACGCGGTACGCGCTGGACAGTGCCAGCGTCTTAGCGGTGTCGGCAGCCCACGCCGTACTCGTCTGGTCCGCCGTCTGAGCGATCAGAGCCGGGGTGGACGCCGTCGAGTACAGCGCGAACCACCACGCGGTCGGGGTGGCCGCGGCAGTCGCGCCAGAAACGAACGTCAGGTTCGTGATCAGGTCACCCGCCGACAGGTACAGGGGAACTGCCGTCATGACGCCCGTAGAGAGCGCGGCCAGATCGGCCAGCGGCGCCCGGGGCAGGTTCGCGCGGTGGAACACGGCGTCCTGCGAAGGGCGGCTGGCACCGCTGGAGAGCCAGCCGAGGTCCTCGCGCACGAGGCCGGTGTAACGGCCGTGAACGGTCACTGCTCGTCTCCTTCATCGTCGGCGAACCGCTCGACGAGCTGGTCGCGGGTGAGCTGATCGGCATCAGCCTCAGCCATGCCGTGGGCAACCGCGTAGGCCACCCACGCGGCCTTGGACGCGGACTTGCGGGGCGGAGCGTCCTCGTCCGCCTCGGGCGCCTGCTCGGCGATGGCAGGCTCGATGGGATGGACTCCGTAGCCCTTGCGGCTGAAGTAGGCGAGAGCCGCAGCGTTGCTGGTGTGGCCGACGCCGCCGGAGAAGACGACGCCGGCGACCTCGCCGCGGAACTCGGGCTCCGGGGTGGTGATCCGGTACAGCATCACGCCACCTTCACGTTCCGGAACACGCCGCACGCCTTGGTGTTCTTCAGTACCGCGGCGAGCGGGCCCATCTCGACCTCGCCCGACTTGACCGCGCCGGCGGTGGTGAAGTCGGGCATGACCGTCTGGACCAGTGGGCTGCCGGCGACGCTGGCACCATGGAAGGCGTCCAGGCCGAAGCACACGGCGTAGATGTCAGTCAGGTTCGTCTGCGTGGTCTGACCACCGGCACCGTCCGGGTCACGTGACTCGATCGGGATGATCGGGCCGGAACCGTCGGCGGTGTCGCCAATGTCGACGAGCACCCAGTCGCCGTACCGGTCGATCTGACGGCCGAGGTCGTCCTTCATCGACGTGTACATCGACGCCCAGCGGGCCAGAGCCCGGATGCGGGTGATCGACTTCGTGTTGCCGAGGATCGCCTTCACGCCAGGCGGCAGAGCACCCGGGGTGCCCTGGTCGCCGCCGCCGACCTTCGACGGGACGATGCGTGACAGGAAGTCGTCCAGCTCATCCAGCCGCGAGTTGGCCTCGGCCTGCGTGTCCACGGTCGCCATGGACCAGTCGGTCCACATGTTGGTGCTGCCCGGGAAGTACTCGGTGGTGGTACCCGTCAGCAGCTTGTCCAGGCCGTCGAAACCGGCGGCGTCAACCGCGGTGTCGCCGTTGATCAGCTCCTCCTGCACGCGGATCTGCACGCCGGTGAGGAGCTGCTGCATCTGGAACGTGACTTCGTTCGTGGCAGCCTGACCGAGCCGGGCCAGCGCCCGGTCGATGGAGAAGGCGCCACCGAGCGGCTTCAGGTCCACGGAGTAGCGCTGCCGAGTGGCCTGACCAGTCGAGTACTCGGTGTTGTACTGGCGGAACGCCGCCGTACGGGCCGCGGTGAGGCGGGTGTAGCTGTAGGTGAGGCTGCCGCCGCCGGTGCCCGGGGTGACGGTGTCGTCCCACACCATCTGGTCCAGCAGCCAGCTGTAGCGGCGCAGGTTGTCGATGACCGCGTAGTCCACGTCGGACTGGGTGTTGACCTGCGCCTGCGCAAGGGTGACAGGCATGAAATCTCCTTGATCAGGAAGGCGAGAGCGCCTTGGTGACGGCCTCGGTGAGGCTCTTGGGACGGGTCGGCTTGTTCGGCTTTGCGCCGCCGTCGCCGGAGCCCTTGAACCGCTTGCCATCGCCTTGCGCGGGCGCGAGGTAGGGCTTCTTCTTCAGCAGGTCGTCGATCGCGTCGGCGACCTGGTCGGCGTCGATGTTTCCATCGGCGTCCACCTCGAACTGGGTCAGGTCGAGGAAACTCAGTGCGTCAGCGGGGTCGGCCAGCTTGCCGGCCGCGGCTGCTCGGATCTCCGCGCGAACGATCCGGTCGTTGGCCTTGGCGATGGCGGCCTGTTCGGCTTCCCGCCGGATCTCCTCCCGGTCTGGGGCGTCGTCAGCCTTCTCCTCAGGCTTGGACTTGGCCTTCTCGGCAGCGCGCCGCAGCTTGGCCAGTTCCGCCTCGGCCGCGTCAGCGCGGGCCTTCTCGGCGCGAGCCTGTGCAGCGGCGGTCTTCCGCTTCTCCTTCTCCGCGGCGAGCGCCTTCTCCCCCGCGGGGCCGAGCGGCTTGTCCTTGTCGTCCTGCTCGCCCTCGCCCTCTTCGGGCGCTTCCTCTTCGGACGTCTCCTCCTGCTCGGGGTCGCCGTCTTCGTGCTCTTCTGAGGCGCCGAGGACCGGCCAGATCGGGTCGCCGTTGCGGCGGAACCCCAGAGCCTGGAGGCCGGTGAGCAGGTGAGTGGGAAGGTCTGTGGACATGCATGTCTCCCGTTGCGGGTCGCCAGTGCGGCGTCTTTGGGCATGAGTAAGCCCCGACCGGTTGCGGCCGGGGCTCGGGTGGTGGCGCTATTCGGCGATGGCTACGACTGAGCCGTTGGACCAGCCGCGCGCGCGAATGAGGTCGAAGATTTCAGCGTCTCTGCGTCCGAAGCGGCGGCCCAGCATCGCAACCGTGTCCTGAGCCACGCCAGGGGTACAGGTGACGATGCCATCGTGGAGGTTCGCGGTTCCGAGCAGCGTTCCGGGCGAGCCGTCGGCGTTGACCTGGTGGAAGCGAATCTCAGCCAAGGAGGTCCGTCCTTCCGCCCGCGTATGGCGCTACCTCGTCGAGGACGCCGAGCGAGTAGTCAAGCCACGAACCACGCCCCAGCAAGTCGAAGTCAGGCCGCAAAGCTCGCAGGCGGGCCCGGAGTGTGTCCACGTCCTGCACTGTAAGAGGGTTCGGCACCCACTGGCCATCGCGCGAGTAGTGCGCAGCCGGCCGGTCGGGCGTGTCCTGGACAATCGGCCCGGTCTCCGCAAGGTTGTGCTCGCCCCACGACCACCCGTGGTCGATGCCGACCAGGCCGTCCGGGCTGGTGATGATGTTGCCGCTGTTGCGGTCCGCGTTCGCGATCAGGTGGTCAAGCAGGCCCAGCAGTTGTCCGTCCGTGCCGGAGACGTCACCCGCGCCCACGTTCCCTTCGACCCAGTTCATCCACACGGTGTCGTCGTTCTCGCGGTAGACGCGCACGACGGGCGCACCGATCGCCTGCCCGACCAAGGAAGCGAGCTGTTCAGCGTCGGCCTGCGCGCGGAGACTGGCCGCGACCTCGTTTGGGTCTCCCCAATCCATGCCCGTCTTGCGGACGAATGCGCCATTGGGGAGTCTGACGAGTTCGGTCGTGGCGGACTGGCCGCCCGAGAGCGCGGAAACCTGGGCGTCGTCCATCCGACGTGAGGCGTCGACCAGGTCACGAATGTTGGTGGTATCGCGCTGGTACGGGGTGGATTCCGTGCGCCTGGACGCCAAAACCGCCTGATCGCGCCCCTTCGGCGCCACCTGGGGCCTGTCAATGAGGTAGCCGTGCTCATGCAGGAGCTGGATGGCTCGGTCCCGGTCGCCGCCCGCATCCTGGAGGATCTGTGCGGGCATGAGCCGCGTCTGGCCTCGCAGTCGCTTGCCAGCGACCCCTCTTCGGGTGGAGCCTTCAGTCGTGGTTTGACGCCCACCAGCGACCTTCATCCCGCGCCGCGCGTTGACGACTTGCGACACGTCCGCACCCAGCCTGATCGCTTCTGCGCCAGCGGCGGTGAACGCCTTGTTCTGCTCGTCGGCGCTCATCTGGTCGAACAATGCACGCGGGTTCGGGGGCGGCGTATTGCCCTCTCTGTGCGGGACCATCGTGCAGTCGCATCGCTCGTGCCGCTCGAACCCTGTCGAGTAGCTGTAGACCCTACCTGCCAGGACGATGCACCTGGCGCACGCCGGCAGAGTCACATGCCGGACGTACATGACCCACTCGCGACGCGCAGTGATACCCACCTGGTCGGCGGCTCGGGACGCGTCGGCGATCTCAGTGTCGACGATGTTCACCAGCGATGCGAGGCCGCTACGCAGAGCGTCTTGGTCGTCCGCGCCGCGCGCCAGCAGGCCGAGGGTCCGCAGGGCGGGCTGCATCAGCAGGCCCGCCAGCGTGCGACCATCCGCAGCCACTCCAGCCAGCGCCAGCGGATCCACCATGAAAGGCGAAGGGGGCACCTGCTGCTCCGCCGCGAGCGCGTCCAAGTACCGCTGAGCCTGCGCCGCGGCAGCGGCCTGCCCGCCGGCAAGGACACGGATGATGTCAGCGAGCAGATCCAGCCAGGACTCCCGCACGCGGGCCGGATCCACCTGCCCCCACAGTGCGTAAGCCTGCCGAATGGCGAGGCGGGCGATCCGCTGCTGGTTCCGGTAGTGGGCGTCGGCGATCTCCTCGACGGTCATCGCCTACCCCTCCACAGGCTCCTCTGGAGGATCCTCGCCGGCCTCGTTGACAGGCTGCCCCTGGGCCGGTTTCGGGTTCATGAGCTGCGCCATCGGGTCGGACTCGGCTTCCTTCTCGCGCATCTTGAGGACCCGGGCCACCTCGTGAGGTTCAAGGCCGTACTCCTCGGCGATCCACTCGATCGGGAATCCGATCTGGCGCATCTTGACCAGCGCGTCCACCTTCTGCGCTAGGGCGCGGAACTGGATGTCTTTCCAGACGACCGTGCCCGACCTGCACGCCTTGGCCTTGGCCTTGTCGTTCTGCACGAGGGCCATCAGCGTGTAGATCTCGCGGATACTCGGGTCGACGTACACGATCCGCTCGCCGGTCTTGGACACCAGCCCCGACTCCGCTGCGGTCAACGCCTCCGCCGACAGGTTGGCGAGCTTGCCGATCAGGTAGTGCGGCGGCGTGCGGGTTTGGGCGGCTACGTGCTCGACGCCTTGCTCAATCACCTTGCCGTACGCGTCCAAGTCCGCGGGCGACCATTGGGCGATGCGGGCGTTGTCGCCCGGCACCCACAGGATGCGTTCATGGTTGAGCGTGTCGAGCTCGACCGGCCTGTAGCCGACAATCTGCCCCTGATCGTTGAGGATCGGAACCTTGGGGATGTCGGCGCCGAGCACGATTCGCTGTGACAGTGACGCGTAGTCGAGGGCGTTCAGTTGGTACGCCCACACGAGGTTGATCGCGTTCTGCATGGCGATCACGCCGTCAATGTCGGACAGCGGATCGTCATCCAGGAGGTCCTGGTTGCGCAGCTCCACCATCGGAACCACGTTCATGGGGTTCGGTAGCGGCCACACGTCGTCGTTACCTTGCCGTGGCTCCCAGCCGCCCCATGCCGACGCGTTGACAAGTCCCGCGCTCGGCACGACCAGGCCAGTAACCGTCTGTCCCGTCCGAGCGGCACGATCCCTCTGGAACTTCCACACGAAGTCCCGCTGGTAGAGGGTGGCGTACTCCTTCGTGTCGTCGGCCCACAGCTTCAACGCCGCGGATCGACGCCCGGTGTCGGAGTCGTAGGCGACGATGGCCTGATCCGGGCGCTCCCAGGTCACTAGAGGCGTCTCATCGTCCTCAGGGTCGCCCCACACCAGGCAGTAGGCGCGAGAGGCTGCCAGCGTCGTAACAAACGCCTGCGACGAGCCACGCTCGCAGTTGGCGGCCTTCCACGCCTTCGACAGGTCCCTGTCGGCCTTGCGGCTGCCCTCATCCAGCCGGATACCGAGCACGTTCATCCGCTCGGCCGGCACCGCTACGACAGGCTGGCACCAGTTGTCCGCGAACCCCTCGAATCTCGTCGCGAAGTACTCCCGGAACTCAGGCGACGCGTAGCAGAGCTGATGCTTGCCGCCGTAGTAGTCGAGCCGTCTCCGGATGACGGCCTGGCGTCTGTCCAGTTCCTCTGCGAGCCGGTTGAGCACCTTCGTGGCCGCGATCGCATCCTCGGACATCTGGATCTCGGCCACGCGTCACCTCCTGGAAAGTCGGGTGGATGACGCGGTGTACAGGATGGACTCGGTCACGGTGAACAGGCCGGCCGCGGTGGCGTCGCCGGCCGCCTCGTGCGCGAGCACGCTGCAGACGGCGAGGTCGATCTTCTGTGTTTGGCTGGGCTTCTCCAGCACGTACCGCTGGCCGGGCCTAGGAGCCTTACGGGCGTTCTTTACCTGGATGGCGGTCTGCTGGCAGCCGTCATGTGAGAACGGGCTCTCGACCTTCACCACGTCCGTCAGCAGCCGCTCGGTGGCGGCATGCATCTGTGTAGGCCGGAACGTCGACCAGCGGATGACGACCTTGTCGCCGTACCGGTCGGCCCACGCGTCGATCTCTGACGTCCAGCCGGGCGGATCCAGGTAGGCGCGGACCACCTTGAATCGTGTCATGAGCTCGTCGAAGGCCGCGGCCACTTCCAGTCGCGGCACCTGGCCGCCGTACTCGGCAGGGTTCCAGATCGTCGGCAACTGGTCCGGCCCGTACGTCGGGGTGAACTGGTAGCCGTCCGCGGTCTCCGCGCGGATGCCCGTCCAGTCGTCGGAGTCCGACCCGTCGAATCCGAGCACGACCGGCACGCCGTCCGGCACGACCCGCACCTTGGCGCGGGCGTCCCATTTGTCGCCGTCGAGCCAGGCGCCCTGGCCGTAGACGATGCGGTTGCCGAAGAACCGCTCAGCCTGACCGGGGTCCTTCTCCAGCAGCTCCGCTGCTTCGGCCTCGATCGCGTCCAGGTCCACCCACGGCGAGCCCTCGTACACGATCCGGTGGATCTTCCGCCGCTCCTGCTTGTTCCGGTAGGACAGATGCGCCGGTGCCTGAGGGAAGTCGCGGAAGATGTCCTGCGCCGCGGACTCGAACGTCCGCTGCGCCACCGAATCCTCTGACGGGTCCCAGCCGTTCGTGGTCTCCCACGCCCTGCCGCCCATGCCGGCGAGGCCGCGGCGCTGAGTCTCGGCGACGCGGATCATCTTGTTCGTCGCCGTCCAGATCCCGGTCTCGTCCTGCGGCACGAACGTAACGCGCTGACCGAGCCGGGATTGCGCTGAGGAGGTGACGACGTCGATCCGCCCGCCGCCAGGGAGGCGGATGAACTCCTCACCCGTCTTCGGGATCAGCTCCGTCAACGGCCCATAGTCGATCATCGGTCGTAGGGCGTCGTAGATGTTGTCCGTCTGCTCCTCGGACGTGGCAGTGATCTGAATCAGCGGAGTCGCCCACGGCCTGCCCATCGGCTCGCCCGGCTCGTACTCGTACGTCCACCCGCAACCACAATCGTGATCGCGACAGTCGTACAGTTCACCGCCCTCGGCCCACCCGTCGAACAGGACCGGCCCGACTGCCTCGCCGCACACCACCGCACTGATGAACGGCCCCTTGCCCGTCTTCTGCGGGCGGACCGTCTGCGACCTGCGGTAGTGGAACGCCGGCGCGAGCTGTCCCCGCTTAGCGGCCGGCTTCACTCGGTAGTGGTTCAAGACGTTCCACAGCTGCCAGTCCGACAAGGCGAACGGCAGACCACGATCCTCACGGTCCGGGATGACGCAGTGAGCTTCGATCCAGTCGCCGACCAGGAACCCGAGCGTCGGCCACGAGACAACCCGCTCAGGCGTCCCCGTCACCGTCGATCACCTTGAAGCGCGACTTCGACGACGACCGCCGCGGCGCCTGCTTCTTCTCCGGCTCCGCCGGCGCGAGGTCGATCTTCCACCGGTTGCGGAGCATCCCCTGCACCGACAGGCCAAGCGAATCGAGGTACTGGCGGACCACCTTCTGCAGTTCCACCGACGCCTTCGGCTGCTCAGCCTCGGCCAGCTTGCGGACGAACATCGCGACCTCGTACCGCTGGTCCAGTCGCTCCCACATGACCGCCTGCGGACGTGACCACAGATCCACCCACAGATCCCACTCGCGGTCCTGTACGTCGATCAGAGGCCACTCTGGCGGCTCCCCCCGCCGTCCCTCGCCGGGCAGTGTGGTCCAGCCCGCCTGGTCGGCCTTACGGTCTCTCCTGAGCGCGTTCGGGTCCGGCGCCGGGCCAGACACCACGCGAGCACCTCCACGAGGCATGTCGATCACTCCTCAGCCACGTTGCGCGGCATCGGCGATCACCCCCTTGCGAGGTGATCAAGAACCTTCTGAACCTGGCGCACTTCCGGCGCCCCTCCCCCGCGGTCTCCTGTAAATCGGACATAGGGGGCATACCCCCACCCCCTCTGACCTGCGGAAACACGGCAAGCCTCTGACCTGCGGAAACGCCGCTCGTCCTGTATGTCCGTTTTCGTGTGTGTCGACATCACCCGCAAGACTGCAAGTGCCAGCCGCCAGGTTGATCACGTGCTGTGCGTGCGCTGTGATGCTCGTGGCTCATGGCCCTGAGGTTGGTGTGGTCGTGGCCACGTGGCCCCTTAGGGCCGAGCCCGTCTATGTGGTCCACGTCCGTGGCCATGGGCCTGGCGTGTAGGGGTAGGGCTAGGCAGGTGTCGCACTCACAGTGTGGGTGTGTGCGTAGGTATGCCTTGCGTGTGCGCTGCCATGCTCTGTCGTAGCCGCGCCGTGAGGCTGTACCACGGGCCTGCTCTGCTCTGGCCTTGCACCCCTCACACCTACCTTTAGGGCACAGGGTCGGGCAGCCTGGGGTGCTGCACACCTTGAGGGCCGGCATGAGGCTAGCTGTGGATGAGGTCGGTCTCGGACAGCACCCACAGGGCGAGGCCGGAGAAGAGCAGGACCATGACCCACGCCTTCTGGATGGCGGATACAACTCCGCCGGCGAGGAAGGCTACGAGGGTGAGGAGTAGGAGGATGTCCATGACGGGTTCTCCGTTCCTGCGGTGATTACGTTGGGTAGGTATGGGGCCCGCGCTTGGGGAGACTCTGCCCTAGATTTCTTACGCTGGGTGATCGACATGAGTGCGTGGCACCCGGCTGTAGTCCTCGCCCCGGACAGGCTCTACCTCGTGCGCCGGAAACCAGGACTGCTGTTCTGGCTGGAGCCCGCCACGGAAGCCTGGGACGGTCAGCACGTACTCAACCAGCGCTTCCCACGTCCGGTCCGCCTTCTGCCGCCACTGCAGGATGTGGCCCGCCTTAGCGGGATGCTGAGGGAGACGGACGACGGGCTGGCCTTGCATGAGAGCGAGGATACCCAGCAGGACGAACGTGTATTCGAGTCGGGCTAGCGGCTGGTGTCGAGCAGAGCGGCAGCCTCCACGCTGAGGTGCTCGCGCAGGCGGGGCAGGTCGCAGGTGAGGATGCGGTCCAGCACGATCGGGCAGGCGTTCTCCCAGCCGCCTTCGTCCTGCACCTGCTCCAGGCGACCTACGAGTGTGGCGAGGTCGACCTGTAGAGCGTCCATGCCGGCCTCCGGGGTGAGGGGTTGTTCCGGGCGGGTGCTCCCAGCGAAGGCGCACACGGTAGGTGTGTCCTCATACCCGCCCGGAGGACTAGGAGGTCAACCGTCGATGTCGCGGAAGCGCCTGCCGACCAGCCAGCAGGCGAACCCCTGGACGGCGACGGAGAAGACCAGTGCGGCGACGCTCATGAGGGCCCAGAAGGCGTCGTCGTCCATCACTCGCTCAACCACTCAGGGTTGAAGCCGGGACGGTGGCGGTAACCGCTCGCAAGGAGTCGAACGAGGATGTCTGACTGGTGGGCGACGAGGTAAGCAGAATTGCCCTGTGGACGCTTCAGCGCGTACTCCGTGGTGCTTTCGCACAGCGCGATGAGGCGCAGTTCGGCTTCGCAGCGGGCGATCGTGTCCCGAGGGCCGTGGCGCACGATGTACTCGGCTCGGCCCGCGTCCATGCAGTAGTCGTAGTCCGTCAGGTCTTCGACGCTGTACCAGTCGGGCCCTTCGTTCCGCGCCCTGGCGAGGTCGCTCTCTATCGTCGAGCGGAGCCAGGAAAGCAGGTCATCGGCGGCCATCAGACGAGACCATTCCCTCGGGCCCAGCCTTCGCCCATGGCGCGCAGAAACCGCTGATCGGGCGTCTCGGTTGTCTGGACGTTAACGACCACTCGCGAGACAGGCTCGTACGTCTCGGCGAACACGTCCTCGGCGCACGGGTAGAACTCGCCCTTCACGCCCTTAATCACCCACTGGCCCGGATACACCGTTACCCACGTGTCGTGCAGCTCGTCGTACACGTGGGCGTGCTCCCACACTCCTGTGATCTCGTCCGGCGTGAGGAACCGCGACTCGCCGTTGTCTCGGACGCCGACGAACGTCTTGATCTCCTGAGCGTTCTCGCCGGTCCACTGGACGGCAGTGATCTCGACAGGCTTCTTCCTGAATCGGGGCATGCGCGTCTCCAGGGGGGTGCAGGGGGTTGTTGTGCGGCCCTGGACCCAACCCCCCAGCTAGTCAGGGCCGCACGCATATGGGGGTGGGTTGGCGGCCCCGCTCCCTCGCCGGGACGTGGGCCGCCAACCCGCTCACGCGACAGTCACCTACGGGGGCAGGAGTGGTCGCGCGAGCAGCGCGCCTCCAGCACAGGGCACGCGCCTATGGGGATCTCTAGCGGCGTATAGGGCCGTGAAATGCGAAAAGCCCCGCCGAAGCGAGGCTTTCAGGCATGGCTACCGCACGCCGTTTGATCTTTCAGTGAGCAGATTAGCACGCCACAGCCCTTTTGCGCCTACTACGGTCGCGCGTCGCCTCAGCCTTGAATACGTCAGCAAGGCGGAACAGCTTATGCTTGCCGCGCGTGCCGGCCGGAGCCAGCGCGCCACGGTGCACCCATGTGTAGATCGTGGCGACCTTCACGCCCACCTGCTCTGCCGCTTCTTCCGCAGTGAACAGCAGCTCGTCGAAGATGTCGCCTGTCACGCCTCCACCCCGATGCCCTCGTCGAGGAGGGAGGCGAGCCACGGCCACTGGTCGAACGGCCAGCGGTGGCGTTGCGGCTTCTCCCACCCGCACGGACATTCGTTGTCGTCGCACAGGCACTCGCTGTTGACGCAGATGATGAGTTCCCGCTCGGGGAACGCTCGCATGCTGGTGGCGTCGCAGATGTGGCAGCGGAACTTGAGCTTCCGCACCACCTCCGCGTCTCCGATCGTCGAGGAGGCCAGCCGTCGCAGGCGTAGCGCCTCGCCGTGGACGTGGTCGGCGAGGTCCTCGTGGAGGTCGATCCGGTCGAGCAGGTCCACGAGCCGGCGGATCCGGTCTGTGGTGGTGGGGTGCTCCAGCGGGGTGAGGCCGAGCCTGTCGCAGACGGCTTCTTCGAGTTCGGCAACGGCGGCGGTGATGTCTGCGGCGGCATCGAGCACTTCGAGGCGGAGCGGCGCCCTGCCGTCGCCGAGCGCTTTGAGGCCGCGGGCGAGGTTGTGGAGCTTGGCTTGGCGTTCCTCGACGGCGCGGGCGTCGAGGCGGGCCCGCTGCTGTGGGGTTAGGTCTTGTTCGGCCCACCGTCTGGGGGTGCCGGGGAGTAGCGCGGTGTCGAAGTGCTGGAGTGCGTCGCGCAGAGCGGCGAAGTGATCGTACGTGCGCTGGGACATTTCGGCCTCCCCGATGGATACGCTTACGGGAGACCGCTTATGAGGGCATTGCGGTGGGCGAGGACTAGTGGGACGAGGCGGCTCTCCGGTGGTGCGGAGGGCCGCTTTCGCTGTCTACTGAGAGTCTGGCGCATGCTTTGATGCGTGCTCGCCATCAATCGTCTCACGAGTTCGTAGGCTTGAGACGACCACCCAGGCGAGGGTTCCCAGCGCCACCAGGACTCCCATGACGGCCAGCGCCGTTTCCGATATGGCCTGCGCTGCCACGCACGCACCGCCCACCACCCCCAGGCCGGCGATGATGACCCTGTCCCTAGTAAAGATCTTCCGCCGGGGTTGTGCGGCCGGCGGCGCCGGGAACGCCTCCCACAACAGCCCGCATTCGGGGCACCGCCACGGCTGTCCGTTGGCGTGCGCCTCGGCGGGGCGCTCACAGCGGTGGTCGCTCAAGGTGTCGTTCCTTCTGGCGCCGGTCCTTCTAGGCGTTCGCTGAGCCGCTCCCCGGCCTTGGTAAATGGCCCCGCGAGCCGAATTCCTGGGTAATGCTGCTGCATATGCGGCCACACCTCATCGATTAACCCGCGCCCGCGTTCGTAGGGGTGCACGTACACCCAGATGGCGGCGGGCCCGCCTTTGTAGTCGCGGCTGTTGACACCGATGGCGCCAGCGATGAGCCGGGCGCGGCCGATGAAATATCGCTGCGAGGGGAGCAGTACAGCGGTGACGTGATCCCCAGGTGGGAACTTGGCGTTGTAGCCGACTCCCATTTCGGTTTCGCGATCGAACTGGCGGCAGAGCTGCTCGACGATGCGGCGTAGCCTCATTGGGGACTGCTGGGAGACCAGGGGCCATCGCTGACGGTTCAGCGTGTCTGGCAGGTAGGGCATGCGGATGACGGTCCAGCCGGCTACCAACATGGCGCCAGGATCCATATTGCGTTCCGTCACGTCTCCTCCAGCAGATCGGTCTGTCCCTCCACGTCCCACCCGGTAGGGACACCAGTGATCCGTAAAGGCTTGCGGGGTGCGATGCCGAGCTTGGACGCGCAGTCAGGGCCGATGCCGAGAGCACGAGACTCGGGGGTGCGCAGGGTGTGCTTGCAGGCGGCGCACCGGGTGACGTGCTCTCGGGTGGCAGGCTCGTCGAGGTCGAGGTCAAGAAAGAGGGTCACGGAGGTGGTTCCCACTCGTACGGCAGCGCGATGAACGCGCAGTTCGTCCATCGGCAGACGTCTTCCGCCTTAGGGCCGAACTGGATGTACCAGGCCGTGTCCGTGAAGCGTGGCTCGTCAGCATCCATCGAGCCCTCGGCGACCAACTCGGCATACTCCTCGTCGGTCTCGTACCACTCGGTGCGCTTCTCCAGAAGGATGCCCAAACCTCTCAGCCGTTTGTCCGGGTCTCGGCTGTACATAACGGACGTCTCCACCACGAGATCGCCAGGCTGCGGGTCTGAGAGCCGCCTGTCGATGTCCTCCACGACCGGGGCGGGGTTACCGACCAGGGTCGTTCTGTAGAGCAGCCGAGCCACACCGATGAGGGCTTCGCGGTGCATGACAGCAGAACCTTCGAGGGAAAGTAGATCGTCCTCGCGGTCGGTGCCGCTGGCGACGTCTTCGCGGGGTTGCTTGAGGGTCACAGGCACGGATTCTCCTCCTGGGACACCTCAGGGGGCAGGGCGAGGAGTCGCGCTCCAGCAGCGGCCACAGCCGCGCGTGCGTTGCCTGCCAACTCCCCGAACCCGGCGATCCCTTCGCGGATGGCGCGGACCTGCTCAGGGCTGAAGAGCGAGGGCATGTGGTCAGTGTCCGTCATCAGTCTCCTCCTCTGGGGGCAGGCTAGCGTCGAGAGCGGCACGAAGGCGGTCTCTCGCGGCCACCACCTTCTGTGCCCGCGCTGGGTCGTCCTCTGGCATGTAGGAGTGGCGGACCGTGAGGCGGAGGTCGTCTGCGGGAACGACGACCATCCCCGCAGCCTCGACGGCCCTCACGTGGACCTCAGCAGCACTCACGCAGACCGGGCAGCCTCTCCCGTCCTCAGGGCGACCGCAGCCGGCCAGGGCTATCAGCTCAACGGGAGTCACGGGGTCGTCTCCTCGGGCACGTCGTTGCTGGCTGCCTCGCTGACGAAGTTCTTGTCGGCGACCATGAGGATCAGCGCCCACCGGCGCATCCCGGCGAGGCGATACCAGTGGGTTCGGTTCTGGTTGCGGTGGGCGGTGTTGGCGAGTTCCCAGCCCTGGCGTCTACGCAGGCTGATCTTCAGCACGGGCGTCTCCTTCGATCTCGTCGGCGACCGCGAGCAGAATCGCGATGCCGCTGCTGCCCTGGACCAGGCGCTTGTGCCGCTTGATGAACGCCCGGAAGTTGACGAACCCCCACTGCTCGTCATCGTGGGCGATGCTGCGGATCTGCTCGGCCATCTCTCGCTGGGCTTGGGCGGCGAGGACAGGAGCAGCAGCCTCCAGAGCAGCGCGGGCGAACGCCTCGCGGTCCCACTCGCGCAGGCTCTCGTACTCCCTGCCGATCGCCAGCGCAGCGGCTCGTACGGCTTCCTCGGGGATGCGCTTCGGCTCTCGGGTCTCGGCCACGGGTCAGCCCTCCTCAGGGACGTCAGTGGCACGGGGCCACGTGAGATCCGCGTCACTGTCGCGGTGCAGACCGTCGTGGCCGTCACGCCGGTCGCAGATGACGGGAACGGGGCCGACGAGGGCTCCAGTGAGGCATGTCCTGCGGCTCTGTCGCTGACGTTCGGCGCAGCGGTGCGGAGGCAGCGACTCCAGAGTGCGCGGGCGTACTCGTGCCCCGCAGTCGTCGCAGAGGACGGAGCCAGTAGCGGCGAAATCGGCCTCGGGGTCGTAACTCTTCGAGGTGTCAGCCACGGGTCAGTCCTCCTCTCCGAGCGCCAGGAAGGCGCAGCGGAGTGCGTACTTGTCGGCATAGTCGGAGTGACCGCACGCGGACTGTTCGATCCGGCGGATCTGGTCGATCGTGGCCGGCGGAAGGCCAGTCCCGAGACGAATCAGGTTGGTCAGGTCGAGCATCTGCTCCGCCTCCCAGCCAACCCATGCGGACTCTTCTCCGTACGGTCCGGGCACACGCTCTTGTCTCCTGTAGCGCTGTTTCGCGGCCTCCCGCAGACAGTCGAGGAGGCGGTCTCTGGC
Source organism: Nonomuraea sp. NPDC004702 (assembly GCF_053601695.1). Classification (NCBI taxonomy): domain Bacteria; kingdom Bacillati; phylum Actinomycetota; class Actinomycetes; order Streptosporangiales; family Streptosporangiaceae; genus Nonomuraea; species Nonomuraea sp. NPDC004702. Next base: position 27,902 of record NZ_JBSGCE010000016.1, read on the forward strand.
TGTGATACGCGCTTCGAGGCTTGCCATCGGGTCAGCCCTCCACTTCCTGGGAGGCTTCCGCCTTGCGGCGCAGCAGCTCCCAGCACCAAGAGCAGCCGCACAGCTCCCAGTGGTCCTTGGTGGCTTCGGCGAGCCGCTCTTCACTGAGCAACCGGAGGCCGGAGTAGTCGTCAGCCATCGGGTCAGCCCTCCTCGGACGCAGGGGCGGGGATCTGTCCGAGATTGATCAGGAGCGCTACGCCCTTCGTGGTGACGACTAGCGGGCGTCCCTTCAACGGCACGTAGTCGCCCTTGCGGAGGAGGCCGGCGTTTCGGAGAGCGTCCAGGGTGCGACGGTGGATGCCGCCTCCTGGGCGTGATGATCCCGGGTCGCGGTCCACGTACACGGTGCCCTCGTGGGCGCGGCGGAGCAGGACGAGCTGGGCGGTGGAGATCGTAGCCATCAGGAGCCCTCCTCGGAGGAGGAGTCCGGAGAGGCGGAGCTCCATGGTCCCCATGTCGTGGTCTTGACTCGTTCGGCGACGATGCCGCCCTCGGCCTTGGCCTTCTTCTCGGCGAGGTGCTGCGGGTAAGGGCCGTGGGCGGACAGCTTCCCCTTGCCCCGCCAGTAGGAAACGACGACGTACTCGCGCTCCTGTTCCTTGTACGTCGGGTCGTCGCCGAACACGTCGGCGAGGACCTCCCGCTCGTTCGGGGTGAGTTCGTTGCTCATGTCGCCTTCCTTGGCTGCATTGGGGTCTTGGGTTGCGCCCTCTCCCGTGTAGGCGGAGAGGGGGCGGGGGTCAGTCCTTCGCGGCGTCTCGAACGGCCGCCTTCGCCATCTCGATCAGCTCGCCCGTGCTGGGCAGCGGCGGCTGAGCTTCGGGCTTCAGCAGCGTGTTGAAGGCGAGGAAGTCGGCAACCATCCGGTCTTCGCAGTAGACGGCGTACTCGCCGCGCTGGCTCGGGTAGCCGATGCCCAGGTGGTCGATCTGGTAGGTGCGGCCGTCTTCGCCGACGTACTCGGCGACCATCTCGGTGGTGTCGCTCATCTCGGTTCTCCGTTCAGGGGGTCAGGGGCGGGCGGGACAGTGTTGTCCCGCCCGGAGGTCCGGTGGAGGACACCGGGACCGGAGGGGGTCAGTTGTCGTGCTCGTCGAGTTTCTGCTCCCAGTCCGGGTTGAGTTTGGGAGCCTCCGCCCTGGTGCGGGGCGGGTCGTTGCGCCGCTTCCAGATCCGCGCCCAGTAGTCGGGCAGCAGTGCCAGCGACACCAGGGAGCAAAGCGTGGACTGCGGACCGAACCCCATGAGGGTCCAGCGCGCCCAGTCGCGGGCCCTCCGGAGCGGGCGGCTTCTGCCGGACAGGTAGCCGAGCAGGAGCCCGAGCGTTCCTGCGATCGCGAGCAACATCACGTCTCCTGATCAGGCGCAGACGGGGCGGGCGTCCAGGTAGTCGGCGTTCTTGCGGGTGATCGACTGGCCGTTCTCCAGCACGAGCGTCACCTGCCGGTAGCGAATCTGGCCGGTGCTGCGGAGCTTGGCCAGGTTGACGTGTTTGACGACCTCGGCGATGCGCAGCCACGGCCCGCGCGAGGTGAGGCGGACGTGCCAGCCCTCGCGGATCGCTCCGGCCTGCCAGTCGCCCTCACGGCCGGGGCCGACGTAGCGGAGGTTCTCGTGCTCGCCCACCCGCCACGACAGGCGCTCGGCGAGGTAGCGGGCGTTGTCCCACATGTGGTTGGACGGGTTGAGGTCGCGGCGGTCGTTGGTGCCGTGGTGCCGGACGAACTCGCCGTCGCGGCGCTCGACGAACACCCAGACGGGTCCGGAGAACGTGTTGGTCTCGGCCTGCTCGCGGAGCAGGCTGCCGTCCAGTTCGGGAACGTCGAGAATGCGCTCGACGGTGAGGGTGTGGCCGGTCAGCTTGGTCGCGGTCATGAGCGTCATCACGTCTCCTACGTCGGGGTGGGCCTGTCTTCAGGGAGAGGGGGTTGGGGGCCCCTCTCGGGGCCCGGGGGTCTGCTAGACGGGGACGATCTCCATCCACCAGGACCACGAGGGGCCCTCCTCGTCGGGGTCTTCGTCCCACCGGATCAGGTACTCGGCTTCGGCGTCTTCGCCCTGGCCGTCGATGCGGGTCCGGAGGATGGTGCCCTGCGCGGGGTAGTCGGTGTCCCAGTAGCGGATCCGGGTTCCGATCTCCATGACCTGCATCTCGTTCTCCTTGACTCCCTTATGGTGGCTAGCCACCTTCTGATGAGATGAACATAGCATGCCCCCTAGAAGGTGGCTAGCCCCTCTGGCACACTGATCTCATGCCGACCGAGCACCGCCTGAGCGCCAAGGCGTTCCGCCCCCAGCCAGACGAGTACGACCCCGTTAAAGACGGGCTCGCCGAGCGGCAACGCACCATGGACGACTTCCTGCGCGCCTTCCTCCGCCTAGCCCGCGAAGACCTCGACGCCGCCCTGAAGCTCGTAGAGCCGCACTGGCCGCCCGCCAAGCCGAAGGTTGGCCGGCCCCGCAAGACGCCTCCCGCCGGCGAGTAGCCCGTCACCGGGACTCCCACCGGACGATCAGCTCCTCGTCCGTAGCGACCACCTCGGCGGCGTCATCCCACTTGGCGGCGTCCTCGCCCAACGCCTGACGGGCCAGCGCCACCAGGTCCGTCAGGTCTCCCCACACGCACGGCAGCGGCAGCGTGTACTCGGTCCAGGTCTTGGTCACCTCACGGTGCGAGACGCGGGTCATCGGGACGCCTCCCCAGACTGCTGCGAGGCCGAGACGGGCGCGACATGGCCGAGCGCGACGCCCCCTGCCACGCCTTCCACCATGACCACGGGCGTGTGCCCGCCGAGCATCCACGCCTGCGACCGGGTGCGGGTGGTGAGGCTGTCATCTTCGCCCTTGATGGGCCAGTAGCGGACGGGCGTGCCGACAGGCCGCCGCGTGTTCCAGTCGGCGACTTCCTGATCAGGTGTGCCGGTCATCGTTAGATTCCTCTCTCGAACACGGCCTCAGATAGGCCATGTGTCGATCTTGATTAGGACTGGAGTTCTGTTCTCGGAGCGCTGAGAGCCCTTCAGAAGCGGCTCTCAGCCACCCGTCCGCTACAGGGAGACCGGAGACGCCTCTTCTCGTCCCGTAGCGGCCTTCTGGGGCCCGCTAGAGCCGGTCCCGTCCGAGCCGTCCCCCGCCTCCGCGCCCGTCGCCCCGAACAGTGCGGCGCACGCCTCCCACGGCGACAGCCCGCCAGCAGTCAGCCGGTCCAGGTCAGCCACCACGTCCAACTCCGCCGCCTCCACCTCAAGGACGGTGTCGGCGTACGTGGTGAGCATCGGGCTCGACTCGGCCACCTCGGAGACGACAGCAGGAGCGGCGGGAGCGGTGTCAGCCCACGGGGCTCTGACGAGGCGGGCCGCCCACATGTCGAAGGCGCTCACGTCGCGGTCCCGTTCAAGACCCGAGCCACCCGCAGCGCGTACGTGAAGTCGTCCGGTAGCGGCCCGTCCTCGCGGAGGTCCACGCCGTCCCAGGACTCCAGCCAGGAGGCCAGAGGCTCAGCCAACGCAGGCGAGGCGAGAGCGATCCACTGACCGTCGTTCACGGCCTGGTTGCGCATGTAGCGCCAGGCGGCGTCTTTGGCGGCCAGGTTGATCTCTGCAGTCAGCGCGTCGTCCGCGCTGACCGCGACCTGCATGCCGTAGTCCTCCTGCTCTTCCAGGTCGCCGCACACCCAGCGGCCCGGGGTTGCTCCAGCGGCCAGCATGCGCAACTTGGCCGCTGCCTCGCGCAGCTCGTCGCTGAGGGTCATTTCGCTGTCAGCGCGTTCAGTGATCTTGGTGTCAGCCATTCGGGGTCTCCTCTCTAGCGGGGGACGGGACAGGGAGCGCCGGCATCGGCTCGCCGCCCAGCAGTGCCGCCCGGTTCGGGCACTGGCTCAGCGGGACGCCCAGCGGAAGACCATCCACGGCCAGGGCCGCCTTCAGGCGCTTGGCCCAGGTCTCTTTCAGGTCGGCCGGGTCGTAGTACTGCCGGTCGTAAGAGCCGTCGATCACCACGGCGATGTCGAACCCGCCGTGCGGGCTCTCGATGGCGATGACCTTCAGCCAGTCCTCGCGGATCTTCAGTAAGCCGGCCGTGGTCTCGGGAGGTGTGGTCATGGGCGGTCCCTTCAGGAGGCCAGGTGCAGGTTCGGGGAGCCGTTGACGGGCTCGGGCGCGAAGTCGACGGCGCGCGCGTAGTGGCCTTGCCAGACGAGCGGGATGGTCGCCGTGGGGCCCTGGCGGTGCTTGGTGACCATCACGTCGAGTTCGCCGGCCCGGGGGGTCTCCTGGTGGTAGACGTCCTCACGGTGGAGCAGCATGATCACGTCTGCGTCGTTCTCCAGCCCGCCCGACTCGCGCAGGTCGGAGGTCATCGGGCGCTTGTCGGCCCGCTTCTCCGACTCGCGGTTGAGCTGGGAGCCGACCACGACCGGAACGCCGAACTCGCCGGCGAGTTTCTTCAGGCCGCGGCTCATCTCCGACACTTCGAGTTGGCGTGACTCGGCGCGCTTGCCGCTGCTCATGAGCTGCAGGTAGTCGACGACGATGAGCGCGGGCGGCATGCCGTTGCGGCGCATCCGGCGCACGGCGGCGCTCAGGTGGGCGATGGTGGTGCCGGGGTTGTCGTCAATGATCAGGTCGTCGTACTCGGCGAGCTTGGCCGACGCCTCGGACGCGCGGATCCAGTCCTGGTCGGACAGCTCGCCTCGCTGGAGCAGGTGCAGGTTGACCCGCCCCATGGCGGCGATCATGCGCATGGCGATTTCGTCGCGGGTCATCTCCAGGCTTGCGAACAGGACCGGCTGGCCGAGCTTGTGCCGGACATGAGTCGCCAGGTTGATCATGAAGACGCTTTTGCCCATGCCCGGCCGTGCGCCCACGATGATGAGCTGGCCAGGTCGCAGCCGGGTGAACAGCTGGTCCAGGTCGCTCCAGCCTGTCGTGATGCCCTGCATCGGCGTCTTCGACCCGAGCCGGTCCATCAGCGGGCCGACAGCGTCCGCCACCGACAGCGCCGTGGACGGCGTGGACAGGCGGGTGGCCTCGTCGATGGCGTCGCGGACGGCGTCGATCCGCTCGTCCAGGTCCACATGGCGGGCGCCCATGATCTGCTTCACGCGCTCGGCCGCGGACAGGGTGTGGCTGGTGATCGACGCCTCGCGCACCTGCCGGATGTAGCGTCCGACGTTGACCGCGGTCGGCACCCCGGCGAGCAGGTCGTGCAGCGTGAGCACTCCGCCCACGCGTGGCAGGTTGTTGTGCTTGTCCAGCTCGTCGGCGACGGTCAGTGGATCGATCGGCATGTTGCGGTTCGCCAGCGCGGCGATCGCCTCGAACACCAGCTGGTGGGCGCCCCGGCGGAAGTCGCGGCTCGTCAGGCTCTCCAGCGCCAGGCCGACTGCGTCGGCTGACATCAGCATCGATCCGAGCACCGCCGCCTCGGATTCCAGGTCGAGTTCGGCCTGCTCGTCCCGGTCGGCGTTCATGAGGCCATCCGCTTGTCGTCGCCCTCAAGCACCACGACGGTCGCGCCCGACGCCAGGCGGGAGGTGATCCGCTCGCCGAGCTTCTCGTCCAGGTCGTCCAGGTTCGAGGTGATGATCGTGGGCCGGCCGTGCGCCCACCGGGTGTCGATGACCGGCAGCAGCAGCTCTCGCGTCCATTCGTTGATGCGGAAGCTGCCCAGGTCGTCCAGGGCGAGCACGTCGGCCTCGCGCATCTCGGCGAGCCGCTCCAGGTCCTTGGGCGGGCCGACCGTCTCCTGCCATTCCGCCTGCGACAGCATGAGCACCTGGCCGGCGAAGCCGCACTTGATCGCCCGCTCCATGACCTCCCAGCTCGACCACGTCTTGGCGACGCCGGTCGGGCCGAACAGGATCAGGTTGCCGGCGGTGCTGCCGAACAGGCGTGACCCCCACTGGGCGATGTCGTCGTGCAGGGCTCCCTTGTGGCGTAACTGGATGGGGCGCTTGGCCTGGAAAGCGGCCACGCGCTCGCGACGGCGCCTAGCGTGCCACTCCGACAGGTCATCGTTCATGATCGCTTCCTTCCGAAGTTGCGGGCGTTCTCGTAGCCACCGACACGGGGCGGCAGGGGGGCCGGGCCCTGGTGAGCGGGGCCATCCGTTCCCGTGGCAGACCGGGCCGGGGTGGGCTCATCGAGCCAGCACTCGCTGTTCAGCCAGGTGGCCGGGTGCTTGCCGTAGCCGCGCAGGACCTGGGGGTCGGCGTGGTAGCGCTGGGCAGCCTCGACGAGAACCGAGATGTCGTCGACCTTGCGGACAGCCTTGTTGAACGCCTTACGGGCCGCAGCGGGCGCCTTGTGGATCGGGTAGGCGGCGTACCACTCGGCGAAGCGAGGGTGCTCGGCGTCGTCGGCCGCGGACTTACCCCCCGCCCCCCTCTTGGTTGTAGAGAGTTTGTGTTCTTCTTCTGAAGAAGAAGAACTACTAACACCTATAGCGCGGCCAATTTGGCCAGTGGGCAAATTGGCCACTGGTTGCGACCTGCGGGTTTGCGATCCCACCGTCTCGCCTACCGGCCAATTTGGCCACAAGGTCCCGTCCCTAGCGTCCAGATTGGCCGCTCGGGGTTCACCACTGGCCAGATTGGCCGGTAGGGATTTCTCCTGGTCAGCACCAGCGGCCAGATTGGCCACTGGCCAGATTGGCCGGTAGGACTCCCCCGCGCCGACCTGCCTACCGTCCAAATTGGCCGGTAGGGCTTCGGTGGGGTTGAGGCGATAGCTGTCGGGCAACCGATGACCCGTGTCACTCACCCGCCGGCGGCGAGCGATGAACCCGCCCTCCTCCAACTGGTCGAGGTAGCGGCGCATCGAGCGTGTGGCGACCATCGCGTCCACTGCCACCTCCTCCTGACTTGCCGTGCACTCCCACGCTTCGTCCACCCGGCGGGCGAGGCACAGCAGCGCGATCCGTGCTCCCGGGTTGTTGGCGATCGACTGAGCCCACGCCCAGTCGATCGCCGCTTGGTTCACGCCCACAGCTCGCGGCCCTGCGGGTTGTTCGTCGTCGGTCACGTAGAGCGGCTCTCTCTCGGGTGATGCTCGGGTTCGGGGCTATGAGAGGTGTGCCGGTCTTCGGGGTGTCGCCACTTCAGTCCCCCTGATCAATCAGTGGTTCGATTTCGAGACTAGCCCACATTGACATGTGGGGCCTACTTTTCATGTGGGCACATTGCTAAGTGGGCCCCACATGCTAAGGTGGCCACATCAGTGGTGTGATGATGGAGAGGTGACCGACCAGATGGCTGCCCTCGACGCCGCATACGCCCGAGTCCGGGAAGCGGAGAAGTTTGCCGAAGACCTCGTCAATGCCGCATGGCTGGACTTCGGTCGCGCCATCCGCGATGCCCGCTCGTCCGGCACAAAGCAGGCCGACATAGCCCGGCACTTCGACCGAGAGCCGGAACACATCCGACGCTTGCAGGAGGACGCGGATGTTGTCGATGGCCTGAAGCCTCCGCCCGCCCGCAAGATCCGCCGACCAGCGCGCGATTCGGTCGCCGCGGCGTGGGCACTGCATAACGTTTCGGCGGTCAGCCCTGAAGAGGCCTCTGCAGTGCTGGAAGCAATCAAGGCGGCAGCTGCCGGCAATACGTCTACCGGTGCCCAAGACGAGAAGACGCCCTAAGGCCTTCACGACGCCGCCCTAAGCCGAACCGCGTCCTTCACGGCGTCGGCAGGGATCAGCGCCACCCGCAACCCCAACACCGCCGCGTACGACTCCAGCCGGTCCAGCGGCGGCAAACTCCTGCCGCTCTCCCACTGGGAGACCGCGTTCTGTGAGACGTGCAAGCGCCGGGCAACTGCTTGCTGTGTCCAGCCGAGCTCATAGCGGCGGTCTCTCAGCTCGGCCACCAGGGCGTGCAGAGCGAGCGTCACGACGCCACCGCCTGCTTGGCCCCTTGCCGGCGTCGACGCCCTGCCTCGTTCGCGCAGTCCTTGCACTGGGAGTTCAGGCCGTCCTTCGAGCGCCGGTCCCGCGGGAAGTCGGCCGCGGGCAGCTTCTCCAGGCAGCTGTGGCACTCCTTCTCGTCCACGGTCGACGCGGGAACGGGTTCGGGGTGGGTGGTCGCGTACCTCATGCGCCGGCGACGCTGGGTGGCGCGTTCTTCTTCGCTCAGCCCGCCCCATACCCCGTACTTCTCGGGCAGGTCGAGGGCGTAGTTGAGGCAGGCGGTGCGGACGGGGCAGCTCCGGCACAGGAGCATGGCCTTCCATTCGCGGACGTCACGCTCGGGCTGACGCTCCCCCTCGGGGCCGAAGAAAAGCACCAGGTCCTCGCCGCGGCAGCGTGCACGCTCCTGCCAGGACCAGTTAGGCGTTGCCACGGGTCTCCTCCTCGTCTCGGGTGGGGACGGCGAACAGGTCAAGGGAAGGCTGCAGCGGTTTCGACAGCCGCCGGCGGATCAGCTCGGCGTGGGGCGGCTCCAGCTCGATCAGGACGGCGCGGAAGCCCTCCAGGACGCACGCCTCCCCCGTGGTGCCGGACCCTGCGAAGGGGTCCAGCACGACGCCGCCGGGAGGGGTCACGAGACGCACAAGCCAGCGCATGAGGCTGAGGGGCTTCACGGTGGCGTGAGCGGTGCCGTCGTCGAGCTTCGGCCGTTCGGCGCTTCCGGCCTTGGCCTCGTAGCGGAAGGTCGGGAAGAAGCGGGAGGCGCCGCCGTCGTCACGGCGTTTGGTCACGTTGTGGCGCCCCCAGATCCCGGAGTAGGTCGCCCCTCCGCCTGGCTGCGACACCTCGGTATCCCGGATGTCGCCACCCGCGCGCCGGACGCCGCTCTGCCGGTCGAGTTCGGCGACCGGGCAGTCCGGCTCGCACGCCCCTTCGTCGACGCACAGGGCGCTGTGCGAGAAGACGAGGTTGGTCGGCCAGCGGCCCTCAGGGGCCCCGCCGCGTACTCCCGGCAGGGGAGCGAAGTTCGTGCCGCCCCGGTCGGTGTAGCGGGTCTCCTGCGAAGCCTCACCGACGCGGGGACGGGACTCTCCGGTCGGCGCGATGCGACAGGCGGCGATGTTGATCGCACCCACGCCGTATCTGGTCACGTTGGCGGCGATGGTTCCGGCCGGCGGCTTGCGCGCGAGGATGATGGGTTCGTGGGCGGGCTTCAACGTCGTGTTCCACCCCTCCCAAGCCGCTCCGTCGCCGAACGCCCTCTCCATGGCCTTGGCCACGCTGATGCCCTTGCTGAACCCTGAGCCGTAGATCCAGTGCAGGCTGTCCCTGATCTCGAACCCGACGTCCTCGATCGCGGCAGCGAGCCGGTGATAGGTGCGGGTGCCGCCGAACGCCAACAGGTGCGCACCGGGCTTGAGCACGCGGAGGCACTCGGCTGCCCACGGCTCACACCATGACTGGAACGCCCTCATGTGGGCCGCGGCCTCGTTCGGAAAGTTTGGGCGCGCGCAGGAGCAACCGTTCGGGCGCGTGCGGTCGTACTTGGTGCCGCCGCAGTTGCGGCACACCGGGTTGCCGGAAGCGGCCCAGGAAGGGGTACCGGTGTGGCGGCGGAACGGCGTCCCGTCGCTGGCGCCGATCAGAGGCTGCTTGCCGCCAGGCTTGAAGGTGTCCCACTCCGCGCCCATGAATTCCAGGCCGTAGGGAGGGTCAGTGACGACGGCGTCAACGCTGGCGTCGGGCATCCCGACTAGCACCTCGCGGCAGTCCCCCACGTACAGCGTGACGGTGTCGTCGCTCCAGTACGGCCCAGTCACCGGTCCTCCTCGAACACGTCGTAGAGGTCGGCCTCGCCCTTGAGCACGGCGCGCAGGAGCCTCTGATGACGGTCCAAGCCCGGGTTGAACTCCGGGTCCGCCATCTCCTCCACAGGGCGGGAGCGGCGCCACATCCACGAGATCGCGGCGATCAGGACCAGGGCCAGGACGCCGGCCGTGACCGGGAGGAGCGTCCCCCCGGAGGCGGCGTTGGCGAGCGTGATCCAGTCGGCGAGGTTGCGGAGCACGTCCATCACTCACCGCCCGGCTCAGCGCACGTGTGGGAGGAGATCGCCTGAACCATCTCGACCAGGTGCGTTCCTGCCTGAACCTCCATCAGCGGGGTCTCGCAGGTGCCGCAGGTCAGCCAGTGGTATCCGTCATCGCCGTTGATGTAGTCGGCGGCAGCTCCGGCGGGCAGCACGATCGGGTCCGTCTCGCCCTCGACGACGACCGCCCGGAAGCACCGAGTGTCAACGTCTTCTCCGTCGTCGTCCACGCGACTGACCGACACTCGAACGGTGCTCCCGATGGCGTCGCAGGCGACCCAGTGGGCCAGCCGCTCGTCGTATCCGCGGCAGCCGTACACCGCCAGCGCGGCGGCGACTGTCTCGGGGGTGATCTCGCTCATCGGGAGGTCTCCTCGTAGGGGTTGCGGCGGAAGGGCTCGGGGGCGAACGGGACCAGGTCCTCGTCCGCGAGCGGGACCATCGCGAGCGGGGCCCGGCGGCGAGGGAAGACCACTGCCGGACGGAACTGGGCGAGGCTGGCCCATCCGGTGAGCGACCCGTGACGGCGGTGCCGGCCAGAGTGGCGGGCGAATAAGCGGGTCACGAGTGCCCCCCAACCCGCTCCAGCTCGTCGTGCGCGGCCCCCAGACGGGCGATGTTCCCGTCCGGGTCCCACGACTGCTCCCCGCCCGGCGGAGGGACGTGAACCCCAGCAGCCGCGAGCATGTCGGCGTACCCTCGGGCGACGTCCCGCGCCGCACGCGACTCGGCCTCGAACTGGTCCAGTTCGGTCTGCTTCTGCGAAATCCACGCCATCCGCTCGTTGACCTCCTGCTGGAGGACGCGGATCTCCTCGCTCTTCTGCACGGCGAGAGTGCCCTGCGACTCGGCGTGGTGGGCGGCCTGGTTGAACAGCGACTTCAGGTCGCCGACGACCTTCTCCGCTGCCTGCTGGGTGGCGAACACCACGGGAGGCATCGGGGCGGTGAGCTGATCCTTGCGAGACATTGAAGCTCCTGGTCAGAAGTGAGTCTTGGGAGAGCCGCCCCCTCGCCCCGTCCCCCGATAGGTCGGGGCGAGGGAAGCGGAAGATCAGAGGTCAGGCGGTGAAGTGGTTCACAACGGCGATCACGGCCCACAGGCCGACACCCAGAACCACCAGGGCGATCACGGCGCAGATCGCGAACCAGACGTTGAGACAGCCGTCCTTGGGAGGCGTAGGAGTGGGCATGATCATGGCTGCCTCCTTAGGCGGGATGGTCGATGTCGGAGGGGCTGCCGTGCTCGTACTCGGCACCGCGGGCGAGATCGGCTCCCTGGGCGGAGAGGCACGCCTCACAGGTCCCGCACGGGTACAGGCCGGTCCTGCGCAGGCACGGCGTCGGGTCGCACTCGTGACCGACCGGCATCGTCTGCCGGCAGGTGGGGCAGAACGCCACCTCGACCACGCCTTCGAGCAGGTCCAGTTCGACCGAGTGGACGACCCCGCAGGACAGGCAGGCGGCGTCGTCACCATCGATCTCGTGCTGAACCACAGGGCCGCAGGTGGGGCAGGGCAGGTTCGCCTTCACGACGCCACCGCCTCGACGTCGTCGACCCGCAGCCACGTCCCGTCAGGGAGCGGGAGCGCCCAGCCGAGCCAGGCGACCATCACCGGCTCGGTAGCCGGGTCGGTCGTGCCGTTCGTGGACAACACCCACCCGTACGCTGCCGCTTGGCACTCCCACGGCTTGAGCGTCACCTCGCCGTGGCAGCCCGAGACGGGCGTACCGCACAAGGTGATCAAGTTGGAGATGACGTTCGCCGCACGTGAGCCGCCCTGCCCCCGATTGCGCCGGTGGTGGACGTTGCCGCCGCCGTTCAGGACGACGCCGCACATCACGCACGTGTCGTTGTCGCGGCGACGAGCCTGGACCTTCAGCGCGTCCAGGCCGCGGTTGGTCTTGGCCTGCTTGGAGGCGCTCCGCTTCGGCGGGTTCGGGGCGGTCTTGAAGCCCTTGCCCCGCGGCATGGGCTTCTTCGGCTTCAGCTCCGTGTACCGCTTCAGCGGCCCGCCGGGCTTCACTGCTCCCCCGCTTCGATAGCGGGCTGCAGGAACCGCTCCAGCGCTTCCGTGACCTGCCCAGACCGGTAGGCGGCAGCGATGGCGTCCTCCGCCCCGTCGGCGACCTTCGTGATCGAGTACGGGTCACCGACACCGACCTCGACGCCGGCGACCTCCGAGCCGTCCGTGTCGACGGGGTGCCCGTGGCGTTTGCAGTCGTCCAGGATCTTCTTCTCGAACGCCGGCCGGACCGACGTGGACGTAACCTCCTCGACCTCACCCGGGTAGTGCATGGCCACCCAGGCGACGAACTTGTCCCGGTCCGTCACCCGGGCGGACACGCGGCCCTTCGCCTGAGTGACTGCCCCGGCGACTGTCCCGTCCGGGAGGACCGCGTTCGTGCGGTCCCCCGGCAGGGCGGTCTGACGGAGCTCAGCATCAGCGTTGTCCTTGGCCTGCTTCAGACGGGCGGTAATGACCTTGAGCACGACCTCGGCCAGCGCCACATCGTTGGAGATCACGCGGCAGCCCCGTTCGACTCGGCGCTCATCTCGTGGTTGAGCTGCTGGATCCGCTGGTTCACGTACGCGGCCTCCGCGTCGCTGATCTCCCTCGCCTTCAGCAGCGGGTTGATCGCAGCCCACACGCCACGCAGGGCGTCGACGTTGGCGGCGTTCTCGGCCTCGCCGAGCAGCTTCCGCGCAGACTCGGACAGGTTGTCCAGGTCAGGCGACTCAGCGCCCGGCTTCATCTCCGTCATGTCGCGCACGTTCGCCGCGGACGGGTCGCACTTGAGCGCGTCGAAGATGAGCCGCTCCAGCGTGAAGTCAGGCATCGGCTGTGGCTTGTCCACGCCCGGCTTGATGCCGGCGTGGACAGAGCGGGCTCCCACCACGATCGGCGGGTGGTCGCGGGACAGGCGCACCCACACGGACGCGTCGTAGGAGAGGTTCTTGTGCCCCTCCACCTTGTAGTCCTTGCTGCCCTCGACCGGCCTGCCCGAGCTGTCCAGCGAGGCGACCTCTTTGCCTCGGGCGGTCATGACCACGATCCCGGGGAAGGTCATCAGCATCGTCATGAGGCGGCGGTGCCTCGCCGTGGCGTCGTTCCAGAGGTTCATCGGGATCTGCACCTCAGCGTTGGGGTCACGCTGAAGCCGCTGCTGGTTCGACCTCGACCCCTTGGCGCGGTTCGCCGCCCAGTCCTTCAGCAGGTCCCACTCGGCGGTCATCGAGTCGATGACCAGCACCACGGGCGGTTCACCAGCGGCGGCGGCGCGGGCGGCCTCCTGCCGGATCTCGGCGACCTGGCCGATGATGTCCTGCCAGGTGCCGTCGTGCTCGACCACTAGGTAGCGGGCTCCGGGGATGGCACCGTACTCGTCGGCAGCGCCCTCATTGAGGTCGATCCAGTACGTCTGGCCGACCTTCTCCGACGCGGACAGTTCGGCCGCGGCCCAGCTCTTGCCAGCTTTCTCGCCGCCCTCCAGGAGGATCAGCGGCCACGGCACCGCACCCGTGGGCCTACGGGTCCTGATCGCCATCAGGCCACACCTCCCTTGCGCTGGCGCTCCCTTGCGCAGGTCACGCAGCGACGACACCTCGGCTGCTTGGGTGAGCGGTATGTGTTCTCGGGGGTGTACTCGTGGCCCCGGGGGCAGTGGGTGATGGCCTCTCCCTGACGGCGTAGGTTCTCCACCTGCGTGACCGGCTCCAGATGCCAGGGGTTCACGCAGGGCTTGTTCCGGCAGAGGTGATCCACCTGGAGGCCGTTGATCTCCATGTCGGGAGCCCAGAGCATCAGCGAGGCGCGATGCGCGAGGAGGCTGCGTCCGCCCATGTTGAAGTAGCCGTAACCGGCCAACTGGCGGCCTCGGGTCCACTCCCAGCAGCCCCCGTCTGTCACGCGGATCTTGCTCATGAAGCGATCGGCTTCGCGCGAGGCGTCGATGTGCCAGCGCCGCAAGTCGCGCCGATCGTCCTTGGTCGCCGGCTCGAACGTGAAGGTCACTGCTGCTCGTCTCTCTCGTCGTTGGGGGTGTAGGTCTGGAGGGGGCGGGAGTGCTCGCGCCAGGCGGCTACAGCGCCGGCGCACACCTCCCGCCGGTCCACGTCCAGACGGGAGTGCAGGGCGCCGGTCACGGCCAGCTCGCGCACGTCGTGCTCGGTGAGGCGCATCTGTGTGGCGGCGTCAGTGATGGACAGCCAGTTGGAGGTCATGACGCCTTCACCTCGATGGGTGTCAGGCAGTCGCACCCATAGGCGCTGCATTGCTGCGTGAACGTCTTGCTCGGCTCCCACTCCCCGAACTTCCGGCCGGTGTGCTCGTTGACGACCAGGTGCCCGCACTCGCAGCGGGCCCGGAGGTCGTCTTCGTCCCACCAGGTGTGGCCGCGCTTGTCGCCCGGGACGACCGCCTCGACGCGGTATCCGACGCACTCGCCCATGCCGTCGAGTTCGCCTTCATCCATGAGCAGCTCGGCGTCGTCGGCGGATTCGGCGGTGACGCGGTACTCGTACTCCAGCAGGGCGCGGATGATGAACTCCTGCTCAGGCATGTGCCGCTCCCGCCTGCTCGGCGAGACGGGCAGCCTCAGCCAGCGCCTCGAACACCGCGGCGTCGGTAGGCGCGGTCTGGTATTCCGGGTCGAGGCTGAGGTCGAGCGTCTTCGGCCCGTCATTCCATCCGCTGACCAGGTCGATCAGGCTGCCGGCGTCGAGCTGGTCAGCGCGGATGTCCGGATCGATGACCTGGGCCAGTAGCTGGCCCGCACTCACCAGCACGTCATCGACTGGCTCGTACTCGTCCGGGTCCGTGTCCTGGAGCTCCGACCAGTAGTACGGGGTGTACCCGGCGGCGACACCCATCGCGCCGAGCACGCAGCACCGGCCGTCGTACTCGTAGTCCCCGAAGGCGCGGCCCCGCTCCTTGAGCACATCGATCGTTCCGCGTAGGACACCGATCGGGCTGGGGATGACAGAGATGAGAGTCACGCCGCCACCTCTTCACCCATCTGAGCGGCCAGGTCAGCGCGCCGCGCCTGATCGATCAGCTGGTCGCGCAGATCGCCGGCCGCGCGGATGTTGTCGTCGTCCTCGACGCCGTCGGCGACGCGCACCGCTCTGGCTGGGGTAAGGCCGTACTGGTCGGCGAGGATCGCGGTGAGCAGCGACGTGCGCAGGCGAGGACCTCCGTCGTCGTACTGGTGCTCGTAGACGAAGGCGGCGAGCGCCTCCAGGGCGGGGCTCATTGGGCCTGCTCCGTGCGCTGCTCGATCACCGTGACGACGGCCTCGTACACGCTGGGCGTCTCGCGCTTCATCCACTCGAAGAACTCGATCTGGCGCTGCCAGTCCTTCAGGGTGGGCGGTATCTTGTTCATGACTTGCTCGCTCTCTTGTCGTGGTCCGACTTGCGGTTGAGCGGGTGGTCAGCGAGGTCAGCCCTGTCCGGCTGGCCTCGCGCTTACTTGCAGGGCTTGTGGTGACGGCCCACGTACTCGCTGGCGTCGGCCTGGCGGCGCTCGATGCAGCCGACACGCCAGCCGGCGATCACCTGGAAGCGGAAGCGCTCAGCGCGGCTCATGCGGCGTCTCCGATCAGGGAAGAGAACGGAGCGGTACCGCCGAGCTTCTTGTGCAGGTAGCGCAGCCCGTCGACCGTCAGCCGGACCTGCTGCGTCAACTGCTCCTCATGCGTCCGCGGGTTCTTGTACGAGCGGGACCGGAGCTGGACGTGCCGCTCGTGAGCGGCGTACGGGATATCCCGCGAGTCGATCAACTTGAGGTCGCGCAGCGTCTGGAACAGCCGGTTCTGGCCGGTCGAGATGGCCGGGTCACGGTTGAGGACGAACGCGGCCTCGCGCACCGAGTAGTCGCCATGCGCGGACGCGAGCACGTCCCACGACGACGCCTTCGGCTCCAGCTCGCCGATCCGCTCGTTCGCCTTGTCGATCGCGCGAGCCTGCCGGGCGGCAAGCTCCAGCGCGTCGGCGTACGTGCGGGGGATCTCGAACTGCGGCTGCACCAAGTACGAGCCCGCCCTGCGGATGGCCGGCAACACCTCATCCGTGACCCAGTCCTGAAACTGCTCAGCGAACGTCGTGTTGCTCCGCATGATGAGCCGGTAGAGGCCAGCCTCGGAGATCAGGACCGTCTGCGGGTCGAGGCCCAGCTCAGCGAGGGGGAACGATTCGTTACCCCCCTTATGACGTGCAGGAACGTGGTCCTTGATCGCCTTGCGGGTGTTGGCGTACGCCAGGATGGTCGCCGCGTCCTTGCCGACGAACCACGGCTCGCCGTCAAGCAGAATCGACCTGACGACCTGGCCAGTGACCGGAAAGCGGAAGGGCTGGATGTCGCTCATGCCGCCCCCTCGCTGCGGTAGAGGCGGGACACCGTGAAGTCGGCGACCGGCACGTTCGGGTTCGTGGACGCCGGCGGGCGCTTGCGCTGCGTGGTGCGCTTGGGCGGAGCCTGCTCGCGCCGCTGCGCCTTGGACTGCTCGCGCGGCTTGGCCTGCTTCGGCTCCTGGGCGGCCCCGGCGATGATCTGGGCGATCTGCGCCTCGGTCCAGAACACGTGATGGCCGAGCTTGCTGCGAGGGATGTTGCCGGCCGCGCCCTGCTGGTACATCCAGCTTGGGCTTTTGCCGATGAGGGCGGCGGCCTGGCGCACGTCGTACCTGACTGGCGGAGTCACGCCGACTCCTTCTCGGGCACGTGGCAGACCTCGAATATGTCCCCGAACTTGAGTCCGTCGATCTGAAGCAGCAAGCCGAACAGCTTGGGGCCAGGGGACGACAACCCTCGAACCGCTCGACTCCATGTGGCTTCGTTCACGCCGACTCGTTCGGCCACTTCCCGCGATGTGGAGCACTTGAAGCGCTTCATGAGCAGGTCGTTGACGCCTTGGCGGATGCGGATGGTGGGTGCCATGTTTCCCTCCTTTCCTTGCGTGCAAGCCACATTAGTCACGTGCATGCGCCTTGCGCAAGGCTCATGTGCATGATCGTCGGAGTCATGAAGCTGTAAGGAAGGGGAAACGGTCTGCATATAGGGTCTGACCAGTACCCTTGCGCCGGACGCAAGCTAGACAAGGCTTGCGCAAGGCTCTATCGTCATGCACATGGTCAAGACGCCTGACTGGCCAGCCGACCGTTTCAAGGCGCTCATCGACCGCATCCTTGACGAGACTGGCCTGAACAAAGCACAGCTCGCTGCACTAGTGGGGATCAACCCCTCACAGGTGAGTCGCTGGTACAGCGGCGCCACCCGGCCAAGGTTCGAGACGCTCACCGGCCTCGGCGCCGCACTCAGAGACCGACATCCCCAACTACGCCTCGGCCCAGCCGACCTGACGGCTGCCGCCGGCTACTCCACCGAGGACGCCATCCCCTTCCCCGCCCCGCCTCAGGTCGAAGCGCCGGCCCTTCCGTCCCACCTGGCCGACATCGAGGACCCCACCCCCAAAGAGGCCGCGATGCTCCGTTATCTGGCATCGATGCAGGAAGAGATCCGACAGCTCAATAAGAAGGTCGACGCCCTGACCGCTGAGCGTGATCGTGACGACTTGGAGAACGGAGCTTCTCAACAGAAGGGCGCGTGACGGCGGAATACCTGTCCGAAACTAGGGCAAGCGCGACACTTATTGTCACAGAATGACCACAATCACGTGCGGGGCATAGACCACTCACGGGGCCCAGGCGTCACATAAAGGTCCCGACAGCTCATAAAGGCGAGGGATAGCACAAAAGTACGCATCAAGGGGAGGTGCGGACGTTTGATGACGTCCCCGAGCAACGAAGCTCCTTCTACCAATCCCTCCTACAACAGCCTGATCCGACGCGCGTTACGGCACATCAGCCGATCCTCAGCGCGCGAACGAGCCCTCGCACAGGTGGTGGCCTCCACCGAACTAGAACTCGACGAAGCCAGACGCCGGGCCAGCATCGGCGCCCAAGGGGAGGAGGTCCCCGAGCAGATCACGCACGCCCTACGGTCCCCTAAGGGCGTCGACCCTACTGTGATCGTCTACCACGACGGCATGACGATCAAAGCCAACCTCTATTCCCAGGGAAAACGAAACCCTCGCCGAGAAGCAGCGGTCTGGCGTTGCATACGCGAGACCGCCATTCGGGCACGGGAGCAGCTCCCGTGACCGAGAACCAGCGCGACAACGTGCACGAATACAGGCGTGAGCGGTTAGAGCCAGAAATCGCCGCCATGTCTGTAGAGATCGACGAAGAAGACAACCCCATTGTGATCGTCAATATCGACGACCCCGCCGCCAAGAAAGCGATCAAGAAGGTGATCGTGTGGCTTGGCGGCATCACCGGGCTCGCCTGGCTCCGCGAATGGGCCGCCGAGTCAGCGCAACGACAGATCGCCCTAGCGGCGGCCAGTACTGCCGCAGTTGTCATCGCCGGCGCAGCAGTAATGACGGACG
Organism: Nonomuraea sp. NPDC004702; assembly: GCF_053601695.1. Taxonomy (NCBI): domain Bacteria; kingdom Bacillati; phylum Actinomycetota; class Actinomycetes; order Streptosporangiales; family Streptosporangiaceae; genus Nonomuraea; species Nonomuraea sp. NPDC004702. The sequence continues at coordinate 46,384 of NZ_JBSGCE010000016.1, forward strand.
TGACTCGGCACGACGTGGCCCCCGCGCCTCCCATCACTGCCGAGAGGATCGTCACTCTTCCTCCGCTGCCCCCAGTCACGATCACCGCGGTTCCGTCCACACCTGCAAAGCCGTCACGCCGGCGAACCACCGCCGGGCAGGCAGATGGCGAGGACGAGCCGCCTCCTTCGACGGCGCCCCCGCCGAGACTCGTGACCACCCCGAGGTCGTCCTCCACAGCCGCCCCTGCCACATCGCCGCGCGCTCACACGACGAAGCCGACTGCTTCGCCCAAGACCGCAGAACCCGATGGCCGCCACGGCGACGCAGACTCGCGCGAGAGAAGCGCAGCGCCACCAGCCACCACGCCACCGTCCCCGCAGCCCACCGCTCAACCGGAACCCACTCCGGAGCCCACGGTGGCCGCGGCTCAGGACTGCGACGGCGTGGTGGAGGTTGACCTGGATCCGCTGCTGGATCTGTGCCTGCTCGGCTAGCCTGCGCCTAATCCCTCACCCTCAAGGAGCTCCCCCATGGCGTTCCATCAAGTGCGCGCTGACGGCCGGATCGTCGCGCGCTGGAAGAGAGCAGACGGCACTTTCGGAACCAAGTCCCGCCACCCCGACACGAGCGAGTACTGGAAAGACGGCGAGGAGGCCGAGCGCTGGGGCGAGTGGATGGAGGACCTCGAACGCCGGGGACTCGCCCCCGACTACTCTCGCAAGCGCAAGAAGCCTGCCCCAGAGCCCGAACCTGAGCAGGCAGACGACGGCGTGACCGTCAACGAGTGGTTCGCTCGCTGGTGGGAAGGGCTCGACGTCGGCCTGAGATCCCGCGGCAACTATGCCTACCTGTTCCGCGCCCACGTCCTGCCGGAGTGGGGGCACTGGAAGCTCGCCGACATCAAGGCCAGCGACGTCAACGCCTGGGAGCAGCGCATGCTCAAGGCCGGGTACGCCCGCGACGGCGTCGCATCCGGCGCTCGCACCAGGCTCGCTACGCTCCTCGGCGACGCAGTCACCGAAGGTCTGATCGGCTCGAACCCTGCGCTGCGGCAGCGGCACCGTGGGCGCCGCTCCGGCGTCGGTACTGCGGGCCGCGGCCGGGAGAAGACCGCCATCACGCCGTTCGAAGCGCTCTGCCTGGCCGAGCGCATGGGAGTGCTGTCCGGGCGCGACGACGAGACCATCGCAGGTCTCTTGGCGGCCTGGGGGGCGCTCCGGTACGGCGAACTCATCGGCCTGCAGCGTGAGTATGTCAAGCTCGGCCGCCTCCGCATCGACTGGCAGCTCATCGAAGACAGCGGCAAGTTCTACCTCGGGCCGCCCAAGGACGACAGCAACAGAGACGTCGACCTGCCCGCGTTCCTGCAGAGCCTGCTGAACCGGCAGATCGCCGCCCATCCGGACCAGCGGTGCCGGTGCAAGCCGGTGACGGTCGAGGGCCAGGAGGAGCAGCCGTGCCAGGGTGGCGGCCCCTTCGTGTTCCTGGGCGAACGTGGCGGCCACCACCGCAACTCCAACTTCGCCCGACGGGTGTTCGACCCTGCCGCGGACGGCTGGTACCCGACGTCGAAAGGCAAACGCGGAACGGCTAAGAACCGCAAGGAGGATAAGAACCAAGCCGCCTACAAGCCGGTCCTTGTAGAGCTCGCCAGTCCGTGGCCGGGAGCTCCCGTTCCGGCGTGGCCGGCGGCTGTTCCTGGGCAGCCGTTTGAGCATCCTCCTCTGCGCGGGTATCAGCGGCGGCCTCTTGGGCTTGGCGTGAACGCGGCGTCCTCTCGCGCCCAGTTGGTGGCGTTCGCCATCCGACAGGGCATCCCGGAGGAGCAGGCGCACGATCTGACGCGGGAGGCGATCCTGGACCTGTTCGTCCGCTCCCGCTACGTGTCGGAGGGGGCGCCGGTCGCGTCGTGGCTGCCGGTCAAGGAAGGGCTGACCCCGCACGACCTTCGGCACGCGCACAGCACGTGGCTGATGGATCTGGGGACGCCTCTGCAATTGCGTGACGACCGGATGGGGCATGCCTCGCCGGAGATGCGCGGCATGCGTGGAACGTACACGCATGTGTCGCGGGAGTCGCGGGCTTGGTTGCGGGACCAGCTGGAGCGGTTATGGCAGGACGCGCTCGCGCGACGGGCGTGGTTCGGTCTCCATTCCCCTGTCGCTGTCTTGGACGAGTTGCTAGCTCCGTTCCGTGACGGAGAGCGGGAGCCGATCGCCCCGTTCGAGGCTCGCGGAGAGATACTCCAATTCCCTACTTCGCGTGCGGGTTAATGGGCTCTCATCGCGAATCCATCGCGAAAAGCTCTGGACAACGAGAAACGCCCGGCTCCGAGATTCCTCGGACCGGGCGTTTTGCCTGTTCAGAATGCGAGCCCCCAAACGGAATCGAACCGTTGACCTTCTCCTTACCATGGAGACGCTCTGCCGACTGAGCTATAGGGGCCTGTCCGCTCGCTGCGGACAGGTGTAACCATACACGGCACTCAGCCATGATGCGAACTCGTACGGGCCTCCACCGCGCCGCCGGATCCGCGGCGCGCGGCGAGATCGATCACCTCGCACAGATCGGCCAGGTCGACGTGCGCGGCCACCTCCGCCACCGAACGGCAGTCGGCGACCAGCCACCCGTTCCTGCGCACCCGCAGCACCTGCCGGCCCGCCCGCATCACCGGCACGACCTCGACGCCGTCGAGGCCGACCCATCGCCTGTCCATAGCGGCACACCCTAGCCGCCGGGTCTCTCAATTTCCGTCCGCCACAGGCGTTACCGCCATGCCAAGTCGGCACCAAGAGGCGTCTAAGAGCCGCGTCCCACGCTGGTGCCAAACGGACAGAAGGAGCACCGAAATGGCACCCAACATGCTCGGCTTCCGCATCACGCACCGGGCCATGCGCGGGGACACCCGCCGTCTGGCCGAGGTGATGAGCGCGATCGCCGCCGGCGAGCAGCCTGCCGGTCAGGAGCGGCTGCGGGCGATCGCGACGTTCACCGCCAAGCTGTGCGCGGGCATCCACCACCATCACCAGGCCGAGGACAACGTGTTGTGGCCGGTCATCGTGCGCTCGGCGGGCGCCGAGGTGGACCTGAGCGACCTGACCGACGACCACGCGGCGCTCGACCCGCTGCTGGAGGAGATCACGACGGCCGCGGCCCAGCTCGGCTCCGACGGGCAGGCGGCCCGGCGGATGGCCAAGTCCCTGGCCGCGCTCGCCGACCTGCTGGACGAGCACATCGAGGAGGAGGAGCGGCTGATCTTCCCGGTCGTCGCCAAGTACGTCTCGGAGGCGGACTGGGAGAAGGTCGAGACCGAGGTCAGGAAGGGCGGGGACGTCCGGTTCGACCTGCCGAGGATCGCCCAGTACGCGCAGCCGGAGGAGCTGGCCGAGCTGCGGCGCCTGGCCGGGCCGGTGCTCGTGGTGCTGCTCGCGCTCATGGGGCGCGGCCACCGGCGCCGCCAGAGCCTGATCTTCGGCACGCCGTGAGCCTCCTGGGACGGCTCAGCGGCGCGCCCGGCGGCGGGCGGCCTGCGCCCAGTGGGGCGAGCCGACGCGCTCGGCGACCTGCAGGGCCTGCGCGTAGTGGCCGTCGGCCGGCAGCCCGAGCAGCTCGGCCAGGTCTCCGAGCACCAGCGCGACCGGTCCGAGCGTGACGGACCCGCTGCTCATCCCGGCCAGCTCGTCCGCCCACGGCAGCAGGACGCGGTAGGAGCGTGCGGCCACCTCGCGGTCCTCCAGGGCGACGGCGGTCTGGCCGCGCAGCGCCTGCCACATCAGCCAGTAGTAGTTGCGCGGCAACCACGACTCGGGCCGCCACACCCGCCGGGCCGCGTCCAGCTCGCCCGCGGCCGCCAGCGCCCCGGCGTAGATCTCGTGCACGGTGGCGCTGTTCACGCGTTCCCGGATGGCGGCCAGCTCGTCGAGGGAGTCGCGGACGTTCCCGCGGGCCATCCGGACGGCGAACCTGCCCAGAGCGCCCATGGCCCGCGCGTTGACGCCGCCGCGCTCGGCCATCTGCTCGGTGAGCCCGGTGTAGACGGCCTCCGCCTCGTCGAACTCGCCCTCGACCAGCTTCCGCAGCGCGCCGAACAGCGCCAGGATGGCCAGCGACATGCCGAGCTGGCCGCTGGTGGACACCGCCACGCCGCTGTCGGCGTGCCGCCTGGCCGCCTCCAGGTCGGTGCGTCCGAGTGCGGCCATGAGCAGCGCGCAGTGGCCCAGCGTGAGGTAGCCGACGAGCCGGTGGGTGCGGCCCAGCTCCAGCAGCTCGGCGCCGACGGCCTCCAGCTCGTCCCGCCGTTCGGGGCTCAGCACGGCGAAGTAGCGGGCGTTGAGCGCCAGGCAGAGCAGGTCGGGACGGCCGAGGCGGCGGGCCAGGGCCACGGCCTCGGCGCCGGCGGCGTCCACGCGGTCGTCGTCGTGCCCCTCCAGCTCGAACACGAGCGCGGCCAGCAGGCGGCAGCGCGTCTCGTCGTCGGGACCGGCGGCCAGCTCGCGTTCCACGGCCTCCATGAAGTCCCGGTTGTAGAGGGAGTCCACCTGGATCGTCCAGACCACGGGGGCTTCGTAGGAGGTCAGCGCGCGGGCGAGCGCGCCGCGCGGGGCGGCCAGCTCGACGGCCCGCGTCCTGGCGGCCAGCGCGCCCAGCACGTCGCCGGCGTGGCCCAGCGCCGACACCAGTCCGCACAGCAGGTCGAGCCGGGTCGCGTCGTCGGTGGCGAACTCCAGCGCGGCGCGCCACAGCGCCGCCGCCTCGCGGTGCGCGTGCAGGCCGGACGCCTGGACGGCCGCCGCCTTGGCGTACCGGACGGCGTCCGGCACGGCGGCCTCCAGCGCGTGGTGCGCCAGGGCCGCCACGTCGTTGGGCCGCAGCCGCTCCAGCACCGACACCACGCGCCCGTGCAGCCTGGTCCGGCGGATCCGCGCGGTGTCCTCGTACAGCGCCTGCCTGACCAGGACGTGCGTGAACCTGACGCGGCCCGGCCCCGGCTCGGCCAGCAGGCCCGTCATGACGCCGGCCTCCAGGCCGTCGAAGACGGTGTCCTCGTCGCCGTCGTGCAGCGCGATCAGCACGTCCACGTCGGCGTCCCTGCCGACGACGGCGGCGTTGCGCAGCACGGTCTGGGCGGTCGCGGGCAGGCGGGTGATGCGGCGGCGGATGAGGTCGCGCACGCCGGGCGGCAGCGCCTCGGCGGCCTGCGGCCCCTCGGACGCCAGCAGGCGGGCGATCTCGCAGACGAACAGCGGGTTGCCGAGCGTGCGGTCCAGGACCGTGCGGACGGTGGCGGGGTCGAGGCCGGCGCGCTGTGAGTGGCGTTCGAGCAGCGTGGCGACGGCGGCCTCGTCGAGCCCGGCGAGCTCGACGTGCCTGCTGCCGGTGGCGAGCGCGGCCAGGGTGGCGGACAGGTCCTCGGTGGTCTCGGCCGGGCGGTAGGTGGCGACGACCAGGATCCGCGCGGCGGGGTCCAGGTGCCGCAGCAGGTGCAGGGTCTCGCCGTCGGCCCGGTGGACGTCTTCGAGCACCACGAGCAGCGGCGCGCAGCCCGCCAGGTAGCCGGCCACGGCCCTGGCCAGCTGGAACTGGTTCTGGATGGCGACGCCGTCGTTCAGGAGGGGGGCCAGGCGGGCCGCGTCGGCGGCGGCGGGCGGCCGTACGGCGGCGAGCTGCCGGACGATCTCGCTCCACGCCCAGGCGGGCGGCGCGTCACCGTCGATCTCGGGGCAGCGTCCGAACGCGACCCGCCACCCGCGCTCGGCCAGCTCGGCCGCGAACGCCTCGGCCAGCGCGCTCTTGCCCGCGCCCGGCTCGCCGCCCAGCCAGACCGTGCGCCGGAAGGGCCGCACGGCCTCCTCCCGCAGCGCGGCCAGCTCGCGGGCCCGGCCCACGATCGAGGGCTCCTGCGCGGCCACGGGCCGTTCCTGGACGTGTTCGACGACCTCGGGCGCGTGCAGGGACTCGGATTGGCGGAGGATGTCCTGTTCGAGCGCGCGCAGGGCCGGGCCGGGATCGACGCCTAGCTCCTCGGCCAGGTTCTCGCGGGCCTGGCGCAGCACGGCCAGCGCCTCGGCCTGGCTGCCGGCTCGGTAGAGGGCCAGGGCCAGCAGGCGGACGGCGTTCTCGCGCAGCGGGTGGGCGTCGGCGTGGCCGCGCAGCTCCGGCACGGCCTCGGCGTGGCGGCCCATCAGCAGCGCGGCCTCGGCGCGGTACTCGACGGCGACGAGCCTGAGCTCGGCCATCCTGGCCGCCTCGGGCGCGGCCCACTCCTCGGTGAACTCGGCGTAGGCGGCGCCCGTCCACAGGCCGAGCGCCTGGTCGAGCAGGTCATGGGCGACGGCGCCCGCGCCCCGCTTGAGCGCCGCGCCGGCCGCGTCGATGAGGCCGGGCAGCCGCCAGGCGTCCACGGCCTCATCGGGCAGGCAGAGCCGGTAGCCGGGCGGGGCGCTGACGATCACTCCGGCGGGGGCGCGCGGCGGCCGGTCGGGTTCGAGGACGCGGCGCAGGTTCGAGACGTAGACCTGGAGCGCGGCCAGGGCCTTGGGCGGCGGCTGCCCCTGCCACAGGTCCTCGATGAACCGGTCGGTCGAGACGACCTGGCCGTCGGCGGCGACCAGGCGGGCGAGCACGGCGCGCTGCCGGGCGGAGCCCAGGTCGAGCCGGCGGCCGTCCAGGGTGGCGTGGAGCGGTCCAAGGAGGTGTAACTGGAGCATGGCACCCTTTTTCCGTACCGGTAGCGCCCGCTTTCAGTACCGGTAGAAGCCCGCGAAGTCCGATCTTCGCCCAATATCGTCAATGCGCACCGAGGCCCCCGTCTCAGGCGCGTTCATCATCTTCCCACGACCCAGATAGATGCCCACATGATGCGTCTTGATCTTATTTTTCGTGATTTTTCCGAAGAAGACTAAGTCGCCCGGCAGGCCGCGCTCGACGGGCCGCATCCTGCGCACGTGGTCGTCGGTGTTGCCGGGGCCGAGCACGTCCCTTCCGTTGGCCAGGGCGTACACCCATCGGGCCAGGCCGGAGCAGTCGAGGCCGCGGGTGCGCGCGGCCGGGCAGGGCTTGATCCGGCCGCTGTAGCCCAGGCAGGTGCCCTTCGTGGGGCCGGGCCGCTCGCCGTGGCCGCCGCCCCACGAGTACGTGATGTCGTACCGCTCGATCTCGTACGCGATGCGCACGATCCTGGACGCAACGAACGTCGACAACGGCATGGACGCCGCGCCCGCCAGCAGAATGACCAGGGCGGTCACCGCCAGGACCAGCCGCCGCCGCGCCACCCGTTTCTCCCTTAAGCCGAGATCCCGGGTTTTATCCTACCTATCGCGATATTTCAGCTTTTGAGGTCAAGTGTGACCGTTCCTACCTCGACGACCATCCCGACCCGGCCCTTCGGCTTCGGCCTGGTGGTGAAGGCGAAGGCGGCCTTCTGGCCCCGCTCCAGCTTGCCGACCACGCAGCGCACCGCCGTGCCGCTGAACTTGCAGCCGGGGGCCTTGACCACCTTCTGGCCGCCGTACGCGCGCCCGGAGACCACGATGTCCTCGACGGGGTGCGGGCCGGTGTTCGTGATCGTGACCCGGTAGAGCTTCCTGCCCTTGACCAGGCCGGAGACCGACACCCGGGCGGGCGGGTTGGCCAGCGACCGCAGCTGGGACTCCGAGCCGTTGAAGGCGTTCTGGCCGCCGGCCAGCGAGCCCTTCTCCGCCGACTGCCAGAACGTGTGCCGCTTCCAGCTCTTCGGCAGCTCGCCGGGGTCGCTCCCCCAGCGGGCCAGCCAGAGCGGGTTGGCCTTGAACGCGCCGGAGTTGCCCGTGCAGGTCTGCCACCAGCTCGTGGTGGTGTAGATGATCGCGTCCCGGCCGGTCTGCTGCCGGTACTTCTTGGTGAAGTCCTTGATCCAGGTGACCATGTCCTCGGCGGACAGGTCGTAGCAGTTGTTCTTGCCGTTCTTGTCCTTGTACGGGTTGTCCTCGATATCGAGGACTCCGGGCAGCGTTTGACCGTCGCTGGTCCAGTTTCCGCCGTTCTGCAGGAAATAGTCGGCCTGCGCTGTCCCGTCGGATTCATGCGGTTGCGCAAAGTGATAGGCGCCACGCACGAGCCCGGCCGTCGCGGCCCCGCCGAACTGCGCGTCGAACCGTGGGTTGCGGTAGTTCGTGCCCTCGGTGGCCTGCACGAACGCGAACTTGCCGCCGCCGGCGGCCACGCTCGCCCAGTCCACGTCGCCCGTCCAGTTGCTGACGTCGACACCGGGAACACCGTCGGCCGCCTCCGCGACCCCTGTCATGCCGACAGCGGCAATTACCGCAATTAACCACAAGCGTTTCACGCCCGAGATCATCGCGGAGTCGCCACTAACGCCGCAAGCACGGAAATATCACGTCTTTCCGTGAAAAAGCGCGAAACCCCATGTCGAGGCCCGGAAATCCGCCTTCCGCGACCACCTCTCCGGACGTCGTTTCCGCAGGTCAGAGCCGTATATGAACGTCACATTCGCGTTTGCCAAATCGATGCCACCCGGCCCAAACTGAACCGATCCCCGAAAGGGCCCCTGACCAGGGGCTTCTTCGCCATGCCCAGGAGGCACCACCCATGATCCACACCCGGGCCCTCACCCGAGTGTTCACGATGAAGAAGGAGACCGTCGAAGCCGTACGCGGCATCGACCTCGACGTCGAACCCGGCCGGCTCGTCGCCTTCCTCGGCCCCAACGGCGCCGGCAAGTCCACCACCCTCCGCCTGCTCACGACCCTGCTCCCGCCCACCTCCGGCACCGCCGTCGTCGCCGGCCACGACGTCACCCGCGACCCGGCCGGCGTGCGCTCCCGCATCGGCTACGTCGGCCAGAAGAACAGCGCGGGCGAGAGCTTCCGCGTCCGGGACGAGCTCGTCACGCAGGGCCGCTGCTACGGCCTGACCGTCTCCGACGCCGTCGCGCGGGCCGGCGAGCTGATGCGCCTGCTCGACCTGGAGGACCTGGCCAGCCGCAGGCCGGGCACGCTGTCCGGCGGCCAGCGCCGCCGCCTGGACATCGCGCTCGGCCTGATCCACCGCCCCGACCTGCTCTTCCTCGACGAGCCCTCGACCGGCCTCGACCCGAAGAGCCGCGCCGACATCTGGCGGCACATCCTGCGCCTGCGCGAGGCGTACGGCACCACGATCTTCCTCACCACCCACTACCTGGAGGAGGCCGACAACATGGCCGAACGGGTGATGATCATCGACAACGGCTCGATCATCGCCGACGGCACGGCCGAGCAGCTCAAGAACGACCTGGCCGGCGACACCGTCACGGTCACCACCGACACCGCCCAGGACGCCGCCAGGGCCGCCGAGCTGACCGGCGGCCAGGCCGAGGGCGTCACCGTGCGGGTGCGGGTGGCGAACGCGCCCGCCGCGCTCCCCGGCTGCCTGCGGGCGCTGGACGCCGCCGGGATCAAGGTGACCGCCGCCGAGACCGCGCGCCCCACCCTTGACGACGTGTTCCTCACCCTCACCGGGAGAAGCCTCACCGATGACGACCTTCCTGCGTGACACCGCCACCGTCTTCACCCGCGAGTTCCGGCCGGTCCTGCGCGAGCCGGTCGCGCTGCTGTTCGAGATGGGCCAGCCGCTGCTGTTCCTGTTCCTGTTCGGCGCGCTGCTGGACGGCGCGGTGGGCTCGTCGTGGCAGTGGTTCGTGCCGGGCATCCTGGTCATGATGTGCCTGACCGGGCCGATGTCGGCCGGTTACACGCTGCTGGTCGAGCTGATCGGCGGCTCGCTGGAACGCATGCTGGTCACGCCGCTGAACCGGACGGCGATGCTGGTGGGCCGGGCGATGAAGGCGATGGTGGTGCTGCTGGCCCAGGCCGTGCTGATCATCGTGCTGGCCGTCCCGCTGGGGTTCGAGCTGTATCCGGCGGGCGTCCTGGCGGGGCTGGCGCAGCTCACCGTGTTCGGGGTGGGGCTGGGGGCGTTCTCGTTCGTGCTGGCCATCCGGTCGGCGCCCGGCGGGACGCTGTTCTACGTCGTCAGCCAGTCGATCCTGTTCCCCCTGCTGCTGCTGTCGGGCGTGCTGCTGCCCCTGGACACCGCGCCCGGGTGGCTGCGCGCCGTCGGCGCGGCGAACCCGGTCACGTACATCGTCGAAGGCCAGCGCGCGCTGTTCTCCGGCGACCTCGCGAACCCCTCCGTCCTGTACGGCACCGCGTCGGCCTGCCTGGTCGCCGCGATCGGCCTGTACCTGGGCAACCGGGCCATGCGCAAGGGCGTGTGAAATGGAGGCATGACCCGTGTGATGGCCTCCAGCACCGTGCCGTGGATCCCCGTCGAGCACCGCCTCGACGTGATCCTCTCCCCGGACCTCCCGCCCGCCGACGGCACGACCTCGGCGTTCGCGTTCGTCACCGACGGCGTCGGCAGGACCCTGCTCACCTGCGTCGACCGGCCCGGACGCGGCTGGGACGTGCCGGGCGGCCACCTGGAGGCCGGTGAGAGCGCCACCGAGGCCGCGGTCCGGGAGCTCCAGGAGGAGACCGGCCTCCTCCTGGAGCCGTCCGCCCTGTCGGTGTTCGCGTGGCAACGCGTCGAGCTGCTGCGCCCGGCTCCGGCCGGTTACCGCTACGCGCCGCTGACGTACATGGTGATGTTCCGGGCGCGGCTGGCGGCGCCCGGCGCCGCGACCGCGCCGCCGGCCGGGTCGGAGAGCACCGGCGCGGAGTGGCTGCCCCGGGAGCGGATCAGGGAGCTGTGCGCCCACCGCACCTGGCTGCCGCTGCTGGAGTGCCTCTAGAGGGTGCGCGCGCGTTCGAGGTCGGCGCTGCGGTAGTGCCGCTCCGGGATGCTCGCCAGCGTGGACGGGTGCACCTGCGGGCCCAGGCCGTACAGCTTCTGGAAGCTCATGATGAGCGGACGCCAGGCGTCGGGGTCGATGTGGTCGTCGGTGCCCTTCATCCGGATGTCCTCGTGCACCCAGACCCGCTGCACCCGCACCTCGAACGCGAGCACCCCGCCGTCGCCGACCGGGTGCGTCTCCTCCACCACGACCTCCATGGCGACCGGGCACTCGGCCACCCGGGGCGCGGCCACCGTCTCCGACGGGCCGGCGGTCAGCCCGGCCCGCCGGAACTTGTCGGGCACGAACCGGTAGCCGCGCTGGTGCTTGCGCTCGGGCACCGGGTCGCTCCCGGTGGTCAGCGCCAGCCGGTCCACCTGCGGGGCGAGCGCGTCGGACGGCAGGTTGAGCACGCCCTCGCCGGTCCGCAACAGGTTCTGGGAGGTCTTCGACCTGGCCCCGAGCCCCAGCATGCCGCGCCAGCCCAGCCAGAAGGCCGACGACATGGGGGCGAGGTTGGGGGTGCCGTCCTCGTTCACGGTGGAGATCAGGACGACGGGGGTGCCGAAGTAGAGGATGTTGGGTTCAATGCGGACGTGCTGATCCACGACAGTGTTCATGCGTCCCACTGTCGCCGCCGGTGCGGGCCGGACGCTGGCGGCCTTCGGACCTGTCGTTGCCGGGCCGGTCAGGAGCGCGGCACGAGCCTGATCGTGGCGGCCCGCGCCTGCCCGCTGACCACCGAGTCCACGATGCTCTCCGGGTAGTGGCGGTACTTGGCCCGGTACGCGGCGTCGATCCGGTCGTTGAGCTCCTGGTCGGCGTCGGCGAACGTGACGCCCTTGTCGACGCCCCCGGCCTGGATCCGGCCGCGTCCGCGCTCCTGGGCGCCGCGGAACCAGGTGCCGTCCCGCCCGTTCACGGCCCGGACGTACAGGTCGTCGCCGAGGCGGACGACCCAGATCGTCACCGGGCGGCGCAGCTCGCCGTCGCCGCGCAGGGACGCGATCTGCAGCTCCTCGGCGGCGGCGATCCGGTCGAGTTCGTCGTTCGTCCAAGCAGTCATGGTGGGGGCCTACCCGGAACCGGTCGGCGGCGCCGGCGGTCATCGTCCGTAGTTGGTAAATCCGCCGGGGTCAGGGGAGGTAGCCGGCGCGCCTGGCCGAGACCACGCTCTCCATGCGGGTGTGGGTGCCGAGCTTGCGCATCGCGCTGCGCAGGTAGCTCTTGACCGTCTCCGGCTTCAGGTCGAGCCGCCGGCCGACCTCGGCGTTGCCGCAGCCGACCGCGACCAGGGAGAGCACGTCGAGCTCCCGGGGGGAGAGCGGGTTGGCCGGGACGGGGCCGCCGTCCGGCGAGGTCAGCCGGTCGCAGACGCCCTGCAGCCGCTCGCGCAGGACCGGGTCGGCGACCTCCTGGGCGATCGAGCGCAGCTCGGCGTGCGCCTCGCGCAGCTGCTCCCATTCTGGGCCGGCGGGCCGTTCGCGGGCGGCGCCGGTGATCGCGGCCGTCTCCAGCGCGGCCACCCGCCGCTCCACCTCCGCGCGGACGGCCAGCTCGACGCCGAGCCGGGCGGCGATCTGGTTCATGCCGTCGAGGACGCGGGTGCCGAGCGGCAGCGGCTCGCGGACGCCGCCGTAGAGCAGCCCGTAGACCGTCTCGCCCACCACGACGGGGACGGCCGCGATCGCCCGCAGGCCCTCCGCCGCCACCGGCCTGTCGTATTCGTGGCTGATGCGGGAGTCGGTGACGTAGTCCTCGACGCTGCCCGGCCGGGCGGTGACCAGGACCCGGCCGCCCAGACCGCTGCCGGTGTGGATGGCGAGCCCGCGCAGCACGTCCGTGCGGACCCCCGTCACCTCGGTGAGCCGCACGGCGCCGCCCGGGGCCGACACCGCGCCGCCGAACAGGACGGGCAGCCCGACGACGTGCCGCATCCGGGTGAGGGCGGCCCGCAGGAGCACGGCGGCCTGCGGGGCCAGGGCACTCGACGGAAGATGTGTCACCGCCATGTCACCAGCATGGCACGCGGCCGGCGTCCCGCGGCTACCCCTGAACGGGGGTAGCGTGCCGCACCGCCCTGGCGGATGCTTCGGGCATGGGTGACTCACTGCTCTCCTACGCGTCCGGCGTCTCCGCGCTCCCCCTGCTGGGCGAGACGATCGGGGAGAACCTGGAACGCGCCGCGGCCCGGTACGCCGGCCGCGAGGCGCTGGTCGAGATGGCGAGCGGGCGGCGCTGGACGTACGCCGAGTTCGACGCCGCGGTGAACGAGGTGGCGCTCGGCCTGCTGGCCAGGGGCATCGCCAAGGGCGACCGGGTCGGCATCTGGGCGCCCAACTGCGCCGAATGGGTGCTGACGCAGTACGCCACCGCCAAGATCGGCGCGATCCTGGTCAACATCAACCCGGCCTACCGCGCCCACGAGCTGGACTACGTGGTCCGCCAGTCGGGCATGCGGCTGCTGGTCAGCGCCGTCGAGCACAAGACGAGCGACTACCGCGCGATGCTCGCCGAGATCGGCTTCACGCAGGTGGTGTTCATCGGCGAGCCCGGCTGGGACGAGCTGGTCGAGACCGGCCGCCGCGCCGACCCCGCCGTGCTGCGGGCACGGGCGGCCACGCTGTCCTTCGACGACCCGATCAACATCCAGTACACCTCGGGCACGACCGGCTTCCCCAAGGGCGCGACGCTGTCGCACCACAACATCCTCAACAACGGCTACTTCGTCGGCGAGGGCGTCGGCTACACCGAGGACGACCGGGTCTGCCTGCCGGTGCCGCTCTACCACTGCTTCGGCATGGTCATGGGCAACCTGGGCGCGACCTCGCACGGCGCCTGCGTGGTGCTGCCCGCGCCCGGCTTCGACGCCGAGGCCACGCTGCGGGCCGTGGAGGCCGAGCGGTGCACCTCCTTGTACGGCGTGCCGACGATGTTCATCGCCGAGCTGGGCCATCCGCGCTTCGCCGACTTCGACCTGTCGTCGCTGCGCACCGGCATCATGGCGGGCTCGCCGTGCCCGGTCGAGGTGATGAAGCGGGTGATCGGTGAGATGCACATGAGCGAGGTGGCGATCTGCTACGGCATGACCGAGACGTCCCCCGTGTCGACGATGACCCGCCGCGACGACGGGCTGGTACGGCGCACCGAGACGGTCGGCCAGGTGATGCCGCACCTGGAGGTGAAGATCGTGCACCCGGAGACCGGGCTCGCGGTGCCCCGGGGCGAGCCGGGCGAGCTGTGCACCCGCGGCTACTCGGTGATGCTCGGCTACTGGAACGAGCCGGACAAGACGGCCGAGTCGATCGACGAGGCCCGCTGGATGCACACCGGCGACCTGGCCACCATGGACGCCGAGGGCTACGTCAACATCGTCGGCCGGATCAAGGACATGGTCATCCGCGGCGGCGAGAACGTCTATCCGCGCGAGGTCGAGGAGTACCTCTACACGCATCCCGACATCGCCGACGTCCAGGTGATCGGCGTGCCGGACGAGAAGTACGGCGAGGAGCTGATGGCCTGGATCGTCATGCGCCCCGGCACCGAGCCGCTGACCGCCGAGGCGATCAGGGACTTCTGCGCCGGCCGCCTGGCCCACTACAAGGTCCCCCGTTACGTGCACCTGGTCAACGGGTTCCCGATGACGGTCACGGGCAAGATCCGCAAGGTCGAGATGCGCGAGCAGGCCGTCACCCTTCTGGGGCTCCACCCCTGACCTGCTGAACCGCGGGCGGCGGGGGCGCGTATCTCCGCGTGTGCGCTCGAAGCAGACCTCGCTCGCGCCTGGCCCGGCCCGGGACCCCGTGGGAGCATGTGGGGGTCGCGCCCGCCCCGGGCGGCGCGGCCTGGTTCCTGGCCTCCGACAACCTGGCGGGTCGGCTATGAGAGCTTCTGCCCGGACGTACGCCGTGTTCGCGGTCGGCGTGGGCGTCCTGGTGCTGGTCGCGGTGCTGCGCTTCGGCGGCGGCGCCGGCACGGTGGAGGTCTTCGGGCTGCCCACCGCCGGTCCGGTCACCGACTGGGGGCTGCCGCTGGCCCGCCTCGCCCTCGACCTGTGCGCGGTGGCGTGCGTGGGGACGTTGCTGGCGGCGTCCGTGCTGGCCCCGGCCGGCTCGCCGGAGTCGGCGCGGTGCCTGCGCGCGGCGGGCTGGTGGGCGCTGGGCTGGGCGGTCGCCGCCCTGGCCGGTTACGTGTTCACCCTGTCCAGCTTCATCCCGATGCCGGTGCGGTACCTGCTCGCCGAGCCCGGCATGCTCGACTTCGGCACCTCGCTCCCGCAGACGCAGGCGCTCCTGGTGGTGCTGGTCACGACGTTCGCGGTGGCGGTGGCCACGCTCGTGCGCCGGCTGCCCGCCTGGGTGCCGCTGGCCCTGGCGGCGTTCGGGCTGCTGCCGCCCGCCTACGTGGGCCATGCCGCCTCGGCGGCCGACCACGACATCGCCGTGTCCGCGCTGATGGCCCATCTGCTGGGGGTGTCGGTGTGGGTGGGCGGCCTGGCCGCGGTGCTGGTGCACTTCCGGCGCTCGGCCGACCTGCGCGTGGTGCTGCCCCGGTTCAGCACGATCGCGCTGTGCTGCTTCGCCGCCGTCGCCCTCTCCGGCGTGGTCAGCGGCTGGGTGCGGCTCGACCGCCTGTCCGACCTGTGGCTGAGCCGGTACGGCCTGCTGCTGCTGGCCAAGGTCGCCGCCCTGGCGGCGCTGGCCTGGTTCGGCCGGCGGCACCGTCTGCGTACCGTGGCCGGCGTGGCCGACCGGGGGGTGCGGGGCACGTTCGTCCGGCTGGCCGCGGGCGAGGTGATCGTGATGGTGGCGGCGACCGGGCTGGCCGTCGGCCTCTCGCGCACCCCGCCGCCGCCCGGCGCGGGCGGCGGGCACGACCATCCCGTCCTGGAGTACGCGCTCGCGCCCTTCTCGCCCGGCGCCCTGCTCAGCGAGGTGCGGTTCGACCCGCTCGTCCTGCTGCTGCTGGCGTTGCCCGCCGCCGGTTACCTGGCCGGTCTGCGCCGGGTGCCCGGCTGGCCGGTCCTGCGCACGCTCTCCTGGCACGCCGGGCTGGCCCTGGCCGCGGTCGCGCTGTTCGGCGGCGTGGGCGGGTACGCGCGGGCGATGTCGTCGGCCCAGGCCGTGCAGCACGTCGTGCTCGCCGTCGTCGCGCCGCTGCTGCTGTGCGCGGGCGCGCCGCTCACCCTGGCCGCGCGGGCCACCGGCCCCGGCTCCCAGTACGGCCCGCTCGGCGACCGCGCCCTCGGTCGCCGTCTCACCCGTCCCGCGCTGCTGACGGCCGCCGTCCCGGTGCTGCTCCTGCTGCTGTACGGCACGCCGTGGCTGCCCTGGTCGCTCGCCGGGTACGCGCCCCACCTGGTCACCATGGCCGTGTCCGCCGGGGCCGGCCTGCTGGTCGCCTGGGCGGTGCTCGACCTCGACCCGCTGCCCAGGCCGTTCCCGTGGGCCGCGCGGGTCCGGCTGCTGGCCGTGGCCGCCGCCGCGTACCTGGGGCTGGGGACGTACCTGCTGGCAGGCCCGGCCGTCGCGGCGGAGTGGTTCGCCCTGGCGGCCCCGCCCGGGGTGCCCGACCCGCTGGCCGACCAGCGCGCGGCCGGGGCGGTGTTCCTGCTGGCGCCGCTGGCCGCCTACGCGTTCCCAGCCGTACGCCTGGCACTGCGACGGCAGGCCGCCCGCGCGCACCGGCCCCGGTCCGTCCTACACTCATCCCCTATGGGCGATCTCCCGGTCTACGACGTTGTCCTGTTGCCGCCGCACGACGTCAACGCCGAGGCCGTGCGCCTGAGCCGGCGTTGCGCGGAGGCCGCCGCGACCGAGTTCGTCCTGCGCGAGGACGGCCTCTACCCGCACATCTCCCTCTACATGGCCAATTTCACCCCCGACCAGCTGGAAAAGGCCGTCGCGCTGCTGCGCGACCTCAGCGGCCGCACCTCCGCGACGCTCCTGGAAGGCGAGTCCTTCGCCGCCAACGACCAGGGCATGGTCGAGCTGTTCTTCCGGAAGACGGACGCGATCACCCGGCTCCAGGAGGACGTCGTCGCCGCGCTCAACCCGTTGCGCACGGGCCTGCGCCACCGCGACCCGGTCGGCCGCGTGCTGGCCGACCACCGGCTCACCGCGCCGCCCACGGCCCGCGCCAACCTCGACCTCTACGGCTACGACGAGATCGGCGACCTGTTCCGCCCGCACATCACCCTCACCCGGCTCCAGCAGCGGGACCACCCGCTCGACCTGGGCCTCCTCGCCTCGCCGTCGGCCTTCACCGCCACCTACCAGGCCCTCGCGCTGTGCGTGATGGGCGAGCACGGCACCTGCACCGAGATCGTCGAGACCTTCACCCTCGACACCGCCCCCGTCACCCCGACGGCCTGACCGCCCCGGCCGAGGCCAGCCTGCGGGCCAGCTCCCGGCAGCGTTCCCCCAGCTCCGGCGGGTCGAGCACCTCGAAGTCGTGGCCCAGCGCGACCACGTGCATGAGCACGTAATCGAGGCTGCCCGCGCCGCTGACCAGCTCGCACCGGTCGCTCCCGCGCTCCCGCACGACGGCCGCCGACGCGGGGACCTGCGCGCGTACCGTGGCGGCCGGGGCGTGCAGGAGGAAACGCGCCTGGTGCGGGTAGGCCCGGCTCGCCACGCCCTCCTGCACGTACGCCGCCGCGTCCGGCGCCGGGCGCGGCCGGAACCGGAAGGTGCGCGCGGCCACCGCGGCCATCCGGTCCACCCGGAAGCTGCGCCAGCCGTCCCGGTCGAGGTCGTAGGCGAGCAGGTACCAGCGCCGGTCGGAGGTCACCAGCCGGTACGGCTCCACCCGCCGCCGCCCCACCCGCCCTCCTGACGGGTAGTCGAAGCCGGCCTCGACCTCGTCCCGGCAGGCCCTGGCCAGCGTCATGAGCACCTCGGGATCGACCGGCACGCGCCCGCCGCCGAACGACTCCACCGCCCCGGACAGCGCGCGCACCTCGTGCCGGAGCCGGGCGGGCAGCACCGTGTCGAGCTTGGCCAGCGCCCGGATCGCGGCGTCGCCGGCGCCCGCGACCGCGCTGTCCGCCCCGGCGAGCAGCGACACGGCGGTGGCGATGGCCTCCTCGTCGTCGAGCAGCAGCGGCGGCAGGTCCTGGCCGGGCCCGAGCCGGTAGCCGCCGCCGATGCCCTGGCCGGCGTGCACCTGGTAGCCGAGCGCGCGCAGCCGTTCCACGTCACGGCGGACCGTGCGGGACGTGACGCCGAGCCGCCCGGCCAGCTCGGGGCCGGTCCAGACCTGACGCTGCTGCAACAGGCCGAGCAGGGTCAGCACCCGCTCGGTCGTGCCCCGCTCCGCGCCGCCCGTCTCGTCCATGCCGCCACCCTGCCAGAAAGCGGACCGATCCTGTCCGCCGGTGAGGTGATCGTGTTTCCATGGACGCACACACACTCGACTGGAACCGCACGTTGCGCGAGCAGTGGGAGTTCCACTGGAACCACCAGCTCCGGGCCCGGCTCGACGGCCTGACCGACGAGGAGTACTTCTGGTCGCCGGTGCCGGACGCCTGGAGCGTACGGCCGCGCGGCACCTCCACGGCGCCCGTCCAGGCCGGCGCGGGCGGTCACACGATCGACTTCGCCTTCCCCCAGCCGGCGCCGCCGCCCTTCACCACGATCGCCTGGCGGCTCGGCCACGTCATCGTCGGCGTGCTGGCCGTCCGCAACGCGGTGCACTTCGGGGCGCCGCCGGCCTCGTACGAGACCTGGGAGTACGCCGGCGGCGCGGCCGCGGCGCTCGACCAGCTCGACACGCAGGCCGAGCGGTGGCTGGCGGGCGTGCGGGAGCTCGGCGAGGACGGCCTGCGCGCGCCCATGGGCGACGCGGAGCCCTTCCCGGAGGCCCCCATGGCCGACCTGGTCCTGCACGTCCACCGCGAGCTCATCCACCACCTGTCGGAGGTCTGCCTGCTGCGCGACCTGCACCTCCACATGAACCGCCCCTGACCGGAGGCGTCGCTTCCTACGCTCTCCCCATGAGCACCGACATCTACGGCTTCATCGAGGCCCGTCACCCGCTCGCCCACGAGGACTGGTACGAAGGCGACCCCTGGACGGCCGTCTCCATCCCGCTCCACCCGCTCTACGACGACCAGGACCACGAGTCGTTCGCCTGCCTGTTCGGCATCCGCGACCGGCTGGGGTGGCCGCCGGTCGCGACCGGCCGCGGCCTGCCGGACGACGTGTCGGGACCGGTCCGCGCCGAGTACGAGGACACCGCCCGCCTCGACCCCGCCGTGCACGGGTGCACCTGGGTCTCCTGGGCGGAGCTGCGCGACCTGGACCTGACGGCACGCCCCGCGGCCGGATCCGTTCCCTTGACCCGTCTCGACCTGCTGGGACCGGAGACCGGGTGGGCGGCCGTCTTCGAGGTGATGCGGGCGCTGGCGCGACGGTTCGGGCCCGACGGCGTGCGTCTGGTCGTCTGGTTCGACTGAGCGCCGGCGTCACCCGCGTTCGACAGGGGCCGGTCCCGGCGCAGGCGGTGTTCCAGGGGTGGCGCGCCGTCAGGGGGCGCCGAACCAGGTGGACAGGGCCTCGCGCAGCGCGGGCGCGGCCGTGCCGGCCGGTTCGTCAGGGCCGGCCGCCCAGGCGACGTGCGCGTCCGGACGGATCAGCAGCACGTCGGCCGGGCGCTGGTCGCTCTTGGCCGTGTGCACGTCGACCCGGTCCCGCCACTCGGCGGCGACCTCGCGCAGGTCCGCGCGGTCGGCGAGATCGAGCAGGACGGGCCGCGCGGCGTGCATGAGCTCCGCGACGCCGGTCATGCCCTGGCCGGTGTGCAGGGTGAGGTCGGGGGCGAACGCGCCGGCCAGCGGGTGAGGGTGCGAACCGGGCATCGGGTAGCGGATGTCGCCGCCGGCCACCATCGCGCCCATGCGGCGCAGCGGCTGCTCGTCCGTCAGCAGCTCCTGGAAGACTTCCCGGAGCGCCTCGGCGGCCGCGTCGTGCCCGCGCCGCAGCGCCACCTGGGCGCGCGTGTGCAGCATGGTGCGCGCGCCCGCCAGCTGACGTTCCTCCTGGTACGTTCCCAGCAACCCGGACGGCGCCCACCCCCGCACCTCGGCGGCCAGCTTCCAGGCCAGGTTGACCGCGTCGAGCATGCCCGCGTTGAGCGCGATCCCGGTCGCCGGGAACAGGTGGGCCGCGTCCCCGGCCAGCAGGATCCGCCCGTCGCGGTACCGTTCGGCCTGCCGCGCCTTGAACGTGAACCGTGACAGCCGCAGCGCCTCCCCCACCCGCAGGTCCACGCCCACCACGCGGCGCAGGCTGTCCTGCAGGTCCGGCACGGTCATCGGGACGTCGTCGTCGTACTCGGTGCTCTCGTCCTCGGTGGTGTAGAGCGAGACGACCCTGGAGTCCGGCGACGAGCCGACGCCGAGCAGGCCGCTCTCGGTCCGGGTGAAACCGGCGCGGATCGTGCCGAAGCCGGGCACGTCGAGATCGCCGTTGCCGAGCACGGTCACCTCGTCGGGCAGGGTGACCTGGGCCAGCCGGTTGACCTCGGGATAGACGGTGCCGGGGAAGGCGATGCCGGCCAGCTCCCTGACCCGGCTGCGCGCGCCGTCGCATCCCACCACGTACCGGGCGGTCACCTGGTAGGGGCCGTCCGGTCCGCGTACGTCCAGGGTCACCGCGGTGTCGTCCTGGCTCGCCCCGACCACCTCGTGGCCGCGGCGCAGGTCGACGCCGAGCTCGCCGGCGCGCTCCTCCAGCAGCCGCTCAAGGAGCTGTTGCGGCAGCGGCAGGGCGTGCATCGGCGGGTCGGCCAGCTGGGTGAGATCCAGGTGCACCCCGCCGAAGGGGAACCTGGGCGCCGGCATCGGATCGGTGCAGGCCGCCGCGAACCGGTCCAGCAGGCCGCGGTACCGCAGCAGTTCCAGGATCTGCCCGCCGAGCCCGCCGGCCTTCGGGACGTCCCTGCGCTGCGCCTTCCGCTCCAGCACCAACGGCCGCACCCCGGCCAGCCGCAACTCCGCCGCCAGCATGAGACCGGTCGGCCCGGCCCCCACAATGATCACATCGGCATCCATAACCAGCCATCCCTCTCACAGCCACCATCCGGCCGCCCACCTTATGCCGCATGGCCTTGGGAGACGCCCTAGCCGTCCACATGAGGGACGACGACCACCTGATCGTCGTCTTCGTAGATGATCCTGCCGGGATCGGCCGATTCGAGGCGTACACACTCCACATCGTGCGCGGCGAGGATCGCCAGATACCCCGGCACCCGCTCGACGAGCCGGACGGCCGACGCCTTGAACCAGGCCGCCGCCATCGGGTTGACGTCTCGGCGGTAGACGTCGGGGTCCACGGTCGTCGGGTCGGTGAAGTTGGCCTCGTACCACGCGTTGTTCTCGCGCCTGAACGCCTCCTCCTCGTCCGACAGAAGACCCCGCTCGGCGAGGCTGTTGACCAGCCCGAACACCCCTGGGTACGTCCCGCGGCCGTTCGGCGCGGGACTCTGGAACCTCACGAACACCGGCTCTGCCGTCAACGTGCCTCTCCTCGGTGTGCGGCCCACTGGCTCTCGGTAAAACGGGCGTTGACTGACAGTAAAAACTTGCCTACTGTGAGTGCTCGACATCACAGAACTCATCGAGAAGGTGAAGCTCATGCTCAGACGAGTCGAATCCGACCGGTGGCAGGAAGCGCTCGATGTCAACCCCCTCTACAACGGCCTGGTGCCCGAGGGCGGCGTGCCCCGCTTCAAGATGCCGGCCAGCCCGATGAACCCCAGCGCGGCCCAGGCTCTCATCCGCGACGAGCTCCTTCTCGACGGCAACGCCCGGCTCAACCTTGCCACGTTCTGCACCACCTGGATGGAGCCGCAGGCCCGCGAGCTCATCGCCGAAACCCTCGACCGCAACATCGTCGACCACGACCAGTACCCGCAGACGGCCGACATCGAGGCGCGCTGCGTCAACATGCTCGACCATCTGTGGAACGATCCAAACGGCGTCAGCGTCGGCTGCTCCACGGGCGGCTCCAGCGAGGCGGCCATGCTCGGCGCGCTGGCGATGAAGTTCCAGTGGCGCGCGCGGCGCCGGGCGGCCGGGCTGCCCATAGACCGCCCCAACCTCGTGATGGGCACCGCCGTCCACACCTGCTGGCCGAAGTTCTGCCAGTACTGGGACGTCGAGCCGCGCTGGATCCCGATCGAGGAGCCGGCCTACACACTGTCCGCCTCCCGGCTCAGGGAGTTCTGCGACGAGAACACCATCGGCGTCGTCGGCGTGCTCGGCTCCACGCAGTGCGGCAAGTACGACCCGATCGAGCAGATGTCGGCCGAACTCGACCGGCTGGAGGCCGAGCGCGGCCTGAAGATCCCGCTGCACGTCGACGCCGCCGTGGGCGGTTTCATCACCCCGTTCCTGGAGCCCGACCGGGTGTGGGACTTCCGGCTCCCCCGGGTGCAGTCGATCAACACCTCGGGGCACAAGTTCGGCCTGGTGTACCCGGGCGTCGGCTGGATCGTCTGGCAGGAGCCCGACGCGCTGCCCGAAGACCTGGTGCTCTCCTGCGACCTGCTCGGCGGCAACATCGACACCTTCACGCTCAACTTCTCCCGCTCCGGCGCGCCGGTCGTCGCCCAGTACTACAACTTCCTGCGGCTCGGCTTCGACGGCTACCGCGCCGTCCAGCAGACCTGCCGGGACGTGGCGACCTACCTCGGCGACGAGATCGCCAAGCTGCCCGAGCTCTCGCTCATCGCCGACGGCTCGGAACTGCCGGTGCTCGCCGTCCGGACCGCCCCCGGTTTCGACGGCTTCACCGTCTTCGACCTGGCCGAACGGCTGAAGATGCACGGCTGGCAGGCCCCGACGTACTACCTGCCGCCCAACCTGGAACACATCGCCGTCATCCGCTTCGTCATCCGCAACGGCTTCAGCCAGGACATCGCGGCCAAGCTGCTGGCGAACCTGCGTACCGAGGTCGAGTACCTGCGTGACAACCGGGTCCCGCGGCCGCGGACGTCCGCCGAGCAGCCGGGCGTGCCGACCGGAAGGTGAGCCGGCGGTCCCACTGAAGGGCGATCCCCAGGTCTGGGGGTCGCCCTTCTCGTCGGTCGCCCGCGGGCCGTCCAGTGCCCGGGGAAATATGACTAAATGTCCGGATCATGAGGACGTCATGAGCGATCGGTGATCGCGTCTCTGGTCGGCGTACGCGCAGGCCAGCAGGCTTGTAGCCATGACGGACGTGGTGCGGTTGGACGCCGTGAGCAAGGTGTACGGCAAGGGCCAGGGCGCGGTGGCGGCCCTGCGTGAGGTGTCGGTGGGCATCCCGCAAGGGTCGTTCACCGCCGTGATGGGCCCCTCGGGGTCGGGCAAGAGCACGTTCCTGCACTGCGCGGCCGGGCTGGACGTGCCGTCGTCCGGCTCGGTGCGGCTCGGCGGCACGGAACTGTCGGGCATGGACGAGACCGGCCTGACCGAGCTGCGCAGGCAGCGGATCGGGTTCGTGTTCCAGGCGTTCAACCTGATCCCGGCGCTGGACGTCGTCGAGAACATCACGCTCCCCCTGCGCCTGGCCAAGGCCCGCGTGGACCGCGAATGGCTGGCGGAGATCCTGCGCCGGGTCGGCCTGGAGGGCCGGACCGGGCACCGGCCCGCGCAGCTCTCGGGCGGCCAGCAGCAGCGGGTGGCCATCGCCAGGGCGCTGGTCACCAGGCCGGAGGTGGTGTTCGGCGACGAGCCGACGGGCGCGCTGGACACGATGACCGCCCGCGACGTGCTGAGGCTGCTGCGCGAGGTGGTGGACGGCCTGGGCCAGACGGTGGTGATGGTGACGCACGACCCGGTGGCCGCCTCGTACGCCGACACCGTGCTGTTCCTGGCCGACGGCCGGATCGTGGACGCGATGACCGCGCCGACCGCCGACAAGGTGGCCGAGCGCATGACCAGGCTGGGAGCGTGGACGCGGTGATCACCTTGGCGTTGAGGACGTTGCGGCACAGGAAGGCCGCGTTCGCCGGCGCGTTCTTCGCCCTGCTGTGCGCCGCCGCACTGGTGTGCGCGTGCCTGATGTTGCTGGAGACCGGCCTGCGCGGCGGCGTCGCCCCCGAACGGTACGCCGGCGCCCCCGCGATCGTGGCCGCCGACCAGTACGTGCGCCAGACCGTCGACAAGGGCGACGGCAAGAGCAAGACCAAGGCCAAGCCCCTGACGGAACGCGCCTGGCTGCCCGAGTCGGTCGTGGCGGCGATCCGGGCCGACAAGGTGATCCCCGAGGTGACGTTCCCCTTCGGCGGCTTCACCGGGCACGGCTGGGAGTCGGCCGCGCTCACCCCGTTCACCATCGCGAAGGGACGCGAGCCGAAATCGGCGGGCGAGGTCGTCGTCGACGCGCGCGCCGGCCTCGACGTGGGCGCCGAGCTGCGCGGACACCGCGTGGTGGGCGTCACCGCGCAGGCGCTGCCGAGCCAGGACACCGTGTTCTTCAGCACCGCCGAGGCCCGCCGCCTGGCCGGTCACCCCGGCAGGGTCAGCGCGGTCGGCGTGTTCCCCGGCCTGGACCGGGCGCCCGAGGGCGCGGTGGTCTACACGGGCGACGAGCGCGGCAGGCTGGAGTTCCTGGACGCCGAGCAGGCGCGGGTCAAGCTGATCAGCATGGGCGGCGCGCTGGCCGGCACGTCGCTGCTGGTCGCGATCCTGGTCGTGATGGGCACGTTCGCGCTGTCCATCCAGCAGCGGCAGCGCGAGCTGGCCCTGCTGCGCGCCGTGGCGGCCACCCCCCGGCAGGTGCGCAAGCTGGTGGGCGGCGAGGCGCTGCTGGTCGCCGGGGCGGCCGGGGTGCTGGGCGCGGCGGCGGGCATCGGCGTGGGGTTCTGGCTGCGCGCCCAGTTCGTCTCGCTCGGGACGGTCCCCGCCAACCTCGGCCTGGTGGTCAGCCCGTTCCCGCCGCTGGCCGCGCTGCTGGCCACGGTCGGCGCCGCCTGGGTCGCGGCCCGCGTGTCGGCCCGCCGGCTGACCAGGATCCGGCCGGTGGAAGCCCTGGGCGAGGCGGTCCTGGACAGCGGCAGGGTGGCCCGGTGGCGACTGGTGGCCGGGCCGCTGGCCCTGGCCGGCGCGGTGACGCTGACGGTGGTCCTGTCGAACCTGCGCACCGAGGCGGCGGCCACGCCCGTGACGATGCTGACCGCGCTGGTCTGGACGATCGCGCTGACGCTGCTCGGCCCGCTGGTCGCACGGGTGGCCGCGGCGGTGTTGTCGGTCCCGCTGCGGGCCTCCCGGGTGGGCGGCTTCCTGGCCGCGCGCAACCTGCGCGCCAACTCGGGGTCGCTGGCCTCGGTGTTGTCGCCGCTGACCCTGATGATCGCGATGACCTGCACGATCCTCTTCGTCCAGACCACGATGGGCCACGCCGCGCAGGAGCAGGCCGACGCGGGCACCCGCGCCGAGTACGTCGTGACCGGCGTCTCCGCCGCCGAGGCGGCCAAGGTTCCCGGCGTCGAGGCCGTCACCCGGGTGCTGCGCACGACCGTCCGGTCCGGCCTGGACAAGTACGGCGCGCAGGCGGTCACCTACGACGACCGCACGATGGACCTGGGCATCGTCGCCGGCTCGATGAAGGACGTGGCCGTCAGCTCGACCGCCGCCGAGCGGCTGGGCGTCGGGGTGGGCGACCCGCTGAAGCTGACGCTGGGCGACGGCACCCCCGCGACGGTGACGGTCAGCGCGGTGTACACCCGCGGGCTGGGCTTCGGCGACCTGACGTTGCCGTACGACCTGGTGGCGGGCCACGTGGACGAGCCCGCGGCGTCCCTGCTGGTCAAGGCGCCAGGGCTGACCGTGGACGCCCTGGCCGGGGCGCTGCCCGGGGCGTCGGTGCTGGACCGGGCGCGGGCCGCCGAGGTGAGCGCGTCGAACCCGCAGGCCACGTTCGTGGCGCTGGGCCTGATCATCGCCTTCACCGCGATCGCCGTGGTCAACACGCTGGCCATGGCCACCTCGGCCCGCTCGGGCGAGATGCGCGCGCTGCGCCTGGCCGGCACGACGCGGCGGCAGGTGCTGCTCATGCTGCGGCTGGAGACGCTGGGCGCGGTGGCCACCGCAGTCGTGCTCGGCACCGGGGCCGCGCTGGTGACGCTGGCCGCGTTCGGCGCGGGGATGACCGGGTCCGCGGTGCCGTACGTGCCGGTGGGGACGTACGCGGCGGTGGTCGGGGCGGCGGCCGTGCTGGCCCTGGCGGCCACCGTCCTGCCCGCCCGGCTCACGATGCGCTCGGCGGCGTGAGCGGACGGTCAGTCCGCCGGGCGCGCGGGTACCCAAGAAGCCCGAGGCGGTCAGTCCGTCGGGAGCAGGGTGCCGAGGGGGCCGAGGTCGAGGTTGAGGTCGGCGGGCGTCAGCCCGAACCGGTCGCACAACTCGGCCATGGCCTCCTCCAGCCGCATGAGGGTCAGCCCCACCGCCTCCAGTTGCTCCCCGGTCAGGTCGCCGTTGTCCATCCGCCGGACGCACTGGCGCTCCACCAGCTGGCGGATCAGCTCGACCAGCGTCAGCACCAGACGGCTCAGGTCGTGCTGCACCGAGTCGGCGTCCGTCTCCAGCCGCCACTCGCCGGGTCTGGCCACCCGCCCGTCAGTCGGGCTCGTCATGTCGCATCCCTCCTTCGACCGCGTCCCCCTCGCGCACGCTGACCAGCAGGGCTCTCAGGGAGATCCGTACCAGGTCGATGCCGGAGATGGACAGCACGAGGTCGCCGGTCACCACCGCCCCGCCCGCCAGCAGGCGGTCGAGCAGATCGACGAGCGCCACCCGCTGGTCGGGCAGGCGGCCCTGGGCGGCGAGCCGGGCTCCTCTCGGCTCAGGAGGCGTCACCGCGGGCCGCCTCACCGTCCTGGTCGAGGGCGGCGAAGGAGTAGGGCGCCCACGGGCCGACGAGCTCCACGGTGACCCCCCGGTCGGCGACGTCCTCGATCACCTGCGCGAACTCGGCGGCGCGTGCGTCGTCCACCAGGTAGGCGCCGTTGAGGACCATCTGCTCCCGCCGTCCGGACAGCTGCGGGTCCTGGGCGCGGTGGCATCTGCCGACGACGGCGACGTCCATCAGCGCCTCGTGCACGGCCCGGGCCTGCTCGGCGGCCCGGCGCCAGTCGGCCTCCCGGCTGCGCAGGGCGGCCCGGCGGCGGTTCAGGTAGGCCGCCCCCGGCGTCGCGCCCTGCGTCGCGTCCTGCGGGTCGGCCGTCGGCTCCGTCCCGCCGGGAACGGCGTACGCCTTGACGCCCCACTCCCGCCGGCCGGCCACCCGCGCCAGCACCGCGTCGAACTGTTCGTGCCGCTCGTCGAGCAGCTCCCGGACCTGCGCCTCTCCCGTGTAGACGGTGACCAGCCGCACCGGCGCCGTGGGCCTGAGCGCGGCGACGGCCTCCACCACCCGGTGGTGGGTGCGCGCGGTCTCCTCCAGCCAGGCGAGGTCCTCCATCGAGCGGCGCAGTGCCTCCTCGCCGAACTCCGCCAGCGAGACCGTGCTGAGAAACGCGGCCAGACCCCGGTGCGTCAGGCGGCGTACGGGCGCGCCCGCCACCCCCGCCAGGCCGTCGGGCCCCTCGCCCTCGTCGCGGGTGACCGCGTAGAGGTAGACGCCCTGGTCAGTGGCCACGCTCGACCGCCTCAGGCACGTGGCCGGGCGCGTGCCCGGTCGCGGCGCCGCCTTCCACCACCCGGGCGGACACCATCTCCTCAAGGGCCGCGAGACGGCGGCGCAGCTTGCGGTTCTCCTTCGCCAGCTCCTGGGTGTCGCCGGTGAGCCACGGGTCGTGCTCCCACCAGTCGATGCCCATCTCGCGGGCCGTGTCGACCGAGGCGATGAGCAGGCGCAGCTTGATCGTCAGCAGCTCGATGTCGAGCAGGTTCACCTGGATGTCGCCGGCGATCACCACGCCCCGGTCGAGCACCCGTTCCAGGATGTCGCCGAGGTTGGCCGACTCGCGGCCGCCTGAGGCCGGCTGGTACGACGCCCCGGGCATGTACGGGCTCGACCGCACGTTGGCGCTCACCGCGAGCCCTCGGCGAGGTCGCCGCTGCCGCGCTTGTACCGGCGCACCCGTCGGTAGGACAGGAGGCCGCCCGACATGTCGAGTTCGAGCTCGTACAGGGCCAGGGTGTCACCGGAGGACGGGATCCGGCGGTCCTCCACCATCTCCACGCCGACCAGCCACCCGTCCTCGGCCGGCTCGACCAGCGTGACGCTCTCGGCCTCCTTGCCGGTCAGCTCGGTCATCATCCGCAACCCGACCCCGGCCACCTCGGCGGCCGGCATGTCCGCCGGACGCGTGCGAGGCGGCCCCTCGCCGCCGGTTTCCGCATGCCCTGTCGTCCCCGGCACGCGCTTGTGCTCGGTCTCCTGCCTGGCAGGCACCACATCACCCCCGTACTCCCCTGGTGCGGCCCCCCGCTAGCGCCTCACCAGCCGACCATCCCCCGCAAGATCTCCTCCACCGCCCGGTCCTCCTCCTCCGCGGAGATCCGGCCGTCGGCCCTGGCCTGCTCCACCGCCTCCAGACGGCGCCGGACCACGGCCGGGTCGTGCAGCTCGCGCTCGACCTGGTCGCGCATGAGCTCGCCGAGCTTGACGACCCCGTAGAGCGGCATGAGTGGCCAGCCAAAAAGCAACGTCCCCAGTCCCAAGGATGTTCACTCCTCCCGGGTGCCCGCGTCCGTGCCGACGCGGTCAGCTCGTGTTGACGAAGCCGTACGGTCAGCTCGTGCTGACGAAGTCGTACGGTCAGCTCGTGCCGACGAAGTCGTACGGCGCCATCGGCCCCAGCAGCCGCAGCTCGACGCGTCCCGACCAGCGGCGGGCCAGCTCGTCCACGGCCTGTTCGAACTCGGCCCGCCGGTCGTTCGCCACCAGCGCGGCCACGTGCGCGGCGTCCCGTTCGTGGGAGGGCTCGCGCACGGCCAGCTGTTCGCAGACGTCGGAGAGCTCGTCCACCACCGTCGCGGTGTCGGCCTCGCGCTTGTCCGCGATCGTGCCCTCGATGATCTCGCCGAGCCGCATGCGCTCGTTGCGCGTCGCGTCCTCCGAGCGGCCGGCGATCTGCTGCCGGAGGCTCGCGGCCTCGCCGTTCTCGCGCAGGATCTCGGTGAGGATCGCGCGCTCGTCGTACCGGCCGTTGACGACGTACTGCGTCCGGCCCTCCACCTCCTGAAGGGCGTCGGCGAACTGGTCGTGGTACGGCTTCAGCAGCTCCTCCACCACAGCCTCGGAGTCCGTCAGCACCGCCCCGAACCGGAACGGCAGCACCGGCACCTCCGCCGCGGTCTGGTCGAGCAGCCGCTGGTGCGCCTGAAGGTCGCGCGGGCGGCCGAGCGGGCGGTCCGGCTCGACGTCGCTCACCAGAGCGGCGACCTGGCCGAACGGCACCAGCCGCACGTCCCCGCCGGGATCCCCCACCCCCTTGGTCCCGGGCTCCACCTCGACGTCCATCGGCACGATCCCGTACACGTAGGACGCGTAGCCGTTCATGCTCGCCTGCGCCCTGTCCTCGGACCCGGCGGCCTCCGCGGCCTCTCTGTGTGGCGACATCTCAGTCATCCTCTCTACGACGTGCCCGGCGCGGCTCTTCCTCGCGGTCCACGACCTCACCCGTGAGCTCCTGCAGCTCGTCGGGCTCGTCGGAGGCGGCCTCCAGCTCCCCGGCGTCAGGCTGGTTCGCCTGGCCGACGGCCCTGGCCGCCGTCACGCCCTCGACGACCTCCGGCAGACCCTTCTCGGTGGCCGACAGGTCGAGGCGGTTGGCCGCCTCCGCGAAGCGCAGGTACGTGTCCACGCTGGCCACGACGATCCGGGTGTCGATCGTCAGCACCTCGATGCCGACGAGCGAGACCCGGACGAAGGCGTCGATGACGAGGCCCTTGTCGAGGATGGTGTCGATGACGTCCGCCAGACTTGTCCCCGCGGTGCCGCTGCTGGCCGGTGTACCGCGACCGGCAGGCTGAACGGTCATGTCGTTCCCCCTGGTTCTGGGTGGCCGGGCCCTCGGCGACAGGCCCTGACGAGTGGCTACTCGGCTCGGATCCGGCGCCGGCGTACCGGGCGGTCCCGGTCCTGCTCGGCGGACCGGCGGGTGGGCGCTCCGGCGCGACGCGCCACGGCCGGAGCCGCGGGACGCTCCTCGGGCTCCTCTTCCTCCTCTTCTCCTTCTTCTTCCTCCGCAGGCTCCTCGAACTCTCCCTCTTCCTCCTCGAACTCCCCTTCTTCTTCCTCGGGCTCCTCCTCTTCTTCTTCCTCTTCCTCCTCCTCAGGCTCCTCTTCGTACTCCTCCTCGGGCTCTTCGGCTTCCGCCCGCTCGCCCTCCTCGGGCTGCTCCTCCTCGGGCTGTTCCGCTTCCGCCCGCTCGCCCTCCTCGGGCTGCTGCTCCTCGGCTTCCTGCTGCTCCCGCTCCTCCTGGACGGCGGTCTCGTGATCCTTGACGACCTGACTGTCGCGGATCTCGCCGCGCCAGCCCTCCAGCTCGTCGGGCTTCAGCAGCAGGTGCGCCATCACGTGCCGTCTGAAGTGCTTGAGCTCCAGGCGTACGCGCCGGCCCTGGGCGCGCCACAGGTTGCCGGTGCGCTCGAACAGGCCCTGCGGGTGGTACTCCAGCACGACCAGGACCCGGGTCAGGTCAGGCGAGACCTCGTGGAAGGTCACCGCTCCGTCGACATACCCCTTCGCTCCCTCGGACCGCCAGATGATCCGCTGGTCGGGGATCTGCTCGATGATGTGCGCCTTCCAGGTCCGGTGCGACCAGAAGACCTGGGCCTTCCAGGACAGCTCCTCGTCGGACTCCTGGTTGATGGTCTCGACCTTCTTCATGAAGGTCGGGAAGTCCTGGAACTGGGTCCACTGGTCGTACACCAGGCGCCGGGGCGCACCGATGTCGATCGACTCGACGATGTTGGTGATCTTCGCGTGGCCGGCCTTCCCGCCGCCACGGCCGGTGATCTTCTGCCAGATGCCTTTGAGGCCGCCCTTGAGGCCCCCCTTGATGCCTCCCTTCAGACCTCCCGTGAGGCCGCCTTTCAGCGCTCCGCTCATGAAGCCGGGCTTGTCCGAGCCCGTGACCGCGCTCATCAGGCCCTTTCCGCCGTGTTCGACGTAATCGGTGAGCCGGCCGGTCAGTCCTTCGAGCTTGTCCCCGGCGGAGGACAACACTCGCGTGCCCGCCGCCTGCAGGAGCCCCTGCGCGGACTGCACGAGCCGGTCCATCGGCAGGTTGTCGGCGATGCCCTGGCCGGCCTCCCCGGCCTTCCCCGCGACGTCCCCTGCCTTGCCGGTGACGTCCCCGGCCTTACCGGTCACGTCCCCTGCCTTGCCGGTGACGTCCTCGACCGTGCCCGTCGCGGCCTGACCGGCTCGACGGGCCGTTCCGGCGGCCTTGCCCAGGGCTTCCCCGCCGCTTCCGGTTGCCGTCCTCTTCGCTGCATCAGCCACCGCACTCACCTCCGTGACTGGCCGACCCGCCGGACAGGACGTGTCCGCCGCTGCCCTCTGTGACCCTCATGACCCTCTTGACCCTCGGGCCTGCGTCTGGCCTGCTCCGGCGCCTCGGGTTCCTCTTCGTCGTCGTCCTCCTGGTAGCGATCGTTTTCGTCGTAGTCCTCCTCGCCGTAGTCGGCTTCCTCGTCCCTGGGTGCCTGCCGCTTCGTGGGCTGCGGCTCGGCTTCCTCTTCCTGCGCGGTCTTGGACTTCTCCCCACGCTCCTGGAGCTTGTGGGTCAGGGAGTCGATCTGCTTGGTGGCCGCGGAGATCACCGCCGCCTTGCCGACGTCCATGAGTTCGCCGCGAAGGCGGCCGGTCATCCGCTGGATCTCGGGATTGGAGCCGAGGGTCTTGACGCCCTGCGCCAGCAGGCCACCAGCCCCGCCCTTGCCGCAGCTGGCGCGTCCCGCCAGCCCGGCCGCCGCCAGTGCCGCGGCCGTGCGCAACTTGTGGCGCCTGCCGAGGTAGTACCCGGCGAGTACGGCAAAGGCCATCTGCAATCTGCTCGACATGGTCAGCTCTCCTTCCGCTCGCTCACCATCTCGACCCGCACTGGAGTCGTGCACGGTCCAGTGCGCGGTCCAGTGCGCGCGGACAGACCCCGAACACGCCGACGCCTGCTCGCCGCGGCTTGACCTACCCGGAAAACCGACAAAGCACCCAATTGGCGAAAAACGGGACAGGGAGTTGGTGTGTGGGCGCGAATCCAAGCCGACCCATCAGGGCGTGTTTAGCCTCGCCTGCCCCCGGGCCCAGGCGAGTCGAAGTGTCAGGACCTGGGCCCGACCTGCCCAAAGATCCGCCAACTCCAGAACCGGAGTGCTTGCGCCGAGCGTCATACGGGCCAGACGGCAACCGTCTGAGCGTGATCTCGGAGGCGACCATGAACGACCTGCCATCTTCCGTGTTCATCCGTCCGGCCCCATCCCGGTCCGCGGCACGCGGCAAGGGCGTCCTTCCGCCGTCCGCGCTCTTCCGGGGATCGCCGCTCGCCCCTCGGCGGCGTTTCGGCCACGTCTTCGTCGTCATCGCGGTCGCCCTCTCGCTCGGGACGGGCGTGTTCGTCGGATTCACGGTCAGCCGCGGGCTGCAGGAGGAAGCCCAGGGGCGCGGGCCGGCGGGCGTCGTGAGGGCGGCCGTCCCGCAGGCGGCTCCGTCCGCGCCTCCCGGGCCACCGGCCGCCCAACCGCCCCACCCGGTCACGCGGCCGAAGACCGCGGCGAAACACACGGCGAAGCACACAGCGAAGCGCACGGCGAGGAAGCCGCAGCACGCCAAAAGGCGGAGGCACCACCACTCGCCGTGCGCCAGGTTCGAGGGGTTGCGGGCGCGGGTGTGCCACACGATCTTCCGTTGACTCTTGAGCTCATCAAGAGTTGCCGATATAAAAAGATAGTGCACGAAGAGACCGCCGAGGACACGTTCTTCCGTGAGCTGGGAGGCGCCTGCGCCGAGCTCCGGCAGGCGTTCGCCCGGCACGTGGGCATGAGCCCCCACCGGGTCCAACTGCTCATCCGCCTGCGGCGCGACGGCGAGACCAGCCACAGCGAGCTGCGCCGGACGCTCGGCATCGACGGCGCGAGCGTCACCCGGCTGGTCAAGGAGTTCGAGGCCGAAGGGCTGGTCAGCCGCCGCCTGGACCCGGCGGACAACCGCTACACCCTGTCCGCGCTCACCCCCGCCGGCCAACGATGCGCGGCCGATCTCGACCGTTCGCACCAGGCGTACCAGGAGCGGCTCCTCGACGGCGTCCCGCCGCACCAGCGGGACCTCGTCCTGGACGCCCTGCGCCGCGTCCGCGCGAACATGACCGAACAGGAGAGCCGATGACCGAGGACGCACGAGCCGCGGCCCACCGCATGTACGCCGCCTTCAACGCCCGCGACCACGCCGCCACGACGGAGATCTTCGCGGCGGACTTCCACAGCCACCCCCTGGGCACGACCGGCCCCGACAGCGTCTCCCAGGCGTGGCGGCGGTTCCACGAGGCGTTCCCCGAGGTCCAGGTGGTCGTCGAGGACCTGATTGTCGAGGGGGACACGGTCGCCGTCCGCACGAGCGTGCACGGCATTCCCGACCGGGAGCCACCGACCATGCTGGAGATGTTGCGGGTGCGCGACGGACGGATCGCCGAACTGTGGGGCCTGTCCTCACTGCGACGCGACTCCTGAGCCCGGCCTTCCCCGCAACGCAGAAGAGGCCCCGAAGGGCCTCTGACCTGCTGTTGGAACCGGCGGCCGGCGCAAGGTCCCGAGCTTGCGCGGGCTTGGCCGACAGTTTCACAGTCCCGCCACATGAGCGCTCTGACCTGCGGCTTCTTCCGGAGGGCGGTTCCGGCGGGTCGGCCCCGCCCTCTCGTCGGAAGCCACGGGTCACAGGCTGCGGGCGGTGATGTCGCCGTTGGAGGTGGTGGCGTGGATGTCGAGCTCGACGGTCCCGTCGTTCTTGAGTGCGTTGGTGACGCGGCCGTGGCTGGTGCCGGCGTCCAGGGCCGCCGAGACGCCGTTGGCGGCGGTGATCGAGATGTCGCCGGACTGGGTGCGGAGCACGACCTTGCCGCCTGCGGCCTCGGCGATCCGGATGTCCCCGCGTGCGGTGCTGATCTCCGCGGGCCCGCCCAGCCGGCCGACCTCGACGTCGCCGTCGACCGCCGTGAGGCGGAGGCTCGCGGCCTCCTCGATCTCGATCCGGCTGTACGCGCCTTCGAAGGCGACGTCGCCGAGGCGTCCGGTGGTCCGCAGCTCGGCGCTGGCCGCCTTGGCCTCGACGCGGGAACCGGCCGGCAGCTGGACCGTCACCTCGATCGACCCGGACGGGCCGAGGATCTGGCTCTTCGCCGCGGTCGCGATCCGCAGGACGCCGTCGGCGTAGTCGACCGTGGTCTGCTCCGCCGCCTGCACGTCGCGGCTCTTCGAGGCGTTGGCGGGCCGGACCTCGACCGTGGTGTCGCTCCGGTCGTCCGCCACGAACTGCACGCGTCCCGCGGGGATGTCGAGGACGACGCGGACGGGGGCGGGGGTGGTGAACTGCATGATGCTCTCCTGCGAGTGGTGGTCTCCGACGCCCGCCCCTGGAGGGACGGGCACTTGGCCCGCTTCGCGGCCCTGGGGCCGCATCGCTGAACCGTTCATGGGTCAACCATCGCGGACCGCTCTGATACCGCGCCGTCACCGCCCTGACATGGCCGCTGACACCCGGCAGGACGCGGGCGGCCCCCGCCGCCCTGCGGCCTCAGCCCATCGTCGCGAGGGTGTCGCGCAGCCGGCGCAGGTCGCGCATGCGGGCCTCGTACGTCGCCCCGACCACCACGAGCAGCAGGCCGCCCACGGCGATCGGCACCCAGCGCGGCACCGCGAGGAACAGCTCCGACACGTACGGAGCCAGTTCCCGCACCACGACCCCGGCGACCACGACCGCGCCGATCGACGTGGGCGCCTGGAGCTTGAACCGGACCCCGGCGAGCAGCACCGCCAGCGCCAGCACGCCGAGCGCCAGCGACCGCCGCCATTCGGCGTCCGAGTACACCGCCACCAGGCTGGGCAGCATCGTGAAGGTGAGACCCGCCCCGTAGGCGGCCCACGACGTGACCGCCGCGCCGCGCCGCCGCCACCAGCCGGATCCCAGCAGCACCAGCGAGCACGGCACGGTGTACGCCTCGACGACGGTGACCTCGTCCGCCCCCAGCCGCAGCCACGACGCCATCAGCAGCAGGACGGCGCCGGCGTACCTGAGGCCGGTCCCGCCGCTCCGGCCGGCCGGACCCGTCCACAGCGACATGAGCAGCACCAGCACCCCCGCCACGGCGAACCCCAAACTCCCCGCGACCAGCAGGCGCACGCCCAGCGAGAGCCCCGCCGCCACCGCCTCCAGGCCGAGGAACAGGGCGGCGAAGCCGACTCCCCAGAGCCGGAGCTCCTTCGGCCTGGCCGACAGCGCCATCGCGGCGGCCGCCGCCGCCAGGATCGGCAGCACGATCAGCGTCGCGGGCTCGCTGCCGAACGCGTACGCCGCCGCCCGTACCGAGACGGGAGCGGCGACGAGCGCGCAGGCCACCGCCCACCAGGGCGTCCGGCCACGGGTGGCGGCCACCGCGAGCGCGACGGCCGACGCCGCCTGCACCGCCGTCGCGACCGGGTAGGGCATCCCGAAGGCTTGGGGGGCGACCGCGATCGCGAGCACCCCGGCCACCAACGCCCCGGCCGCCGCCACCTTGCCCAACCACCCACCATGGCCGCGCCCAACCGCCGCCAGGAGGGCGGCCGCCGGTATGGCCAGGACCACCACGTCCACCGGCGACGCCATCTCGAACGGCGGCCACTCCCGCCCGTTCCAGGCGCCCGTCCAGAGGACGTCCAGCCAGGCGAACGGCGCCGCCAGGGTGACCACCAGCCGGGGCAGCACTGTCAGCGTGGTCAGCAGCGCCACCAGCCCGCCGGTGCCCATGACCGCGGCCCGTACCCGCCGCCAGGGCAACCGGCAGGCGGCGAGCACCACCCCGAGCGCCGGGACGAGGTAGGCCAGGGGACGCCAGTCCATGCCCGGACCGTCCAGCATCGGTTGCGCCAGCGCCGCCGGCACGGCGATCAGCGTGAGCGCGGTCCCGACGGCGACCGCGGAGCCCCAGATCTCCCTCTCGGCGTCGCCCCGCCTGGCCAGCAGCCAGGTCACCCACCCGCCGAGCAGCACCAAGGCGACCAGCGGCACCGACCTGACCAGCGCCTGACCGACGGAAGGCGATCCCAGCGCGTACGGCACGCCGCTCAGCAGGGCGAGGACCGCGACCCCGCTGCCGGTCGAGGCGGCCGTCACCCGCACCGCTCCCCGGCCGCGGCGGACCAGGACGACGTCCAGCGCCGCCGTCGTCACCAGCGCGGCCACCAGCCAGGTCACCGACCAGTCTCCGACCAGCAGCGCCAGGACCGGCTGCGCCAGCACCACGGCGACGGGAGCAGGCCCGTGAAGCCGGGTGATCCGGGCATAGGCCACCAGGATCAGCGCGGTGAGCCCGAAAACGCCCGCCGTGTACTGCAACCCGTCGAGGGAGTCCACCCCGAGGAGTCCCACCCGCCTGGCCGCGTAGCCGTCGAGCAGCAGCAACGCGACCGCGAACCCGGCCATGGTCTCAGCCGTCGCGGTGAGCCTGCGCCGGATCAGCACGACCGGCGCCAGCATCACCAGCGCGGTGAACGCGGCCAGCACGGCCGCGCGCCCGCCTATGCCCAGCCGGCCCCAGCTCACCACGGTGAACACCGCCGCGGCCACCGTCAGCAGCAGACCACCGAGGATGAGCAGGACATTCTTCGCAGCACCCGCGGAAACCTCCGGCCTCACCGCGCCATGGCCCGCACCCCCGGACCCGGCCGCCACCCCCGAATACGGCGGCAACGCGCTCGCTCCTGACTGACCCGCCGCGCCCGCGCTCGCGCTCGCCTCTGGCTGACCCGCCGCACCGGCGCTCGCCTGTGGGTGGCCCGCCGCACCGGCGCTCGCCGGCTCGGCGCGTAAGGCGCGGAGCAGTTCCGTACGGCGGGCCTGCAGCCCGGCGAGCTGGTTCCCCAAGCTGGCGAGAGCCTGGTCCACCTGCCAGAGCTCATGCGCGACGGGGCCCTGCAGAGGCAGCGCACATCCCGGGCATCTGGAAACCGGCCCCTGAAGCCCGGCCCCGGACAACATCACCCCGCAGTCCGGACACTTCATATTTCCCTGCACCGACACTCCGTTTGAGCCCGACGAGATGACCCATATTGCACCGTGACGTCCTTGCGAATCACTGTCATCGGTTGTCGTAGCGGATTCCGGTCCGAGTGATCGAGCGGCGGATCCGCGGTCCGGTCTAGGCTGACGGCCACCCGAAACGATCCAGGAGCGCGCATGGGCGGGGCGACCTCGGCAGACTACGCCTGGTTGAGCGACCGGTGGACCGACGGTGTCGGCACCACCGTCTTGTGCATCACGTTCGTCCGTGACCTGTCCCCCGCCGACGCCCTCCGACGGATCAAGGTCACCCCTGGCACTCACGGCGACTTCAACGTCGCCGCCT
This sequence comes from Nonomuraea sp. NPDC004702, assembly GCF_053601695.1. NCBI lineage: Bacteria > Bacillati > Actinomycetota > Actinomycetes > Streptosporangiales > Streptosporangiaceae > Nonomuraea > Nonomuraea sp. NPDC004702. The sequence continues at coordinate 83,705 of NZ_JBSGCE010000016.1, forward strand.
ACGCCGCTCGGGGCGGAACCGTCCTCGCCGACACGGGATGGGCCACCAAGTACGTCAGCAACCTGGCCGAGCCGTTGTCATTGGGCACGGCCGTGGCCATGGTGTTCGCCGATGTCGAGGACTCGGACTTCACCTACAGGGTGAACGACCGCCTGATCACCACGTTCGGCCTGTACGGCTACCGCTACCGGGAGGGCGACGATCCCGACCGGCTGCTCGCGGATGTCCGCGAACTGGGCCTGTACGACGACGGGGACGGACACCACGAAGACCCCATCCCCGGCGCTCTGGCCCTCGCCTCCCGCGCCACCGGCGTACACCTGTCCAGCACCCACTACGCCCGACCGGCCCTCACGGGTTCGACCGATCACCTCATGGCAGGTTGACCGCGCCGAGGACTACGCCGACGGCCACCCGGCACCCGTCCCCCTCCTCGGGTCTTCACGACGGTCAACCGCACGACGAAGTGCGGCGCACCGCTCGCCGGTGATCCCCGCCGGAATGTCAGATCCACGTGCCACACTCCCCGTGATCATTCAGGAGGGAGAAACCGGTGCGCAAAACACGCCCGCGGATTACGCATGGGAGACCGACTGCGCCTCCTCGACGTAGCGGACGCCGATCTGCCCATCAGGAACCCGGGACGCCGCCGCCCGTCTCCGCACGCCGGACCAGCGCCAAGAACATGACCAGCACCGCGCCCGCCGAATAGTGCAGTATCGGCCCGAACCTGACGATGTCCCAGCCGCCGAACTCAAGCGTTTCCCGGCAATCGTCCAAGATGACCCGAACAGCGTAGGGAAGGCTGAACACCCCGGCGAAGACCACGAACAGCGCCACCGTCACCCATGCGGCGAACGCCCCCCAACCGCCACGAAGGGCGAGAGTCGCACACAGCCCCAGCGCCATCACCCCGGTGGGCCAGCCGGACAACTCCGCGACGATGGTTCCCCAGTTGATCTCGATCAGCCAATCGAACTTCCCGGGTTTCCACGGCTCGGCACTCAAGGGGCAGGCATAGCCGTGCGCCGAGTAGGTCGGCCCGTCAGAAAGGCGCCACTGCAAGGTACGCGAAGCGGGAGCCGCCAGAGCCGCCAAGGTCAAAAGGGGCACTCCCCAGCGCGGAGGAATCGCCGATAACGGAAGCAATACAGCCGCCATGTGATCGCAGTAAAAGGGCGCCCAGCCTAGATCATTTCCCGTACGTACGTCAGCAGGCACCCTTCACGGCGGCGGGGAGCTCTCGGGCAGCTTTCGCTGTACCTGCATCCACAATGGGCCGATGCGGGAACGTGGGTGCATCTGGGCCGGCTGTGGACGAACGGCGATCCATTCCTCGCTGTCGACGCTTCACCGCGCAGATTCGTTCTGTCAGTCAGCTGCTCTACGGTGTGCCGTTACGACGTCCTCTGTTGTGATCGGAGTGGTGCGCATGGGGTTGACGACGCCTTCGGCGCCGTTCGATTTGGCGGCTGTCTTCCCTGAACTGGCAGGTCAGCACCGGACCACGGTTCGTCTGCATCCACGCCGGGGAGAGCCGGCCGTCATGGACAGCTCTCTGGGCGGGCCGTTGTTGTGGCCGGCTGATGAGCCTTGGCCGATCTGTCCTGAGCCGCTGTCTCATCACCCCTCGGAGGGGTGGGATCCACTTCCGCTCGTCGCGGTCATGCAGCTGTTCGCCCATGACGTTCCCGAGCTGCCCTTCCCCGATGACACCGACACCCTCCAGGTGTTGTGGTGCCCGCTCGATCACGAGCCGTACTCTCAGCCTCATCCGATCGTGCGCTGGCGCAAGGCGGAAGAGGTCGGAAGTCTGCTCACCAAGGCCCCCGAGCCGGATCCTGACAGCGACGACTCGTATCTCCCCATGGCTTGCGTCCTGTCGCCGGAGCGGGTGGAGGAGTACCCGGATGGCTGGGAGCTTCCCGATGAGCTCGGGGCTCGGATCAGTGCATGGCAGAAGGATGCCTCGAACTCTGACGACTGGAGCTACTTCTCGCACCTCTCAGCTGCTCCAGGGAGCAAGGTCGGAGGCTGGGTGGACTGGATCCAGGATCCGGTGCAGTTCGAGTGCGGCAGAGGCCATGAGATGGCACACTTGCTGACCATTGCGAGCTGGGAACTCGACATCAAGAGCGGCAGGCGTTGGGCGCCCATCGAAGAGCGTGCGCTGCTTACCCCTCACGCCCCTGAAGAAGTGCAGAACCCCACCGATCTCATGATCCAGGACGCTGGATCGCTCTACATGTTCGTCTGCCTGGAGTGCCCTGAGCGCCCAGTGGACTACATCAGCCAAGGGTCATGACTTCACCGCCGCGGTGATCGGCCGGTTCGGCGACAGCTTCCGCTGGGTGTCGGCGAGCTGCGTCACAGAGGGATCGGCAGTGCCGAGTGGGGGCTGTCCATCAGTGCTTCGTCCAGGCGGACGCCGCTTTCCAGCTCCACCACGGCAAGGCAGGCCGCAATGATGTCCACCCTCGCCTCCGCGTCCTCGCTGTCATAGCCGCTCGCGAGAAGGTCGATGTACGGACTCAAGGGACCCAGGTGGTCTGCCCATCTCGTGAAAGGCAGGGGGTCTGGATCCGGGTGATGGAGAAAGCCCTCGGTGTGGCCGTAGCGGGCGTACATGCTGGTGTTGCCTTCGATGTCGAAGGACACGTACCAGTGCCGGAACCCCTGGCCGGCGAGTCGCTCGGTCATCTCCGTGCGGTCGCCGCCCGGGTTGACCCAGTCCAGCGTGACGATGCCGTTGCCGACCTGGTAGAGGCTGATGGAGCCGGTGCTGCGCGGCAGTTCGTCGGGAACTTGGAGGGTGGCGAGGTCTGCCCCGAGTCGGCCTACAGCGTCTTTGATGGACAGGACACCGGAATCGGGAAGCGTCACCGTGTAGGCGATGGTGTCGAGGACGCTCAGCATGTCGCCGTAACAAGCGACGATTTCGTCCAACACGGGGCCTTGAGTCATTCGGTGATTCCGTGCTGCTTCAGGCGGGCGACCAACTCACCCATGTCCCTGGCGCTGGACCATGCCTCGCCTCCGACGCTCAGCCGTTCCTTGCCCCCTACCAAAGCCGTGCCTCCGGATCGCCGTCCGACCAGCTGCGGATCTTCGAATATCAGCCCCTGCGGAGGCACGAGCATCAGCTCGGCACCCGGCGGAAGAGGTTCCCCCGGGTCGTGCACCTCCAGTTCCTGACCAGGATGCTCGCGCGGGAACGCGAGCATCCTGGTGCCGACCGGAAACGCTTCTTCAAAATCTGCGACGGATCTGCGCGGCTTCCACTGCTCGACCGGGACCTTCGGATCGCTGACCACACCACCCTGGCTGAGCTCTATGTAAACGAGCCCATCAGGGATCGTTTTCCGCCCCCTGACGCCCTTGAGCGCTTCCGTGACACGCATCCGCAGGACGACGCGATGGTTCAGAGGACCGCCGGGATAAGTCTTCAGAACGGGGCCCTGCTGCCAGCCGTCGATTGTTCCGGCTGCCACGACGGGACGGTCCGCGGCGAGATCCTCCGGCGTTCTGTACGGGTCGAAGTCGGCCTCGACCACGCGTAACAGCGACAGGTCCAGAGAGCCTTTCGCCTCAGAGCCGGGGGCCTGCACCTGTTTCGGGCCCGCTTGTGTCGCGGGTGCGCCGCCGCTGGGTCCACCACAGGCGGACAGGGCCGCCGTGGCGGCGAGGGCGAGCGCGGGAAGGGTCTGCTTCCGCATCGTTGTCCTCCCTCGTGGTCAGGCCCGGGAACGGACGCAGGTCGGCGATGTGGTGAGCATTGTAGGTGTGGATCCAGGACCCGCTGGGGTGTCGGTCGGCGCCCAGGACTCGTCCATGGGCGGGGAGCAAGTGGTGTACCGGTCGCGTCCCCCGTCCGGACCGCCTGCCACGAAACTCAGGTGCGGCGTCGCGTGGACGCCCTTTAGGCTGTGCCGGCGAAGCCCGACTTGTATCAATCTTGGTGAATCGGGGATGCGTGAGGTATGACGAGTCAATTGTTCGCGATCTGCTTCAATGCGATCCGTCCCTCGGACCTGGCGCGGTTCTGGTCGGGGGTACTGGGCTGGGAGATGGCCGACGGCCCTGACGACGACGTCGCGATCCTGCCGCCCGACCCTGCCGGCTTCCGCGTCCGCTTCCTGCCGAGCCTGGAACCGAAGATCGGCCAGAACCGGGCGCACTTCGACCTGACCAGCACCTCCCCGGACGATCAGCAGCAGACGGTGGCCAGAGCACTGAGACTCGGCGGGAAGCACATCGACGTGGGCCAACTCCCGGAAGAGGGACATGTGGTGCTCGCCGATCCGGAGGGCAACGAGTTCTGCGTCATCGAGGCGGGCAACAAGTTCCTCGCCGACACTGGTGTCATCGGTGCGCTGGCCTGCGACGGCACCCAGGAGGTGGGCTATTTCTGGAGCGAGGCGCTGCGGTGGCCACTGGTCTGGGACCAGGACCAGGAGACCGCGATCCAGTCGCCGAGCGGCGGCACGAAGATCACGTGGGGCGGTCCTCCGGTGGCGCCGAAGACGGGCACGAACAGATTGTGCTTCGAGCTCGTGACGCTCGCCGACGCCGACTGGGAGGCGGAGGTCGATCGCCTGCTCTCGCTCGGGGCGACGCGTGCCGGTGAGGATAATGGCGGCCAGATCCTGATGTTCGACCCGGACGGCAACGAATTCTCCGTACGCAGCCCCCGGTAGCGGGGCTCTGCCCGTCCGGTCCGTGTTTTCGATGCATCGCACATTTCCGGCTTGCGGCCGTACGGACCGTGCTGCGCCAAGGTGGCGCCGGATGCCGCAGGTGGTGCGGCGCCCAACCGTCCCCGTACGGGCCGGGCTGATCTTCAGCTGGCCGCACTCGGCGGGGGCCGGCGTCGACGGCCGCCTGCGCGCCGGCTGCGGAGGCGGGGAGGGCGTCGGCCGGCCGCGAACACAGCCCCGCAGATGCGTGCCGACCGCCACCTCACGCCGAGAGCGCGCTCGGCGGGCTGGTGACCGCCGGGTACGCGCTGTGGCGGGGCTGGCCCCCACAGTGCCCGCGTGGGTGCCGGCCGGCGCCTTCGCCGCCACACCGGCCGTCGGCGCGGTCGCCGGGATCTGCTCGGCGATCAGGGCCTCCCACCTGCCTCCCGCAGTGGCCCTGGCCTCCAGCTGACCCCGGTACGTCGGGTCGATCTTCCAAGCGAGCAGCACGCCGCCACCCGGGCGGGAACAGCGTCCTACTGGGTCAGGGATTCGGCGACGAGTCGCCAGATGTCCGCGGCCAGGTCCATGTTGCCGCTCTGCTGGGCCTGCTCGGCGAGCTTGCGCAGCCCGGCGAGCGCCGCCTCCTGCTCGCCCTCTTGCAGCAGGACGCGGTTGCGCAGGACGTCGAGCCGCATCCGCTCCTGGTAGGTGAGCAGGTCGTCGAAGCCGGTCAGCCGGTCGAGGACCGTGCGGGCCTCGTCGAGGTCGCCGGCGAGGACGGCGATCCGGGCGCGCACGGCCAGCAGTTGCTGCTCGATGGCGGGGGCGCCCGCGAACGGCATCGCGGCCTGGACTTCGGTGACACGCCGCCGGGCGGACTCCGTTCTGGGCGGGTCGGCCCTGAGGTCGAGCCGGGCCGCGCCGAGGCGCAGGCGCATCCAGAGCGTCAGGTCGTCACGGCCGTCGAAGCCGTCGATGGCCTGGTCCATCAGCTCCGCGCCGGTGTCGAGGTCGCCCTGGCGGACCCGGATGTTGGCCACGGTCCACACGGCTTGTGTCCGCAGCGTTCCCGAGACCTGGTCCGCCAGCGTGAGCAGTTCGTCGGCATGCCGGGCGGCGTCGGGAAGCCGCCCGGCCTCGGCCAGCGCCGACACCAGGGCCAGCAGCGTGGAGGCGCGCACGCGGGCGGGCAGCGCTTCGCGTTCGGCCAGCTCGTAGGCGTGTGTTGCGGCATCGACGGCGCCGACGATCTCTCCGGTGCTGCGCATGCAGCGCGACAGTGCGGCCAGCACCCTGGACTGCAGCTCGGGCAGCCCGATCTGCGCGCTGAGCGTGGCCAGCTCGTCGAGGCAGGTGCGCTGCTCGGCGTACTCCTGACGCCACTGACGCCATTCGGCGACTTGCCAGAGGGCCTGCCAGCGCAGCAGGGGGTCCTCCCCGCGGGAGGTTTTCAGGGCGTCGCTGAGGGTCTGGCCGCCTTCGTCCTGGCTCAGGCCGGTGGCCAGGGTCAGGCTCTCGGCCAGGGAGGTGGCGGTGGACTGGGTGAGGGTGGCGGGGCTGATGCCGAGCTGGGTGGCCAGGTGCGTGATGGCCCGTTCGGTGGGCTGACGCGCCCCTGATTCCAGCCGGGACAGGTATCCGGTGGACATGCCCTCGCCCGCGAGGGCTGCGAGCGTCAGGCCGCGTTCGGTCCTCAGTTGCCTCAGTCGGCGGCCGAAGAGTGGTTGTTCGAGCATGTCCGAACTCCCGGGTAGCGGTTGACGTCGTCCGACGTCCGGAGGGTAGCTCACTTGCCGCACTCAAGACAAGTTCTTGCCTAGGGCCAACGCTGACTCCATGTGGCTTTGGCAATCCATTTTGGCAACTACTTGCCAAGACTGTGGCAACAGCCGTAGCGTTCCTGTCGTCGCCAACGGGCCTCGTCAACGACAAGCCAGAAGCAACCCGAAGGAGCACCGCCATGCCCATCGCCCTCACCGACCAGGACCAGCTCACCCTGCGCACCGCCGCCTGGGGCGCCGTCTCGCTGATGTCCGCCGCCGGTGCCGCCGGCTCGGCCCACAAGGCCGCCGCCGAGGGCTCCGTCGCCCTGACGTCCGCGACCGGCCTGGTCGGGCACGTGCTGGCCAAGGCGCCCAAGGGCGTGAAGTACGGCAGGACCGTGGCCGAACTCGCCGACCAGGTGCTGCCTGCCCTGAACGCCTCCATGAGCCTGCTCGCGAAGTCGGCACCGGCCGAGGCCGACAACTTCCGCCGCACCGTCCTGGTCGCCGTCGAAGCGGCCACCCACGGGAGGCCCAGCCCCACCATGACCGAGATGGCCCGCAAGATCAGCGCAGCCCTCGACACCGCCCCGGCCACGCCCGAGGTGAGCGCGGCGAGCACCGTGGCCGGGCAGGATCGCCCGGAACTGCAGGAGGCCATGCAGGCGTACGTCGATTCCGGGGTGGCCACCGGAATGCAACTGCGGGTGAACGACGAGCGCGGCGAGTGGGTCGGCACCGCCGGGGTGCGCGAGCTGGGCTCGCCGGAGAAGCCGCCGGCGGACGGACGGTTCCGGGTCGGCAGCTCCACCAAGACGTTCGTCGCGACCGTGGTGCTGCAGCTCGTGGCCGAGGGCAGGATCGGACTGGACAGCCCGGTGGACGGCTACCTGCCCGAGTTCGCGCTGGACGGCCGGATCACCGTACGGATGCTGCTGCAGCACACCAGCGGGATCTTCAACCACACCGGCGAGTACTACGAGGACGGGACGTTCGCGCCGGGAATCGCGTGGTCGGGCAAGGAATGGGTGGACGGCCGGTTCCACACCCACCAGCCCGAGGAGCTGGTCCGGCTGGCGCTGTCCAAGCCGGCGCGCTTCGAGCCGGGCACGGACTGGAGCTACTCCAACACCAACTACGTGCTGGCCAGGCTACTGATCGAGCGGGTCACGGGCCGCTCGTTCGCCGAGGAACTGCGGCGGCTGATCCTGGGCCCGCTGGGACTGACGGGCACCGAGGCGCCGGGCACCTCGACGGAGATCACCGGACCGCACGCCCACAGCTACTACCGGTACGAGGACGGCGGCCAGGAGCACACGGTGGACGTCACCAGCCAGAATCCTTCCTGGATCTCCGCCGGCGGCGACATGATCTCGACCACCCAGGACCTGCACACGTTCTTCTCCGCGCTGAACGGCGGCCGGCTGCTGCCCGCCGAACTGCTGACCGAGATGCGCAAGCCGGACCCGAAGATCGGCTACGGCCTGGGGATCTTCGAGCAGGACCTGGGCGAGAACGGCGGCACCGTCTACCACCACAACGGCGGCATGGCCGGCTCCGCGGCCCTGATGTACAGCACGCCCGACGGCCGCAAGACGATGACGGCCTCCGTGACCTACGTGGACGACGCCGCCCTGTCCAAGGCGGCGGCCTTCCAGCAGGCGACACAGCGGCTCATCGCCGAGGTGTTCGGCGACGGCCGGCCCGCGAACTGACAACAGCGACCAAGCCCCCAGAGACGAGGACATCATGAACACGACGATCAGCCGGCGCACGGCCGTCGCGGCGCTCGCCACGGCGGTGCTGGCGGGAGCCGCCACCCCCGCCATGGCCGCCATGGCCGCCGCCCCCGCCGTGGCCGCCTCCAGCGCGCAGGATCGCCCGGAGTTGCGCAAGGCGATGAACGCCTTCGTCGACGCCGGCTTCACCGGGATCCAGCTACGCGTGCGCGATCAGCAGGGCGACTGGGCCGCCGGCGCCGGGGTGCGCAAGCTGGGCTCGGCCGCCAAGCCCCCGGCCGACGGGAGCTTCTGGGCGGGCAGCATCACCAAGACCTTCACCGCGACCATGGTGCTGCAACTGGTGGCCGAGGGCAGGATCGGGCTGGACAGTCCCGCCGCCGACTACCTGCCCGGCTACGGGCTGGACGAGCGGATCACCGTACGGATGCTGCTGCGGCACACCAGCGGGATCGTCAACTACACCGGCGAGTACAACCCCGACGGGACGATGGACGAACCGGGGATCCCCGCCAACGGAGACGAATGGGTGCCCAACCGGTTCAACAGCTACGAGCCCGAAGAACTGGTACGTCTGGCGCTGTCCAAGAAGCCGCGCTTCGAACCCGGGACGCAATGGAGCTACTCCAACACCAACTACACCGTGGCGCTGCTGCTGATCGAGAACGTCACCGGCCACCCCTACGCCACCGAGCTGAAGCGGCGCATCACCGGCCCGCTCGGACTGCGGGGCACCCTCGCCGCGGGCAACCGCACGACGGCACTGCCCGGCCCGCACACCCACGGCTACTACCAGTACAAGGACCGCGTGATCGACCTCTCCCACCAGAACCTGTCCCTGCTGACCGGCGCCGGTGACCTGATCTCCACCACCCAGGACCTGGCCACGTTCTTCTCCGCGCTGAACGGCGGCAAGCTCCTGCCCGCCCCGCTGCTGGCCGAGATGCGCACGACGATCCCCACGTCCATCCCCAGGCAGGACTACGGCCTCGGCATCTGGGCGCAGGACCTGGGCCCCGGCTGCGGCACCGTCTACCAGCACAACGGCAGCCCGCCGCACGGCTACGGCGCGCTGATGTACAGCTCGCCCGACGGCAGCAAGACCCTGACCGCCTCGGTGACCTGGCTGGACTCGGCCACCAGAGGTTCGGCGAAGGACTTCCTGACGCTCGTGGACGCCCTCGTCAAGCAGGAGTTCTGCGACACACCAACCGGACAGACACGGCCGGACAAGCCTGGCCCTGCCTTCTGAGGAGCCCGTGACCGCAGGGGCGTCGGGGACGGCGAACACGGCGGCCGGCCTTCTACACGTGCTCTACGCTGCGTCCACTCCTGGAGAGCCCTTGGCCTTCGACAAGAGCAGAGCACAGAGCAGGGCCGTGAGCATGAAGCCGGTCACCGCAGGGACCGCGATGGAGAGGTAGAGCGAGAGATTCCCATCAGGCACCCAGGAGTCATAGTCCGGTTGGATGAGGACGACCGCCAGCATGGCGAAGGGCGCCAGCAGCCCAACGGCCGGCCACGCTCGGCGCTCTGAACACCCCAGAACGAGACCCACTGAAGATCAAAAGCCCAGTTACGGGGGCTTTGCTGGACCCCTCAAGGGTGGAATGCACCGAGGACGACTGGATACATGTCTGGAGCGACGGGATCCGCTTCGAAGGAGCATGTGGGCCCCTGAACCTCGGTGAGCTGTCGGAAGCATTTCGCGACTTCATCGACAATGCCGTCCCCGTCACTGACTGACGCTCTCACCAGGTTGCCTCAGGCTGGCTGCCCCGGGAGAGCCCGACGGCAGCTTCCGACAGAGCCGACGGCTACGCGGCGCCTCCGGCCTCCTTCCGGTCAGCGCCGCCCGCTTCGCTCTCCGATGACCGGCTAACGGATTTGCGCCACGCCCGGTGCCGCGTCCGACCGGCACATGCACACAGCAGCCCAAGCATTTGAAGGCTGACGTAGACGAACAGGAATCTGTAGGCATTCGGCCACACGCGCCCGTCGTTGACAGCGAATACGAAGAAGAAGCCAGCAGCACCCCAGCCCAAGCTGATCAGAATAAGCGCCCGACCGGCTCTGTACCAGCCAGATCGGCGATACGCGTCCACACCGCGAACTGTCCCACGAACACATCACCCCAACAAGACCGCCTCCAGCGGATACCTCCCGCTCCGGAGCCTGTAAAGGGAGTTTGGATCTCTAGCCTGACGAGAGGCTTCGAATCCATCGGACGGCCCCGCGTAGGCACAGGCCGACCAGATAGCTGTCGGGCGTCTTGTCGAACCGGAAAGCCAGCCCACGCCGCTGTCTGATCCGGTTGATGCAGCGTTCGGCCGTGTTGCGCTGCTTGTAGAGATCGGGATCATGGGTGACCGGCCAGCCGCCGGCAGATGGGTTAGGTTGGTCGAGATGAGGACATATGAGGACTTTCCGGCGGAGCTGGTGACCGAGCGGCTGCGGTTGCGACGGTGGGTGCCGTCGGATGCAGAGCAGTTCCGCGGGTTGTGGTTCGAGCGGGACCCGCGAGTGCCGGCGGCCCGGCGGATCGATGCCGAGGGACGGCCGACGATCGAGGACGTCCGCGGGTGGCTCGTTGACAATCCGCTGACGGCGGCTCCTGGGCTCGGGTTGCTGGCCATAGAGCTGCGCGACACCGGTGAGTTCATCGGGTATTGCGGATTGACCGTCGGCCAGGGATCGTTCGACGAACCCGAGATCGCGTACGAGCTGGCACAACGAGCTCACGGCCATGGTTATGCGACAGAAGCCGCCCGTGCGGTCTTGGAAGCCGCGATTCGAACAGGGCGTCGCCGCCTCTGGGCCACTGTGCGGGAGTGGAACACACCCTCGTTCCGCGTCCTTGAGAAACTCGGCTTCCACCGAAGCGACCGCATCGACGAGGACGTCGAACACGGCAACTCGATCTGGATGACGCGCGTACTCGACCCGCAGTAGAGACGCGAGCATCAGCCACCAGATCACGCAGCTCGCGCAAGTGGCCGCCGCCGAAGGCCTCGACGGGACGCAAGGGGTGGGAGTTTGCCGGACGGTCATTCGGTGCGGCCGCGCATCCTCTCGACCAGCCAGGCCCGATCTGCGTCCGCCTTCACCGCCCCGACAGGATCGGCACGGTCGAGCGCCGAACAGGACCGTCTGGACGCACGCACCCCGGCCCCGAACGCCGCACGGCCCTCAGACGGCCTCAGCGCCCCCCCAACCCTCACCTCCCGGTGATGAGGCCAGCACGGCCACACTCCCCAGGCGCCGCTACGGAACCCGAAAAGATCTTCCGGCGCGAGGTCATCGACCAGCACCAGCTGCTCGCACAGACGAACCCGGAAACCCGCGGACAGGTAGGCCGTACCTGTCCTGTACACAGGGCTGCTCGACCGGCGCCGGTATCTCGGAGGCTCCATATGGCCGGACGGGGCCTTTGCTCAGGGCACCAGCATCGTCATCACCTCGGGCGGCAGGGCCGGATTGGCGGCCGCGGCTTTCAACACCTGCCAGTCGTCATCGGTGAGCAGCTCGACGATGGCCTGGGGCGGCAGGGCCCGGTGACCGGCGGCGAGGGGTCTGGCCTGCCGATCCAATAAGCAGACCAACAGCGCCGGAGCCGTCGCGTTGGGGTGCCGGGCGATCTCCCGCAGTGCCTTGCGCACCGGCGGCCCGTGCCGAGCCAGGTCCTCCAGCAACTCCGGTGAGGCCTCCGGGTTCTTCGCCACTTTGGCCATGACCCGTACCCCGTGCCGCTGCACCATGGCATGCAGCCGCGCGTCGGACAGGCCCGGGTGCGGAGCGATGGACTTGACCACCTTGGCATCGAGATCGGCAGCCAGCCCATCGCGGATCTCAGGCGGCAGGTCACGTCGTTCGGCCAGCAACATCCGCATGACCGGATGTGGCCAGGCGGCCAGCTCCTCGATCTCGGCACGCGAGGCGGTGGCGATCCTCGGCAGCAGGGTGGAACCGATCTTTGTGTCGTCGGCCAGGCGGGTGAGCACCTCGAGCGGCACTCGCGGGTTGAAGGCGAGGCCGCGCCGCACGTCGGGGTCGGCGTCGGCGGCCAGCGCGCGGATCAGGTCGTCGCCGATCGCGGGATTGGCGGCCAGGGCGGCGCGGACACCGGGTTCCGGGCTGGCAGCGAGACGTTCGTAGACTGCCGCAGGCAGATCGGGGCGGACCGCCAGTGGCCAGCGCAGCAACATCGAAGGATGGTCGGCAAAGCCGACGACGGCCGCGGCGGGCGTGGCCGGGTTCCACAGGGCATTCACGCGCGTCTGGTGAACGGTGGACTCATGATGAGAGCCGTCGCAGGCGGCGGCTGGCGGCAGGTCGCAGTCGAGCCGGGGGCAATCCGGATCGTGGTAGAACGGCGTCTCCTCCCGGTCACAGACCAGACACCGCCGCGCCGGCGGCAGCCCCTCGCCGGTGACCAGCGCGGCCAGCACCGCCGGCGGCGCCGCCTCGTTGCCGGCCACCGCGCAGCGGACCTCGGCATGGGGATGCGCCGCGAGCCGGGCCGCCATGTCCGCAGTCGCCTGCAACGCCAGCTCCGCGACAACCCGTACCTCCGGATCGACGGCGAGGATCTCCTGCGCCTCGGCAGGGAGACCAGGACAGGCGGCCAACCGTTCCCGGCGTTCGGTGATCGGCTCCGCCGCCAGCAGGCGCGCCCAGGCCGGGCGACCGGCGCCCTCCGAGAGCAGGGCCAGGGCGGCGAACGGCTGTGCTCCAGGATCGACGTCATCAGCCGTCAGCAGCCCCCGCTCTGCGAGCCGTCCAGCGCTCTGTTCGACGCGGGAGACCAGCGCGACCGCCTGCGCGTGAGTGAGGTCCTCCCGCTCGGCCAGACTCACGGCGATGTCCTCGTCGGCAACCACGATCAGCCGGTCGACCAGATCGGGCAGAAGGGCTGGATTGGTAGCGAGGCCGCACAGGACAGAGTTCACAGGAGCATCCTGCCCGGGCCGTGATCACATGGCTCGTGATTATCTCCGTGATGGCGAGGTCTTACCTCCCGACCGTCGCCTTGTTGTGCACGAGACTTCGGTCACCCGTGCAGGCGACTTCGGAAATCGACACACAGATGGTGATCTCGATTTCGTCCTTTTGGGCTTCGGGACCGTTGCAGGAACATTGGCACGGAATAGCCCGGTTCCATCGCGGGGCACCCACGAGCGAGAGCGTGCCTCTGGCCGCCATGCTCAGGTCATCACAAGGACGAGGTCACGACGCGTTCGAAGCAACGTAGTGGCCGGTAGCCGGTGGCGTCGAGCTTGGCCGGTTCGGTGCCGACGATTCGTTCATCACGCAGAGGGCCGGGCGCAGTAGCACGCGCCCAATGCCAGCGCGTAGAGGGCGGCAAGAGTGCTGCCGAAGTAGCTGCATTGCCGTCCCAGGGTGCTTGGTTCCTTCCGGAGAGCTCTGTGACGCTCCGTCCTGAGGTGGACGCGCGCACTATGGGAGCCAGTGTCGCCGCAGACACATCTCGAGCGCAGCGGTCCACCACCCATGATCGCTAGGGAATGCAGAGGGAACGATCAACCATAGAGAGCCAGCGCCACTCGTGGACGGCCGGGCACAACGCGAGAGGCCCGCCACCGCGTTTCCGCTGGCGACGGGCCTCTTCCCGCCCCGCAGGTGCAAGGTTCGAACTTGCGTAGGCTGAGCCGACGGTTCTACAGCGGGCCGAAGATCCAGGCTTCGACGAGCCGCTGAGCTGGGAATATAGCTTTGGCGGTGGCATCCGTCTGCTGCATCATCCCGTGTATATCCCGGATCTTGATCGTGCTTCGGCGTGGTGACCTGTACTCAGAGATAGTCCCGCCAGAACGGGACCGTGGCATGCGGCTGCCATTCCTCGCCGCGTCCCGGGCGTGGTTCCTGGAACTCCTGGTTGATGTAGTCGGCCAGGTCCGTGCCGTAGTAGATGATGTCCCAACCCCGCATGGACAGGACGGGATGCCCGTAAGTCCCGCGGCCGGCCGGAAGGAACCGGTGCGCATAGAGCGGGGCCATTCGGGGTGTGTCCGCCAGCCGGAACCGGGCCGTTTCGACGGCTTCCAACGGATCGCTCGGCCGCTCGCCCCAACTCGATCGCCAGTGGCCGTGCTCGACGTCCCACAAGAGACAATCGACAGGCCAGGCGACGTGCTTCCGCAGAGCCTCGGGATCACCGTTCCGCCAATCAGGCCAAGGATTCTCCCACGTCTGCCCTTCCTCCCAAGGCTGACGCACCGGCAGCCCAGCCGCCAGGAAAGCCCGATGATCATCGGCGAACTCGAACCCGTAGTCCTGCTCAATCCGCGCTAATTCCGCCTCGGGAAGCCCTTCCTCGATTTCACAGCATGCCAACTCCGCCAGTCGACGCGCAGCCTGCACACCGAGCCGGACCCCTTCCCTGCCGATCACTGATGCCCCTCCTCACCTGGTGGCCACAAATAGTCTGTCGATCACGAATACAACCTACGGTGGTCATCATGCGCGCCCTGCCCCCTTGCGCCCATGTGCTCCTCGTAACTGCCAGCCCAAGGGCGGGCACGGAGCGGGACGCTTGAGCAACGAGGAGAACGAAGGACCGTCTGGTCGAAAGTGGAGCGGTAGTCATGGCCTGCCGTCGGCAACGACCTCGCGGAATGAACCATAGATACGCCGGGAGCGAAGATTATGGCGTACATGGTCTCGATTCTCATGGCTGACCGGTTCGCCACTATCCCAGGTACCCACGGCTTTACAGGGCGTCGCGACTAACGCTCGACCTATGTCTCGACCTGCTACGCGACTCCTGCACACGCGCTTGGCTACAGAGATCATTTCCCACATATTGCACGGCAAGTCGATCACGCAGTGAGGCAGCTGGCACGCCCTGATAATGGGCTCATGAAGCTCCCGGCAGAATTGCGTGACCAACTGGCCACGCTTCGAGGCGACCTGCTACGCGGGCAGCTTGTCGGCTCTGTCACCGATGCGGGCTGGATTGCCTGCGAGCTGATCGGAGCCGGAGTCGACACACCGACCCCCCTTGAGCTGGCCGGATACGCTCTATCCATCGGCTCCATGTCCGAGATCGAGCCCTTGATCCGTCAGGTATTGTCCGAGTGCGGAATGCCTCCCATAGACCCCCGCCAAGAGCCATGGGCTACCGCCCGCGATATCTCGCTGGCCATGCGGGACGGCACACTACCTATCTCACCCGGAGCCGATTTTCTGATCACTGAGCTAATGGCGAGGTGCGGCTATTCGCCGGAGATCACCGAACTCGTGATCCTCATCGATGACTGGGAAGCCGTACGGGATACGCAACCAACCGATGAGGAGCTCCGCGTGCGTGCCGGAAGGATCGCGGAAGCTGCGGAGCTGCGCAGCTCGCACACACCTCCACCTGCCTGATCATCCCGTCTGCCGTCGTCCCGCTCGAAGGGGAAGCGGGCCAGGGCCACGGGTCAAGGGTGGAGCGCCCCATCGGACGAACGACCCTTGACCCGTGGCCCTGGTCTGCTCGGCTTGTCCCGGGTCGATGGCGGGCGGGATGATCAGGCTTCCACGCCAGCCACTTACGGTCCTGGTTCACCGTATGGCGATCATTCCGGAGTCGGAGCGCCCCCGCCGGAGGCCTGGGTTAATCAGGAGTAGAAGCCCTCCCAGTACTCCTCGTGACTCTCAGTGAAGTCATCGGGACGCGTCCGGCGCAGCTTGCGATACCGGTCTACGTAGAAGTCGAGGGCTTCGTGAAGAGTGCATTCAAAGGTGTCCTTGATGAGCTTGATGCCTCTGATCGTTTGCCCCTGGATGACGAGGTCGTCTAATCCGGCCAGTTCATCGCTCATGCGGTGATCCTTGAGGTGGACCGCTGCTCCGGCAAACCGTTTTCCGGTCGAGAGTGTGAGCCATGGGCGGTGGCGCGGCAACCCGTGCTGAAGGTTCGGTCCGTACGGCCGGGGCCGGCGTGCGGCGCCCGGCCCGGCGTCCCGCCGCCGTTCGGGACCGGCCCCCAGGCCGCACGCCCGGACGGCGGGCGGGCGGAGGGCCGGGGGTACGGCGGCGCGCCGCGCCGCCGCTTGAAGCCAGAGCAGTCGGATCAGATCTTCGGCAACTGAGGAGACAGGGAGGGCGGCAAGAGCAGGCGAAATGAACTCCTCACCGTCGCCCAAGTCCTCGACGAACTCGGCGGAGTCTCCCGCCGCACGTTCTACCGCTGGCGCGAGATCGGCAAGGCACCGAAGGGCATCCGCCTGCCCAACGGCGAACTCCGCATCTACCGCAGCGACCTCGACGCCTGGCTCGAATCCCTCCGGAGCGCAGCATGACGACCTCGTACGACGTGAAGTTCTGGGAGATCCGCCGGAACAAGTCCAGCAAGCACCCTCCTATGAGGTGCGCTGGAAGGTCGGCGGCCGGGAGAAGTCCAAGACCTACAAGACCAAGGCCCTCGGCGAGAGCTTCCTGACCGACCTGCGGCAGGCTGCAAGACGCGGTGACGCATTCGACCTGGAGACCGGTCTTCCCGAGTCGATGATCAAAGCCAAGGACGCGCGGACCGTCCTCGACTTCGTGAAGGCATATGTCGAGGCCCGTTGGCCGCACGCGGCTGCCAAGAGCCGTGACAGCATGTCCGACGCCCTGGCGACGGCTCTCCCGGCACTGACCACAGACAAGGCAGGGCGGCCGGACGCTGCCATCCTCCGCACTGCCCTGCGTCAGTACGTTCTCCTGCCCGAAGACAAGCGGCCCACGATGCCGGCCGACATAGCGTGGGCCGTGCGCTGGCTGGAGGCAGCCTCTCTCACCATGGAAGCCCTCAACGAGACCAAGGCCGTCCGCCCTGCCCTCGATGCGCTCACGCTGCGCCTCGACGGCAAGAAGGCCGGCGCCAACACAATCAAGCGGAAGCGCGCCATCCTGCACCACGTCTTTGAGTACGCCGTGGAGCTGGAAGAGCTGCCGTCCAACCCGCTGCACCGCATCAAGTGGAAGCTCCCGAAGACCACCGAAACAGTGGACCCGCGGGTTGTGGTCAACCCTGGCCAGGCCCGCGAACTTCTCGTGGCACTCACCTACATCGGCAAGCGCCAGCGCGGCGGAAAGGGCCGAGGGCAGCGGTTGATGGCCATGTTCGCCTGCATGTACTTCGCCGCACTCCGGCCTGGCGAGGCCGTCAGTCTCCGCGAGCAGGACTGCCACCTCCCACCGCAAGGCTGGGGACGACTCACTCTCGACGGCTCGCGCCCCGAGGTGAACCGCCGATGGACCGACACCGGTGACGCTCACGAACTACGCGGTCTCAAGCATCGGGGCCAGGATGACGTCCGCCGCATCCCGATCCCGCCGGAACTGGTCAAGATCCTTCGGCAACACATCGCAGAGTTCAGCATCGCCCCTGACGGACGGCTGTTCCGCAGTGAGCGCGGCGGCGTGGTCGCCTCAACGGCCTACACCGAGGTCTGGCAGGAAGCCCGCACCCTCGCGCTCACACCCGCCCAGGTCGCCTTACCACTCGCCCGCCGACCGTACGACCTCCGGCACGCGGCCGTCTCGCTCTGGCTAAACGGTGGCGTACCGGCTCCAGAAGTGGCGGCCCGTGCTGGCCACGGGGTGGATGTGCTGCTGCGTGTCTACGCCAAGTGCATCGATGGCCCGGAGGAGATCGTCAACCAGCGGATTGCGGACGTACTGACCGCATGAGATCACCCGTGGCACCATTCGAAGGGCTCCGGCTTCCCTCCGGGGCCCTTCGGCGTTGTAGGGCGCATCATCCCGCACACATCCCGGATCATGGGCGCCGACCTGGGGAAGCGCCGCCGGATCCATCCCGCGTATATCCCGTGACCAGCGACAAACGGCCGCTCAGAGCTGCCTACGACTGCATACCCCTGAAACGCAGAAGAGGCCCCGAAGGGCCTCTGACCTGCAGCTACTGCTGGTGGCAGGTGCAAGGTTCGAACTTGCGTAGGCTGAGCCGACGGTTTTACAGACCGCTCCCTTTGGCCACTCGGGCAACCTGCCGTGCCATCCGCTCTCGCGGCGACAGACAGAAGAATAGCGGACTTCCGAGGTGTACGTGACACCAGTTTGTCCCCAGCCGGATCGTGGTCACCGGCTGCGCCGGAACAGCAGGCGCCCCATCCCGCGTGCGTGCTGGTCGAAGCCTGCCGCGTCGTTGGTTCTGGGGAAGGGTTCGTCCGGGACGGGCACGCCGAGGAAGTCGCACAGTGGCTGCCAGCCCTGGGCGACTTCGAACACCAGCAGGCGGTCCTGGGGGATGGTGGCTTTGACCTCCTCCACGTGTTCGGTGAAGATCTTGAGAGCGAGTTCGGTGTCGGGGATGCCGCCGCCGAAGACGCGCTCGCTCACGACCAGCCGGGTCATCCGGATGAATGCCGCGAAGTCCGTGTCGAGGAGGCGGGAGAGTGTGGCCATCGTCCGGCCCGACCAGGTGCGGGCGCGGGCCGACTGTTTGAAGATGGTGGCGTTCATGCTGGCCAGCCAGCGTTCGGGGTCGCGGACGGTGAGGATGACCTTGGCGTCGGTGTAGTGGTGGGCGAGTTCGCGCCAGTACGCGGCGGCCGGCCAGTCGACGCAGGAGTCGTACCCCGACATGAGGGTTTCCCAGGTGACCGGACGGCCTTCGGCGAGGTCCAGCCAGCGTCGGATGTGGACGGGATTCTGGAGCACCTCCGTCATGTGGTGACATGGGCCGAAGCCCAGACGTTCCAGCGCGGTCTTCGTGGACAAGGTTCCGGTACGGCCGAAGCCGGCTCCGATGACTCGCATGATCCCTACCAATACGATCGGAAACTGCGAAATGTGGGCCCACAGGCATGATCCGTCGCCAAGAGCCCGGCATCAAGCCGCCTCGCGCCCACGTGGACTGCACGGCGCGCCGATGCTGGCTAGGCTCGTTCGCTGGGTCCGCGCATTCGGCGTACGACGGAGCGGTTTCGCGTACGGCGGAGAGGCGGGATCCCTAATAACGCTTTCACAGCCGAGAGGATGGGTGTTTTGGCCGATTCATCTTTCGATATCGTCAGCAAGATCGACCGCCAGGAGGTCGACAACGCGCTGAACCAGACGGCCAAGGAGATCGGACACCGCTTCGACTTCAAGGGCACCGGGGCGAGCATCAGCTGGACCGGTGACAACATCGAGATCAAGGCGAACAGCGAGGAGCGCGCCAATGCCGCACTCGACGCGTTCAAGGACAAGGTGGTCAAGCGCGGGCTCTCGCTGAAGATCCTCGACGCGGGCGAGCCCAGGCTGTCGGGCAAGGAATACCGCATGCTGGTCACCCTCAAGGAGGGCATCGACCAGGAGAACGCCAAGAAGATCTCCAAGCTGATCCGCGACGAGGGTCCCAAGGGCATCAAGGCGCAGATCCAGGGCGAGGAGCTGCGGGTCAGCTCGAAGAAGAAGGACGATCTGCAGGACGTCATTTCTCTGCTCAAGGGCAAGGATCTCGACATCGCTCTGCAATTCGTGAACTACCGCTAACAGGTCGGCATCCGGGGCACATGGCGGCGTACGCGCCTTCTTGTGCCTCGGGCCTGCATTCTGGATGGAACGGGCGAATCCGGCATCGTAGGCTCGACAATCGTGACGAAGATCCCCCTGCGCCGCTTCACGGCACGCGTCCTGCCCCTTGATGCGAAAGACCGAGTGCTGCTGCTGCACGGCTTTGATCCGCAACTGCCGGACAAACCGTTCTGGTTCACCATCGGGGGCGCGGCGGAGGCCGGGGAGGAGCTTCGGCAGGCAGCCGCGCGCGAGCTGTACGAGGAGGTCGGGATCCAGCGGGAGGTGGCGGAGTTCACCGGGCCGTACGGGACGAGCACGATCGAGTTCTGCTGGTCCGATTATGCGATCACGCAGGACCAGACCTTCTTCGCGATCCGGGTGCACGACACCGCCGTGTCGTTCGAGCACATGGAGCAGATCGAGAAGGAGACGACGACCGGGCATCGGTGGTGGAGCACGGAGGAGCTCGAGAACACCGAGGAGACCTTCTTCCCGGAGGACCTGCCGGCCATCCTGAGGAGGATCGCTGCGGCCGGAGAGCCCGGGCAGCCCTGACGTCGCCGGAAGGCCCTGATCGCCACAGCAGGACCGCTGAAGGGCAAGGTGACGGGTGAGCCCCGTTCGGGGCTCTCGGTCGATTTCGGAGGCCCCGGCGCATTCGGCACGGAGGCGTCCCCCGCACACCGTCCTGGCCGGGAAGGTAGGTCAGCGGCGGTAGCCGGCCATGCGCTCCAGCCTCGCCACCCGCTCCGACGTGGGCGGATGCGTCGAGAAGAGGCGGCCGAAGCCGGATCCGCTGAACGGGTTCGCGATCATCATGTGGGACGCCGACGTGAGGCGGCTGTTCTCGGGAAGCGGCAGCCTGCGCGCACCCATCTCGATCTTGCGAAGGGCCGAGGCCAGGGCCAGCGGGTCGCCCGTGAGCCGCGCGCCGGACTCGTCGGCCTGGAACTCTCTGGTGCGGGAGATCGCCATCTGGACCATCCCGGCCGCCACGGGCCCGAGGATCATCATCAGCAGCGCGCCCACGAACCCGGGCCCCTCGTCGTCGTCGGAACCGCCGAAGAAGACGGCGACGTAGCTGAGCCACGTGATCATCGTGGCCAGCGCACCGGCCACGGAGGAGACGAGGATGTCCCGGTTGTACACGTGAGACAGCTCGTGCCCGATCACGCCGCGCAGCTCGGACTCGTCGAGCAGCTGGGTCAGGCCGTACGTGACGCACACGGCGGCCTTCCGCGGGCTGCGGCCGGTCGCGAAGGCGTTGGGCTGGACCGTCGGGGAGATGTACAGCCGCGGCATCGGCTGGCGCGCCTCGGTGGAGAGCTCGCGGACGATCCGGTAGAGCGTGGGGTGCTCCACCTCGCTGACCGGCCTGGCCCGCATGGCCGACAGCGCGATGCGGTCGGAGAAGAAGTAGGCGACGCCGTTGCTCAGCAGGGCCAGCACGAGCGCGATCTGCAGGCCGGTGCCACCCCCCAGCCACGCGCCCATCACGATGATGAACGCGGACAGACCTCCCAGGAGGATGGCGGTACGCAGACCGTTGTGGTGCAAGGTCTCCCCCCTTCGTGGTCCGGGTTTCACCTCGTCCAACGACGACGACCCGGTCTATCGTTCCCCGGCGTGCTCAGCTGCGGGCGGAGCGCGACTTACCCCCGTGTCCGCCGGGGGACAGGGCGCGGTGCGGCCCGGCTGCCCGCACGAGGACAGCCGGTGTCATGACCTGCCTACGGTCAGCTCGTGGCCGATAAGGACGTCATGTCCAGCACGAGCTGCGGAGCGACCGAGAAGAGGATCGCGACGGCCAGGGCCAGGCCGACGGCGAGCCACGCCGACGGGGACGAGCCACGCAGGCGCGTCTCCCCGGCAGGGGCGAAGAGGCGGGCCGCCCAGGCGGCGTAGTAGTAGAGGCCGATCACGGTGTTGACGGCCATGACCAGCGCGAGCCAGCCGAGGCCGCCCTCGACGATCGTCCGGAACACGAAGACCTTGGCGAAGAGGCCGGCCAGCCCCGGCGGCAGCCCTGCCAGGCAGACCAGGCAGAAGGCCAGCGCGATGCCGGCCGCCGGGCTGCGGAGGACCAGGCCGCGGTAGTCGTCGAGCTCGTTGCGCGGGGCGGCCCTGGAGACGAGCATGACGACGGCGAAGGCCCCGAGGTTCATGGCCGCGTAGATGACCAGGTACGCGACGGATGTGCCGATCGCGGCCTGAGACGAGGCCTGGGACGGGACCGCCGTGGCGGCGATCGCCAGCGGGGCCAGGATGTAGCCGGACTGGGCGACCGAGGACCAGGCCAGCATGCGGACGGCCGACCGCTGACGCATGGCGAGCAGGTTGCCCACGGTCATGGTCAGCGCCGAGATGACCGCGATCACCGGCCCCCAGGTGGACGACTGGCCGGCCAGCCCGGTGACCAGGACCAGGATGAGCCCCGCGAACCCGGCCGCCTTGGAGATGACCGAGAGCAGGGCCGCCACCGGGACGGGCGCGCCCTGGTAGACGTCCGCCGCCCAGGAGTGGAACGGCACGGCGGCGATCTTGAACGCGAACCCGGCCGCCACGAGGACGACGCCCACCGTGACGACCGCGGGCAGCCCGTGGGCCGTCTCCAGGGCTGTGGAGTGCGTGCCCGCCGCCCCCGGCGCCGGGATCCGGCCGCCCAGGACGGCCGCCACACGGGACAGGTGGACCGCTCCGGAGACGCCGTACAGGAGGGAGACGCCGAACAGCATGACGGCCGTGGACACGACCGACACGACGAAGAGCTTGACCGCGGCTTCGGAGGCGCGGCCGTCGTAGCGTTTGAGCGCGGTGAGGGCGAACACCGGCAGCGAGACCAGTTCGAGCGCCACCACGAGCATGATCAGGTCGCGGGAGGCGGGCAGGGTCACCGCGCCGACGAGGGTGCACAGCAGCAGGAAGTACCACTCACCGGCCGGGATGCCGCCCCCGGCCAGCTCCGTCATCGACATCAGCACGACCACCAGGGCCGCGACGAGCACCAGCCCGGCGAAGACCGTCGTGAACCGGTCGGCGACGAACGAGCAGAGCGTGCCCGCTCCCCCGGTCGCGAGGTCCGGCGGCACGCAGAACGTCGCCCGGGACGTGCCGCCTGCGGCCTGCGCGATCACGAACCCGAGGGCCACGACGACCCCCGCCAGGGTCACCAGCCCGAGCGCGGTGCGGGTACGCGTCGAGGCAGGCAGGAACACGTCGAGCAGCAGCACGAGCCCGGCCACCACCGCCAACGCCAGCGGCGGCGCGATGACGAAGTAGTCGATCTGCTGAGTCATGGCAGGGCTCCCAGCAGGGTCTGCGCCACCGGCGTGGTGAGTGAGAGCAGGAGACCGGGCCAGAGCCCGAAGAGCACGATCAGGACCACCAGCGGGGCCCACGCCGCCGCTTCGTAGGACCGGAGGTCGTCGATGCGCTGCGTGGCGTGGCCGGCTTCGAGGGTCGCGGTCGCCGGCTGCCCCGGGAGCGACTCCGCCGAGCCGAGAGGCACAACGGGACGTTCGTCCGGAGTCTCCCCCTCCGGCGGGGTCTCCCGCTGCCCCGCGGCTCCCGACGGACGGCCATGGGTGACGCGGGACAGCATGAGCACGAAGTACGCGGCCGTCAGGACCGCTCCCAGGCCGCCGATCACCATGTACGTGCGGAAGAGCGCACGTGGCAGGCCGCTCGCCGGCTGGAACGACCCCAGCAGCGCCAGCATCTCCCCCCAGAACCCGGCCAGGCCGGGCAGCCCGAGCGAGGCGATCGCGGCGAACGTGAGCACCGATCCCAGTCGCGGCATCGTGGCCAGCAGGCCGCCGCCCAGGCTCGGCATGTCGGCCGTGTGACAGCGGTCCTTGATCCCACCGGCGAGGAAGAACAGCAGGCCGGTGATCAGGCCATGGGCGACGTTCGCGAACAGGGCACCGTTGACGCCGACCGGGGTCAGGGTGGCGAAGCCGAGCAGGACGAAGCCCATGTGGCCCACGGAGGAGTAGGCGATCATGCGTTTGAGGTCACGCTGTGCCAGGCAGGCCAGGGCGCCGTAGACGATGCCGACCACGGCGAACGCCCCCAGCCACGGCGCCACGGCGGCTGCCCCCTCGGGGAGGACGGGGATGGCGATCCTGGCGAAACCGTACGTGCCCATCTTCAGCAGCACTCCGGCCAGCAGCACCGAGCCGACGGTCGGGGCCTCGGTGTGGGCGTCGGGCAGCCAGGTGTGCAGGGGCCACATCGGCGTCTTGACCGCCAGGCCCACACCGATCGCCACGAACGCCAGGATCTGCACGGACCTGGACATTCCTGCGCCGTGGGCGGCGGCCAGCTCGGCCATGTCGAGCGTGCCGGTCCGCGCCCAGACGAGCAGCAGGCCGAGGAGCATCACGACCGAGCCGAGCAGCGTGTACAGGATGAACTTGACCGACGCCGCCCGGCGCCCGGCGCCGCCCCAGATGCCGATCAGGAAGTACATCGGGATCAGCACGATCTCGAAGAAGACGAAGAAGAGCAGCAGGTCGAGGGCGAGGAACGTGCCGATCATGCCGACTTCGAGCACCAGCAGCGTGAACACCAGCGCCCTCGGCCTGTTCCCCAGGAACCGGCTCGGCGTGCGGGGCCGGCCCCAGGACAGGTAGCCGAAGCAGAGGAACGTCAGCAGCGCGGTGAGCACGATCAGCGGCAGGGAGATGCCGTCGACGCCCAGATGGAAGCGGAGCCCCAGGCCGGGGATCCACGGCTGGTCGACCGCGAACTGCAGGCTCGTCGGCCGCCCGTGGTCGAACGTGGCCGCCATGACCAGGGCCAGCGCCAGCGTGACCCCCGAGAGGATCAAGCCGTACGTGCGCAGGACCGGACGGAGCGCGCCGGGGGCGAGGAGGAGCACGAGCGCGCCGAGCAGGGGCACGGCGAGCAGTGCGACCGACAGCCAGCCCGTCATGTGAGCATCACCGCCCCCACCGCGATCAGGATCACGCCGGCGAGAACGCCGCTGACATAGAGCTGCACGTTGCCGTTCTGGGCCAGGCGCAGCCATCCGGACAGGCCGCGAGCGGTGCGGCCCGACCCTCGGACGGCGCCGTCGACGACCACGTCGTCCGTTCTGACGACCAGCCGGGCCAGGGCCGTGATCGGGCGGACGAACAGCGCCGCGTAGACGTCGTCGACGTAGAAGGCTCGCTCGCAGGGCACCCGTAGAGGGCCCAGCAGGCGGGCCGGGTCGGTGACGGGATCGCCGCGCCAGACGGCGTAGACGACGCCCGCGCCGAGCAGCGCGAGCACGACGCTGATCGCTGCCACCTCCAGCTCGACGTGCGGCTGCCCCGCGAAGCCCAGCAGCAGAGCGGGGACCGCGAGGAGCACGACGGGCACGAGCATGGTCTTGGGGGCCTCGGTGACGTCGACGACGTGGGCCGTGCCGGGCTCGGGCTCGGGGAGCGCCACCACGCGCGGCGGCCCGAAGAACGTGCGGAGCCAGGCTCTGGTGGCGTACGCGCCGGTGACGGCGACGGTCGCGAGGGCGCAGCCGTACAGGAGCAGGGCGGCGGCGTCCGTCAGGCCGCCGCCGGCCAGCGCGCCGTCCATGGCCGCCAGGACGCCGTCCTTGCTGAAGAAGCCGCTGGCCGGTGGGAGGCCCATCAGAGCGGCGAACCCCACCGTCATCGTCACGAACGTGACCGGCAGCTCGCGGCGCAACCCGCCCATCTGGGTCATCAGGTTGGAGCCGACGTGGTGGATCACCACTCCCGCGCACAGGAACAGCAGCGCCTTGAACGCCCCGTGGGTCACCAGGTGGAAGATCGCCGCCCGGTCGGAGCCCGCGGCCAGGCCGCCGGCCATGTAGGCGAGCTGGCTGACCGTGGAGTAGGCGAGCACCCGTTTCAGGTCGTCCTGGGCGAACGCGGCCAGTGCGGCGCCCAGCATGCCGATCGCGGCGATGACGGCCAGGACGTCGAGCGTGGGGCGGGCGGCGAGGAAGGCGGGAAAGAGCCTGGCCACGATGAAGATGCCGGCGGCGACCATGGTGGCGGCGTGGATCAGCGCGCTGATCGGGGTCGGGCCGGCCATGGCGTCCGGGAGCCAGGTGTGCAGCGGCACCTGGGCGCTCTTGCCGGCGACGCCGCACAGCAGCAGCATGGTGGCCGTCGTCAGGGTGGCCGCGGACATGTCGGGCACCTTCGCCAGCACGTCGGCGACCCGGAAGCTGCCCGCCGCCGTGCCGAGGACGAAGATGCCGAACAGGAAGCCGACGTCGCCGAGCCGGGTGACGAGGAACGCCTTGACCGCCGCGCGCGAATTGCCCCGGTCTTCCCACCAGTGGCCGATGAGGAGGTAGGAGCACAGGCCCATGATCTCCCAGCCCACGTAGAGGACCAGGAGGTCGCCCGCGTAGACCACCAGGAGCATGGCACTGGTGAACAGGCTGATGAACGCGCTGTAGGAGGGGTAGCGGGGATCGTCTTTGAGATAGCCGACCGAGTAGACCTGCACGGCCAGCGCCACCAGCGTCACCAGGACGCCGAGGACGGCCGACAGGTCGTCGGCCAGCAGGGTCAGCGAGATCGGGACGCCGCCGGTGATGATCGAGCCGTACGCGCGGCCCACGGGCGCCGAGGGGGTGCCGCCTTCGAGGAACGTGAAGCCCGGCCCCCAGGCCAGCCAGAGAGCCAGGACGGCCGACGCCGCCGTCGGGATGACGGCGATCCAGGCGGCTCGGGTGTTGGCGCGTTCGCCGGCGGTCTTCTCGGCCGCGGCGAGCCGCGCTCCGCCTGGTGGCTGTTCCTGGGCAGCGGGGCGGGCATGCGGCCAGCGGGAGAGCAGCAGGCCGGTGGCGGCGGCGAGAGCGGGCAGCAACACGGCCAGCAGCGGGAACGTCGTCACAGCTCGCCCCCTCGCCGGGCGCTGCGGTCGTCCAGGTGGGGCCGGCCTGCATCGGTCGGCGAGGCCGGATGGTGGTCGTTGAGAGAGGGCGGGGGGGTGCCGGCGGCCTGGCCGGAGGGAGTGGCGGTCGGGACCAGGTCAGGGCGTTCGTCGGCGGGCTCGGACAGGTCGCGGAGGTGGTCGAGGTCGACGGTCCGGCGGTTGCGGTAGAGGGCCAGGACGATCGCCAGGCCGAGGCCGACCTCGGCGGCGGCGATGACGATGACGAAGAGGGTGAGCACCTGACCGCTGTGCAGCCGGTCGCGCAGCCACACGTCGAACGCCACCAGGTTGAGGTTGACGGCGTTGAGCATCAGCTCGACCGACATCAGCACGAGGATCGTGTTGCGCCTGGCGAGCACGCCGTAGACGCCCACGGAGAACAGCAGCGCGGAGACGACCGCCGGGTAGACGATGTGCACTAGTGACCCCCGGTCTGATCGGGCGGCGAGCCGGGAATGTCCGTACGGGACAGCACGATGGCTCCGATCAATGCGGCGAGCAGCAGCACGGACAGCGCCTCGAACGGCAGCACCCAGGTGGCGAAGACGCTGGCGCCCAGCTCCTTCGCCGCCCCCTGGCCCGGTGTGAGCGGGGTGTACGCCGTGCGGAAACCGTCGATCACGACCGTGACCAGGACCGCGGCGGTCGCCACCGCCACCAGGGCGGCCACCGGCCGGTTGCCGCTGTCGAGGTCGGCGGAACGGCCGATCGGGGCACGGGTGAGCATGATGCCGAACAGCATCAGGACCACCACCGCGCCCACGTAGATGAGCACCTGGACCCAGGCCACGAACTCGGCGGTCAGCACCAGGTAGCCGCCCGCGAGCGCGCCGAAGGAGACCACGAGCCACAGAGCGGCGTGGACGAGTTGCCGGGTCGTGACGACGAGCAGCGCCGATCCAACCGCTACCGCTCCCAGCAGCAAGAAGACGATCTCTTGCCCGGTGGGTGACAGGTAGGAGGGCACCGCCTCGGTCACGACTCCTCCTCGGACTCCTCTGTGTCGTCAGGGCCGAGCCGCCCCGGCGGTCGGATGGACCTCGGGTCCGCCATCCGGCGCCTGCGGGGGCTCGCGGAAGAAGTCTGCTCGTCCGGGCCGGGTTCCGGAGACGGTTCACCCGCGCCTGTGGAAAACCCGTTCGAGGGCGGCTCGCCTGTGGATGAAGGCGTTCGCGGCGGGTGCTCGTCCGAGGCCGGGGCGTCCTGGTCGGGCGGGCGGTTCGGCTCCTCGCCCGCCGGAGCTGCCGCGTCGCCGTCATGGGCACGCGGCGCTTCGCCCTCCGCCGTGGGGGAAACGTCGCCCTCCGCCGTGGGGGAAACGTCGCCTTCCTCCGTGGGGGGAACGTCGCCTTCCGTCACGTCTGACGGGCTTGCCGCTGTTGACGGTTTCGGGGTCGTTGTGTCGGACGGGCGAGTGTCTTCCGGCTCTTTGTTCTGTGCATCGGCGGACGGTTCGGCCGCTTGCGGGCTTGGCGGGAGAGCGCCTGGAGGACGGATGCCTCGTACGTTGGACATGGGCCTGCGCGTACGCTCGCGGCGGCCCGCAGGAGACGGAGGCGCGGCAGGGCCTTCGCCGGGCGCGGCTTCAGGAGCTTCCGCGGGGCCGGCCTTCTCACCTGCTCGCTCTTCCCGGTCGGCGCCGGCGCGCGCTTCGACGCCTCCGGCCGACGGGCCCGCGTCGGCGCGCCCGGCAGACGGAGTTGCGCCGGCCTGTCCGGCGTCACCTGCTGCGGCCCCCTCGGGGCCAGGGACGGCTTCCCCGCCTTCGGGACGGCGCGCTGCTTCGGCGCCGGGGGTTGCGCTTACGGCGGAGCCGGTGCCGGGGGTTGCGCTTACGGCGGAGCCGGTGTCAGGGGTTGCGCCTACGGCGGAGTCGGGGCCGGGCGGGGATGTGGCGCCGGCCTCGGAGCCGGGGCCCGCGTTCGCGCCGGAGGCAGCCGCGCCCGGCTCTCCGCTCCCCGGGGGCACGGCTCCCGGCTCGGCGGCGCCCGGCTCGGCGGCGCCCGGCTCGGTCACGCCCTCGCCCGGGACCCCCGTCGCTCCCCTGCGGGCACGCTCGCCCTGCGGGCCGGCACCCGGTCGCGCTGTGCCCGTTCCCCGGGGGGTCGTTGGCGCTGCTTCGCCCGTGGCGCCCTCCCGCTCTCGCGGGGCGCGGCGGGCGGCTCCGGCAGGGCCGGGCGCTTCAGGAGCTGCTCCGGGGCGGGCGGTTCCGGTACGGGCCGCGGGACGGCGAGGGGCCGCCGTGAGCTCCTTGGGCGGTTCGGCGCCGGGATCGTGGGCGGGCGGCGGCGGGACGGTCTGGGTCCAGGACGCCAGCTTGTCCTTCTCATGAAGAAGGTTCCGGATGTCACCCTCGGCGTACTCGAACTCCGGAGACCAGAAGAGCGCGTCGAAGGGGCAGACCTCGATGCAGATGCCGCAGTACATGCACAGCGCGAAGTCGATGGCGAACCGGTCGAGCACGTTGCGCTGACGGGGACGCCCGCCCTCCGGTGCCGGGATCGTCTCCTTGTGGGAGTCGATGTAGATGCACCAGTCGGGACACTCTCGGGCACAGAGCATGCAAGAGGTGCAATTTTCCTCGACGAGGGCGATAACGCCTCGACTGCGCGGCGGAAGAGCCGGCTTGACCTCGGGATACTGCTGGGTGACGGATTTGCGCAGCATGTGGCGAAGAGTGATGGACAGCCCTTTCGCCAGTCCGACTCCCGGTATCCGCGCCATGGTTCAACATCATGACGTACTTGACGGCGGAGGTGAATGAGCCAAGACCGTTGTCCCCAGTTTTTCCACAGCCATCCACAGGTTCGGTGGAAGTTATCCACAGGCTGGGTGACTGTCCGATATGAACGACTGCATGGCGATAGTCTCTCGGCCATGCCGTACAGCCATCCGGTCCGTCCCAGCAGCGGGGCGTGGGCGGCCGCCATCGGGTGGGCCAGCCTGGCCCTGATCTCGTGCGGGCTGGCGACCCCGTTCACGATCGGGTTCGCGGCATTCTGGCTGCGGAGCACCTGGCAGGCCATCGGTGCCTGCGTCTACCTGGTCCTGATCGGCTCGTTCGTCATCGCCATCATGCTGTACGACGACTTCGACAACATCCCCGAGCCGATGTCCACTCTGATCTCGTTCGGGTTCGTGATCGCCTGGATCGGCGGGATCGCCCATTCGGCCGTCCTGGTGCCGGCGATGGCGCGGGCGCGGCACCGGCCACCGGTGCACGCGCAGGCCCCCGTGCGCACGCAGGCGCCCATGCACGCGCCCGCCCAGACGCCCACGCCGCAGCATCGGCCCGCCGACCTGCATCAACGGACCACGGCCCCCACCCATCAGCAGCATCGCGGGCAGCCGGAGTGGATCGGGCACTACCGGGTGCTGCACCAGCTCGGGCGCGGCGGGCAGGGCGCCGTCTACCTGGCCATGGCTCCCAACGGGGCGCGGGTGGCGGTCAAGGTGCTGCACGACCTGGTCGACGAGACGGCCCGCACCCGGTTCGCGCGGGAGGTGGACGCGGCCCGGCGGGTCGCCACCTTCTCCACAGCCCGGGTGCTCGATGTGAACATCAACGGGCAGCACGCGTACATCGTCTCGGAATACGTGGAGGGGCCGTCGCTGGAGCAACTCGTACGGCGCCACGGGCCCCGCGACGAGGACGGCCTGACGCGGCTCGCGTTATCCACAGCCGGAGCGCTGGCGGCCATCCACAAGGCCGGGGTGGTGCATCGTGACTTCAAACCGAGCAACGTCCTGATCGGGCACGACGGGCCGCGGGTGATCGACTTCGGGATCGCCCGGGCGCTCGACCGGATGACCATGACGTCCGGGAAGATGGTGGGGACGCCGCCGTACATGTCGCCTGAGCAGCTGACCGGGGAGCCTGTGGGGCCAGCGTCCGACGTGTTCAGCTGGGCGGTGACGATGATGTTCGCGGCCACGGGGCGTCCGGCGT
Source organism: Nonomuraea sp. NPDC004702 (assembly GCF_053601695.1). Taxonomy (NCBI): domain Bacteria; kingdom Bacillati; phylum Actinomycetota; class Actinomycetes; order Streptosporangiales; family Streptosporangiaceae; genus Nonomuraea; species Nonomuraea sp. NPDC004702. Next base: position 114,267 of record NZ_JBSGCE010000016.1, read on the forward strand.
TCGGCGAGGACACCGTGCCGGCCGTCTTCAACCGGGTGCTCACGGTCCACCCGGACCTGTCGCCGTTGCCGCCCGCCTTGCGCGGCGTGGTGGGGGCATGCCTGAACAAGCGCCCCCAGGAACGCCCGTCGGCTTCGGACGTGATGGTCGCAATCGTCCACTGACCACCGCCCCCGGCACATGCCACGACCACCGAACCAACCGACCGCAGGCGGAGGACCCCCGCTTACCGATCACCCACGGGTGCCACGGCCGAACGACTGCCTACTGGTAAGACCACCGAACGACCGCGAATCGATGATCGGATCGAACCACTGCAGGCCGGTGACCGCCGCCGAACGGCTGTGAACGATGATCGCCACCGACCACCGAAGGCCAGTGGCCGCCCCTGAGGACAATGGACCGATGACCACCGCCGCCTGACCATCCACCAGTGCCGCGAGTCGCCCCACCATCAAGCGCCGTACGACGAAAGCGGGTCACCCCTGCCCAAAGGGACAGGACGGGAGATGGAGTAGGGCGCCCCTCACGATCCGGTCGAGGGGTTCGTGGAGGGCGGCCCGATGAGGAGGGGGTCAGGGGAAGGCTTGGCGGAAGTGGGTGGTGAGGGTCAGGGGAAGGCTTGGCGGGAGTGGGTGGTGAGGGTCAGGGGAAGGCTTGGCGGGAGTGGGTGGTGAGGGTCAGGTATTCCTCGCGGGAGACCCGGTGCATCGCCAGCCCCAGCCCGTGGCGTTCGGTGAAGCGGTGGAGAGAGGCCGGGGGCCAGCGGCCGGGCAGGTGGAGCAGGGGATTCCCCGCGGGGTCGAGGAGGAAGACGCCGCACAGGTCGTCGTGACGGTACCGGAGGAGACTGCTGCCCGGTTCAACCGGAAGTTCGGTGATGACCCCCGAACGGCGGTACACCGACAACGTCCGGGACGACTTCATCCGCAGGTACGGCCCTCCAGGCGGCCCCACGACAAGGCCACGCCTCTCCTGCCACCGATGCACCCCGCCCAGCACAGGCCGTACGACGAGCAACGCGGGACTGAAGGCCACCATCAGCCATTTGGCCTCGATCAGTTCCATCAGGAAACGTCCGAAGGCCGAGAAGCCGCGCCAGGCGACCCACATTCCGGTGACCCCCAGATACACCATCAACGCCAGCCCGGCGATTCCCGCGCACACCCCCAGAGCCAGGTTCCATCGGGCCGTCCGCGGCGCCGGGAATCCGCGGATGCGTTCCCAGCCGGGGGCGCGGGCGGCGAGGATCCGGCGCGCCCGCTCGGAGCTGTCGTCCCGGCCGTCCCGGAGCGGGATGCCGGCCTTGGCGGCGAAGTCCCGCAGGTGGGGCGGGTGCCAGTCGCCAGGCAGGTCCAGCAGGACGAGCCCGTCGGGGTCGAGGGCGGCGACCCCTTTCAGGAATCGCGACCTCTTCCCGGAACCGTCTGTCGAATAGTCGTAACGGTAGAGCGACGCGGGCGACAGGGTCGTGGAACGGCCCCTGGCTTCGTCGGTGACGGTCAAGGTGCGGCCGTCGGAGCTGAGACTGACTTTCGGGCAGCGGGCGCCTTTCATCGCACCCGCGACGGGCAGGATTTGCGCGTTCACGAATCGTCCCCTCCATCCGGGCCCCCTGTGCCGGGCACGACGGATAAGGGCGGCATAAAGTTTCCGCCGGCGCGAAACTCAGATGAGGACCTTCACCACTCCGGTGAGCGCGAGCTGCACGAGCGCCAGCGGCACCAGTCCGGCCCAGGCGAGCTTCTGGAGCTGGTCCTCACGCAGCCGCGGATAGGTGACGCGCAGCCAGATCACCACGAACGCCAGCGCGAAGACCTTGATCAGGGTCCAGATCCAGCCCGGCAGGAACGGCCCGTGCCAGCCGCCCAGAAAGAGCACGGTGGTCAGAAGGGACAGGACGACGATCCCGGCGTACTCGGAGAGCATGAACAGGGCGAACCGCATGCCGGTGTACTCGGTCATCGGGCCCATGATGATCTCGGACTCGGCGATCGGCATGTCGAACGGCGGACGCCGCAGCTCGGCCAGCCCCGCCACGAAGAACACCACGCCGCCGATCGCCTGCCAGGGCAGCCACCACCACTGCCACGCCTCGACGATGCCGGGCATCGACAGCGTGCCCGCCGCCATCGCCACGGACGAGGCCGCCAGCACCAGCGGCAGCTCGTACGACATGAGCTGGGCGGCCGCCCGCATGCCGCCGAGCACCGAATACTTGTTGGCCGACGCCCACCCCGCCATGATCGCGCCGAGCACCCCGACGCCCATGACGGCGAGCACGAAGAACAGCCCGAGATCGAGGTCGACGGCGACCAGGCCGCGGTCGAGCGGAATGACGATCAGGACGACCAGGTACGGGACCAGCGCCACGCCGGGCGCGATCATGAAGACGCGGCGGTCGGCCGCGGCCGGGATGACGTCCTCCTTCTGCATGAACTTCACGCCGTCGGCGATGAGCTGCGCCCAGCCGTGGAAGCCGCCGGCGTACATGGGGCCGAGCCTCGACTGCATGTGGGCCATGACCTTGTGCTCGGTCTGGCCGACGATCAGCGGCAGCACCAGGAACACGACGAGGATGACGACGAAGCTCAGCACCACTTCAAGCATCAGGCGGACCCCAATCGGCCGGTACTCCGGGCGGAAGCGTCTTGCGGCGGCTCGGGGCGCCGTGCCCTGACTCGCCCGGCTCCTTGGCGCCCGGCCACGGCTTGGCCACGCGGGCGGCCAGCACGAAGTCCTTGCGCAGCGGATGGCCCTCGAAGCCGTCGGGCAGGAGCAGCGGCACCAGGTACGGGTGATCCTCGAAGATCACCCCGAACATCTCGTACGTCTCGCGCTCGTACCAGTTCGCCCCCCGGTAGACGCCGACGGCGGACGGCAGGCGCGGATCGGCACGCGGCACCCGGGTGCGCAGCAGCAGCCGCTCGCGGGTGTCCAGGTTGTAGACGTGGGCGACGACGACGAAGGCGTCGGGCGGCTCGTCCACGCCGGTCAGCCAGTCGAAGAAGGCGTGGCCGAGGTCGTCGCGCGCGAAGGTCAGCAGCTCGATCCAGTCGGCGGGGGCGACGTCGACCGTGGTCTCGCCGTAGGACTCGCTGATCTCGGCGCGCTCGCCGAAACGGGCGGCGACGGCGGCGTTCACGCCCGGTCCTCGGAGCCGTGGGAGCGGGACCAGACGTAGCGGTCGCTCAGCTTCTCCCCCGCGATCTTCTCCTGGAGCTTCATGATCCCGTAGAGCAGCGCCTCGGGACGGGGAGGGCAGCCGGGCACGTAGACGTCGACGGGGATGATCTGGTCGACGCCGTTGGTGACGCAGTAGGAGTCCCAGTAGGGGCCGCCGGTGTTGGAGCAGGCGCCGAACGAGATCACGTACTTGGGGTCGGGCATCTGCTCGTAGAGGCGTTTCACGGCGGGGGCCATCTTGTCGGTGACCGTGCCGGAGACGATCATCAGGTCGGCCTGACGGGGGCCGTTGGCGAACGGGATGACCCCGAACCGGATGAAGTCGTGCCTGCTCATGGAGGTCGCGATGAACTCGATGGCGCAGCAGGCCAGCCCGAAGTTGAACACCCACAGCGAATAGCGCCGCCCCCAGTTGAGCACGAACCGCATGGGTTTGGGCGCGAGCCTGGAGACAGGTCCGACGGTGGGCATCGGGAGATCCGTTGCTGCCATGTCGCCCATTCTTGCGCGAATCGCAGGTCAGGCAAAGGACGCACCCGCGGCGCCCGGCGGCTTCCTCAGTAGTACAGAGCCGACTGGGCGTCTTCCTTGAGGCCGCGCGCCACGCGTTCGGCCGGCAGCGCCAGCTCCTCCTCGATCTCCTCCATGGCCTCCGCCCGCACCCGCGCCTCCGCGTACGGCAGCGCCGCCAGATGCGCCCTCCGCAGGTGCGTGGGCGGGTGCGTCCTGTCCATCCGCAGTTCGTCCAGCCCGGCCGCCACGCGCAGCCGTTCGACCTCCGCCTCCGAAAGGCCGGCGACGTGGTCCCGCAGTTCCGCCCACAGGTCCTGCCGGCCCACCGCGAGGGTCTGCGTCATCAGGAAATGGTCGGCGGGCACGACCCGGGTGCTCAGGGCGTCCATCAAGGAGAGCGCCGCCTCGGTCCCGCCCACGCGGGCCTGGATGGCGTCGGCCCGGTACTCGGCCCGCTGCGACGACCGGTGGACCAGCAGCTCCAGGACGACGATGAGCCCTCGCACCGGCAGCCCGACCACCGCGAGCAGGCATTCGGCGGCCAGCCGGGACAGGCCGTCGCCCGGCTGCCAGCAGAACCGGGTCACCTCCCGCAGCTCGCTCAGCGAGTACAGCGCGCCGCCCACGGCGAGCCCGTGCCTGGCGTCGCCGTTGCGCGAGTGGGCCATCTCGTGGGAGATCACCGACACGCGTTCTGCCGGGGTCAGCAGCATCCAGAGGGGGTAACCGATCTCCACCAGGCGGCGTCGGCGCCAGCCGTACGTGGTGAACGCGGCGTTCGCGGTGCCGCTGAGCACGACGAGGTCGGTGCGCGGCGCGCCGACCTCCGCGCCGATCCGGTCGATCAGCTCGTACAGGCGCGGGGCGTTCTGCCGGGTGAGGGTCTCGGCTCCTCCCGGGACGCGCATGACGCGGGGACGCAGCAACCAGGCGACGTCGAGCGCGATCACCCCGAACGGCACGCTGAGGATGGTGAACCTGGTCACCAGGTAGCCGCCGAGGACGACGAAGGCGAACGGGAGCATATGGACCAGCGCGGCGAGCGCGTAACCGGCCGCCCGCGCGGCCCCGGCCGATCCGCCCGCCCGGGCGGCGTCATTCTCGCGGGCGGCTCGCATCACGTCACGGTGGAGGCCGTGGATGATGGCCGCCTGCCGGCGCGCCGCCCATCCCTTGCCCGTGCTCGACACGGCAGACAAATGTGCCGAGGCGGCACGAGAACGTCAAGAGCGATCTACGTCCAGCTGAGGACGCGTTTGCGCCAGGCGTACAGGATGCCGAGGGCGATGAAGCCGAGGAACACGAACATCTCCACCAGTGTCGTCACCCCGTAGCCGGGCGCGTCGAAGATCGTGGCCCACGGGAAGAGGAAGACGGCGTCTACGGCGAAGACGACGTAGAGGTAGGTGAAGACGTAGTAGCGGACCTGCGACTGCGCCCAGCCGTCGCCGACGGGGTCGACGCCGCATTCGTACGTGGTCAGCTTCTCGGGGGTCGGCCTGGTGGGCCGCAGGAGCCGGTTGGCCATGAGGGCCCCGGCGACGATGGCGACACCGATCGCCAACAGCGCGGCGACCAGCACGTAGGACCCGAAGTAGCCCTCCATGACGTGATCGTAACCCAGTCAAACCTCAGACCCCATAACCCCAAGACGGGGCAAAAGGTAAGATCCCCCACATACCCTGACAGACATGCACCAAACGCGATTCTTTGTTGGAATCGCTCTGCTGGCCCTCTCGGCCGGGGGCTGCGGGCTGGCCGCCGCCGCACCCGAGCGGGACGTGCTGGTCCCGGCAGAGCCGACCGCGATCGACTTCGTCGACCCCGCGACAGTCGTCGGCCTGTCCACCGCGACCATCACGAACGAGGACGACGACCACAGCAGATACGTGCACATCAGCTACCCCGAACTGGCCGACGCGCCGGGCCTGAACCGCGCGCTGCGCGCGGACGCCGAGCGGCAGCTGCGGGACTTCCGGGCCGCCAAGAGCGTCAACGGCGACTACCCGCGGCCCGAGCTGAACGTGGACTGGCAGCTCGCCGCCCGTTCCCCGGAGGCGGTCGCCGTTCGGCTGCGCACCGGCGAGTTCCTGGGCGCGAGCTGGGGCAACTCCACCCGTACCTTCTGGTTCGACCCGCGTACCGGCAAGGCGGGCGGGTCCACGGCGCTGCTGGGCGGGTCGCAGGCGCTGGACCGGCTCGCGGTGCTGGTCAAGGAGCAGCTCAAGGGACGCGGGCCGCAGGTCGAGCGGGACGGCGTGCGGGCCGACCCCGGCCAGTTCGACTCCATGGCCTTCAACCGGAGCGGCGACCTGGTGGTCGAGTTCGACGACTGCCAGATCGGGCCGTGCTCGCTCGGCCGGGTCGCGGTGGCCGTCCAGGCGGGACGGGTCGCGCCGCTGCTGTCCGAGCTGGGACGCCGGGCCCAGGAGAGCGTGCGGGAGGCCGCCCGCAGCGCCCCTCCGGCCGGGCCGGCGACGACGCCGAAGACGGCGCCGACGGCGAGCCCCGAGGCGTCCAGCAACCGGGCCGGGAGCGTGAACTGCGCCAGGACCAAGTGCGTGGCGCTGACGTTCGACGACGGGCCGGGGCCGCGGACCGGGCGGCTGCTCGACCTGCTGGCCGCCGGCAAGGCGCGGGCCACCTTCTTCACCGTCGGGACGAACGCCGTCGCGCAGCCGGGCCTGCTGCGCCGGATGAGCGCGGAAGGCCACCTGGTCGGCAACCACTCCTGGTCGCACCGGGACCTGTCGAAGCAGGCGACCAGCAAGATCGCCGACTCCTTCCGGCGTACCGACGACGCCGTCCGGGCGGCGATCGCGCAGGAGCCCACGCTGGCCCGCCCGCCGTACGGCGCGATCAGCAAGGACGTGCGCGACGTCGCCCGCGACCTGGGACTGTCGCTGGTCGGCTGGGACGTGAACTCCAGGGACGAGCCCGGCGCGACGGCGTCGGAGATCACCGACCGCGTCGTGCGCAAGGCCCATCCGGGCGCGATCATCCTGATGCACGACACCAACCCCGAGTCGATCGACGCGATTCCGGGCATCCTGAAAGAACTCAGCGGGAAGGGTTACACCTTCGTGACCGTTCCAGAGTTGTACGGCTCCGCAGCGATGCGCGCCGGACGCCTGTACGAGTCGGGGAACCAGCAGTCGCGTAAGCAGCCCCTGACGTAGCACACGTGTTGGGGGGACGTATCATTGGCGCTCGTGACCCGAACCGTCCTCTTCGCACGCCTGCATGTAGACCTCTGCAGGCTCGCGTCAGGGCTGTGTCGTCGTTCTCCCGCCTCACCCTGACTTCCGACCGCGTTACCCGCTTTCGCGGCTGGCAAACGCGTGACCTTCCGAGGATCTAGCATGGAAACAGAGAACGCGCCCAACGCAACCGCGCCTTGGCGCGTCGAGGAGGACTGAGCTGTGACGAAGCAGGTCCAGCAACTCGACCGCGTGATCATCAGGTTCGCCGGCGACTCCGGCGACGGCATGCAGCTCACCGGCGACCGCTTCACCGCGGGGACGGCGGAGTTCGGCAACGACCTGTCGACGCTGCCCAACTTCCCCGCCGAGATCCGCGCCCCCGCAGGAACCCTGCCCGGCGTGTCGAGCTTCCAGCTCCACTTCGCCGACCACGACATCCTGACGCCCGGCGACGCGCCCAACGTGCTCGTGGCCATGAACCCGGCGGCGCTGAAGGCCAACCTCGGCGACCTGCCGCGCGGCGCCGACATCATCGCCAACACCGACGAGTTCTCCAAGCGCAACCTGCAGAAGGTCGGCTACGCGGCCAACCCGCTGGAGGACGACTCCCTGAGCGAGTGGCGCGTGCACGCGGTGCCGCTGACCTCGCTGACGGTCAAGGCGCTCGAAGGCTTCGAGATCTCGAAGAAGGACGCCGAGCGCGCCAAGAACATGTTCGCCCTCGGCCTGCTGTCGTGGCTCTACCACCGGCCGACCGAGCAGACGATCTCGTTCCTGCAGCAGAAGTTCGCCAAGAAGCCCGACATCGCCAAGGCGAACATCGCGGCCTTCCAGGCGGGCTGGAACTACGGCGAGACGACCGAGTCGTTCTCGGTCTCCTACGAGGTCAAGCCGGCCAGGCTGGCTCCCGGCGTCTATCGCAACATCTCCGGGAACCAGGCCCTCGCCTACGGGCTGATCGCGGCCAGCGTGCAGTCGAAGCTGCCGCTGTTCCTGGGCTCGTACCCGATCACGCCGGCCAGTGACATCCTGCACGAGTTGTCCAAGCACAAGCGGTTCGGCATCCGCACCTTCCAGGCGGAGGACGAGATCGCGGGCGTCGGCGCGGCGCTGGGGGCCGCGTTCGGCGGGGCGCTGGGCGTGACCACCACCTCCGGCCCCGGCGTGGCGCTGAAGGCGGAGACGGTCGGCCTCGCGGTCACCACCGAGCTGCCGTTGATCATCGTTGACGTCCAGCGCGCCGGTCCCAGCACGGGCATGCCGACCAAGACCGAGCAGACCGACCTGCTGATGGCCATGTTCGGCCGCAACGGCGAGTCGCCGGTGCCGATCGTCGCGCCGCTCTCGCCGAGCGACTGCTTCGACGCGGCCGTCGAGGCGGCCCGTATCGCGGTCAAGTACCGCACGCCGGTCATGTTGCTCTCGGACGGCTACCTGGCCAACGGCTCGGAGCCGTGGCGCCTGCCCGAAGTTTCCGACTTGCCCGACATTTCGCAGGAATTCACGACCGAACCCAACGGTGAGGGCGGCGAGTTCCTGCCGTTCAAGCGTGACACCGAGACGCTGGCCCGCCCCTGGGCCATCCCCGGCACCCCCGGCCTCGAACACCGCATCGGCGGCATCGAGAAGGCCGACGGCACCGGCAACATCTCCTACGACCCGGACAACCACGACCTGATGGTCCGCACCCGGGCCGCCAAGATCGCCGGGATCGACGTGCCCGACCTCGCGGTCGACGACCCCGACGGCGACGCCAAGGTCCTGGTCATCGGCTGGGGCTCGACGTACGGGCCGATCGCGGCGGCCGTGCGGCGCATCAGGCGCCAGGGCGGCAAGGTCGCCCAGGCGCACCTGCGCCACCTCAACCCGCTGCCGGCCAACACCGGCGAGGTGCTCAAGAGCTACGACAAGGTGCTGCTGCCCGAGATCAACCTCGGCCAGCTCGCGCTGCTGCTGCGGGCCCGCTACCTCGTCGACGTGATCAGCTACAACCGCGTGCGCGGGCTCCCGTTCAAGGCCGAGGAGCTGGCCGGAGTCATTCAGGACGTGATCGACAGTGACTGAGCTGGTGAACGGGAAGGGCCTGAGCCTGGTTCCCAAGACCGACGTCAAGCAGGGGCTGAAGGACTTCAAGTCCGACCAGGAGGTGCGCTGGTGCCCGGGTTGCGGCGACTACGCGATCCTGGCGGCCGTGCAGAGCTTCCTGCCCGAGCTGGGGCTGCGGCGCGAGAACATCGTGTTCGTCTCCGGCATCGGCTGCTCCTCGCGCTTCCCGTACTACCTCAACACCTACGGCTTCCACTCGATCCACGGCCGCGCGCCCGCGATCGCGACCGGCCTGGCCGCCTCGCGGCCCGACCTGTCGGTGTGGGTGATCACCGGTGACGGCGACGCGCTGTCCATCGGCGGCAACCACCTGATCCACGCGCTGCGCCGCAACGTCAACCTGAACATCCTGCTGTTCAACAACAGGATCTACGGTCTGACCAAGGGCCAGTACTCGCCCACCTCCGAGGTCGGCAAGATCACCAAGTCGACCCCGATGGGCTCGCTGGACAAGCCGTTCAACCCGATCTCGCTGGCCATCGGCGCCGAGGCGTCGTTCGTGGCCCGCACGATCGACTCCGACCGCAAGCACCTGCAGTCGGTGCTGCGCGAGGCCACGGCCCACCGCGGCACGTCGCTGGTGGAGATCTACCAGAACTGCAACATCTTCAACGACAACGCCTTCGAGCAGCTCAAGGACCCGGCGGTGCGCGACGACATCACGCTGCGCCTGGAGCACGGCCAGCCGATCGTGAGCGCGTCCAAGGCCGTCGTGCGCGGCGCGAACGGCGGCATCGAGGTCGTCGCCAGGGACGGCGTGAGCGAGGAGCAGATCCTCGTGCACGACGCCCACAACCCCGACCCGTCGGTGGCCTTCGCCCTCAGCAGGCTCGACGAGCCGGCCTTCGAGCACGTGCCGATCGGCATCTTCCGCCAGGTCGACCGCCCGGCCTACGACGTGCTCATGGCCGACCAGCTGGAGGAGGCCGTGGCGCAGAAGGGCCCCGGCGACCTGAGCGAGCTGCTCATGGGTGGAGACACCTGGCGCATCGGCTAGTTCGTGTATTAGATGGAGCCGTCGGCCCGACGGCTCCATCTTCCACGGAGGTCAATCCACGATGTCGTATTGGCCTGAGGCCGTGGTGCTGGTGACGGGTGCGGCCGGGTTCATCGGATCGCACCTGGCCGCGCGTCTGCGCGTGCTCGGCGCGCAGGTGCACGCGGTCAGCCGGCGGCCCCAGCAGGCCCGCCACGGGGAGATCTGGCACCAGGCCCGGCTCGACGACGCCGGCGACACCGCGCGGCTGTTCCGGTCGGTACGCCCGAACCTGCTGTTCCACCTCGCCGGCGAGGTCACCGGGTCGCGCGGCGACGAGGTCGTCCGGGCCACGCTGGAGAGCAACGTCGTGGGCGCGGTCAACGTGTTGTCGGCCGCGCGCGAGCACGGCGTCCGGACGGTGTTCACCGGCTCGATCGAGGAGCCGCGGCCGGGCAACGACCATGCGCCGCCCTCGTCGGCGTACGCGATGTCCAAGTGGGCCGCCACCGGCTACGCGCGGCTCTACCACCGGCTCTGGGACCTTCCCGTCACCGTGCTGCGTCCCAGCATGGTCTACGGCCCGGCCCAGCCCGACACCACCAAGCTGGTGCCGTACGTGACGCTCAGCCTGCTGCGCGGCGAACGTCCCCGGCTGACCAGGGGCGCCAAGCTCGCCGACTGGATCTACGTGGACGACGTCGTCGACGCGTTCGTGCTGGCGGGCGAGTCCGACAAGGCGGTCGGCCACGCGCTCGACGTCGGCACCGGCGTACGGACCGCCGCCCACGAGGTCGTCGAGCGGCTCTACCGCATCACGGGCGCGGACACGCGGCCCGAGTTCGGCGCCGCGCCCGACCGCCCGCACGACATCACGCAGGTCGCCGACATCGTCCCGGCGGCGGATCGGCTCGGCTGGCGCCCTGCCACGGAATTGGACGAAGGGTTGCGCCGGACGGTCAATTGGTATGCATCCCAAGAATGTCACGAAGAAAGGCCCTCTTAGCCGGACGGGCGAAATTCTGCGAGCATGGGGCTACTTATTCCGGCCGGAGGAGTTGCCTTTATGAGCCGCCTGAACGCCCTGCGCAGTCGTTTCGTGGACGCTCCCGACTCGCTGGGAGCCAAGGCGCGGGCACGCAGGTGGCAATGGTTCGCCGCCCGTTTCCCCGACCTCGACCGGATGAACGTCCTCGACCTCGGCGGCACGGCCGGGGCCTGGATGCGCGCCCCGGTCAGGCCCGCGCACGTGCACATCGTCAACCTCGAACAGCCGCCCGCCGACCTGCCGTCCTGGCTGCGGGCCGACGTCGCCGACGCCTGCGACCTGCCGCCCGCGATCCGCGGCAGCCGCTACGACCTGGTCTTCTCCAACGCCGTCATCGAGCACGTCGGCGGACACCAGCGCCGGCAGCGGTTCGCCGACACCGTGCACGAGATGGCCGATCGCCACTGGGTGCAGACGCCCTACCGGTACTTCCCGGTCGAACCGCACTTCCTGTTCCCCGGCTTCCAGTTCCTGCCGCTTGCCGCGCGGACGACGATCCTGCGCCGCTGGCCGCTCGTCCACACGCCGACCTCCGACCGGGACGCCGCCCGGATGATCGCCATGGAGGTCGAGCTGCTGAGCGTGACCGAGATGCGGCACTACTTCCCCAAGTCGCGGCTGCGCTTCGAGCGGCTGGCCGGGCTGGTGAAGTCGGTCATCGCGGTCCGCAGCTGAGGCCCAGGCTCGCCGGGGTCAGTCCGTGCCCATGATGGCCGCGCCGCCGCCCTCCCACGAGTTGCCCTTCCAGACGTTGCCCGGCCCGTTCGCGTCCCAGTACGACACCGGGCCGGCGTAGCCGCCCTTCGGCCAGACCTTGCGGCTGAAGACGTTGTCGATCACCTTGATGTTGGACGACAGGCCCTGCCGTCCGGCGCCCGCGTACAGCGACCAGCCGCCGCCGGCCAGGAAGTTGCCCTGGACGGTGACGTTCCTGGTGACGCCGAAGTCCTGGAAGAGGGCGATGGCGCCGGTCTGGTCGAGGGTGTTGATCACCGTGTTGTGCCGGATGACCAGCTCGGTGCCGGGGGCGGCGGTGCCGGTGGACATGATCATGTCGGTGTGGTCGCCGGAGTAGTACTTCGGGTCGTGCACGTAGGAGTCCTCGACCAGCCCCTGGTCGGTGAGGATGCCGTTGGAGATCGTGTGGATGTCCACGCGGCGGATCGTGATCAGCTTGCCCTGGTTGAGGATGCCGAACTGGGTGCGCACCTTGCCGTTGCCGAAGATCTCGCTGTCCTCGACCTTCAGGCCGGAGAAGCCCTCGCGCTGGAGGATGCCCCAGTAGTCGCTCTGGCCGCGGACGCGGGTGTTGCGGATGGTCACGTTGTCGGCCTCGACGGTGATGTCACCGGTGACGTCCCAGCCGTCGATGACCTTGCCGTCCTCCTTGATGACGATCGAGCCGGTCTTCTTGACCAGGTCGGTGCCGTCGGGGACGCCGGTGTTGCCCGCCCCGGGCCAGCCGCCGCCGCCGCCGGGGGGCGGGGTGGAGGTGGGGGTCTTGGTGGGGGTCTGGGTGGGCGTCTGGGGCGGGGTCTTGGTGGCCGTGGGGGTCGCCGTATGGGTCGCCGTCGGGGTGCCGGTGGGCGTCTTGGTGGGCGTCGGGGTCGGCGACTCGCTGGGCGGCGTGCCCGTGGGGGTCGGGGTCGGGGTGCGGGTGGCCGTGACGGTCGGCGTGGCGGGAGGGCTCACCGTGGGCGTCGTCGTGGGCGTCGTCGTGGGCGTCCCGGGTGGGGTGCCCGGTGGGGTGCCGGGCAGGGTGCCGGTCGGCGTCGGGCGGTGCGTCGGCCGGTGGGTGGGACGGCGCGTCGGGCGCGCGGTCGGCTTCCTCGTGGGCCGCCTGGGCCACCACCTGGGCTCCTGGCTCCGGGTCCCGGTGGGCCGGGGCTTGTGGGTGGTGGGACGCGGCCGGGCTCGCCGGCCGGCGGCGGCCTGCGGCGAGGCCGCGCTGCTCGCCCCACTGGCCTCCGTCAGGACGGCCCGGGGCTCCAGTACGTCGGAGACGACGAGGCCGTACCCGCCGGCCAGCAGCGCCACCACGGAGACCCCGGCCAGGGATAACCAGCCGGTACGTCTCTTCCCTCTTCGATGCCGCGACACAGGCGACTCCTTCCGATCGTGGCCGAGTCCGAGTCCCCCAAGGGGAGAGAGTAGCCATGCCGAAAGAAGAAGTGGTGCCTTTTACCGAAATAAACTCGTTATCCTCCAAATTCACAACAAGCTCATGTTTCTCATCTATCGCGGCAAATCCGACAGAGAGGCGTCATCCCGGCGTCACAGTGCCGCCGTTTTCCCAGGTGTTCCCCTGCCACCGATTTCCGGGCCCGTCTTTATCCCAATATGAAACCGGCCCCGCCGCTCCGCCCTTGGGCCAGACGCGGCGGCTGAACACGTTCCCGATCACCTTGATGTTGGACGACTTCCCCTTCACCCCGGCCCCGGCGTACAGCGACCAGCCGCCGCCGGCCAGCAGGTTGCCCTCGACCGTCACGTCCCTGACCACGCCGAAGTCCTGGAAGAGGGCGATGGCGCCGGTCTGGTCGAGGGTGTTGATCACCGTATTGCGCCGGATGACCAGCTCGGTGCCGGGCGCGGGCGGCCCGGTGGACATGATCATGTCGGTGTGGTCGCCGGAGTAGTACTTCGGGTCGTGCACGTAGGAGTCCTCGACCAGGCCCTGCTGGGTCAGGATGCCGTTGGAGATGGTGTGGACGTCCACGCGGCGGATCGTGATCAGCTTGCCCTGGTTGAGGATGCCGAACTGGGTGCGCGCCCTGCCGTTGCCGAAGATCTCGGTGTCCTCGACCGTCAGGCCGGTGCGTCCCTCGCGCTGGAGGATGCCCCACCAGCCCTTGGTGCCGCGCACCCGCGTGTTGCGGATGACCACGTCGTCGGCCTCGACCGTGATGTAGCCGGTCACCTCGACGCCGTCGATCACCGTGCCGTTCCTGGTCACCCGGATCGATCCTGACTTGCGCAGCGCCATCCCCTCGGGCACGCCGGTGTTGTGCGCGCCCGGCCAGCCCTGCTCGGCCGGCTTCGACGGCGGCGGCGTGCCCGGCCTGGACGTGGCCGCGGCGGGCGACCGGGTGACCTCGGGCCCGCCGGGGGACCCGGTGCAGCCGCCCAGCAGCACGACCAGGACCGCGACGAGGCACCAGGCCCCTCGGACGTACGGCCTCACTCGCCCTTGGTCCTCCGGCCGCCGACGAGGTCGGCCAGCGCGGGCGGCGTCCAGCGTTTGGCGACCTGGCGCAGGTTGCTCTTCCACGCCTCGCCCGGCCGCTGCTTGAACAGCGTGGTGTGGTCGTCGGTGACCTCGTCGTCGGGCCTGCCGTTGGAGTAGTAGTAGAGCGCCATCGAGCGGCGGGCGCGGTCGTCCGGGCAGGTGAGCGGGTCGGGGTGGCCGTGGTTGGCGTCGTCGGTCGTGGCGAACAGCACGAACCGGTTGAAGACCGGCAGGATCTTGCCCTCGCACTCGGTCATGTCCTTGTTCCACAGCTGCAGGTGGCCGCCGTAGCTCTCCTGCCAGTCCTTGTTGAGGTAGAGCAGGCCGTTGAGCCGGCGGTCGAGGTTGAGCCGGCGGCTGCGGTTGAAGTCGGCGTGCACCTTCAGGAAGCCGCCGGGCCGGATCTGGTGCAGGCCGCCGCCCTCGAAGTGCGGGTCGGAGACCAGTTGCGTGATGCCGGTCAGCCGCTCCAGGAACTCGACGAACACGCCGCTGTTGAACTCGGCCAGCAGACGCCGGGTGGCCGGCCCCATGCGCTCGGTGTCGGCCAGCGCCAGCTTCACCTCGCGCGCGCTGTCGAACCGCTGCCAGGTGGCGTCGCGCGGCTCGGGGAACTCGTCGAGGACGGGCTCCAGCACCTCGGGCGGCAGGAAGTCGTCGATGACGACGTGACGGAACGGCGAGGCGGTACGGAACTGCTCGGAGTACTTGTCCGCCAGCGGGAACAGCTCGTCCCGGTGGAAGGTGAAAGCCTGCAGATCCTGCATGGAATGTGTCTCCGTCTCCTACGACACCCGGCCCCTACCTCCTCATCGCCTCATCAGTGCCTTCTGTTACCTGTAACGATCCATTCCCGGCCGCCGATGGCGACATGTGACGCCCGGCTCTCCCCGAGTCGCGATCGTGATCGTGACCTACAACAGCGCGCCGGTCCTCGGCGGTTGCCTGGCCTCCCTGCCCGAGGGCGCGAAGGGGGTCCGGCTCACCGACGTCGTCGTGGCCGACAACGCCTCCAAGGACGACTCGCTCGCCATCGCCGAACAGGCCGCCGGCCTGCCCGTACGGCCCCTTCAGGTGGGCCGGAACGCCGGGTACGCCGCGGCGATCAACGCCGGGGTCGCCTCGCTCGACCTGGACGACCTCGACGCGGTGCTCATCCTGAACCCGGACTGCCGCCTGCGTCCCGGCGCGCTGGCCGTGCTGGCCGCGGCCCTCGACCGGCCCGGCACCGGCATCGCGGTTCCCCGGCTGGTCAGCACCGAGGGGGTGCTCCACCACTCGCTGCGCCGCACGCCCGCGGTACGCCGCGCGCTGGCCGAGTCGCTGGTCGGCGGCCGATTGGCGGGCCGGATCGGCACGCTGGGCGAGATGGTCGTCGATCCGGCCCGCTACGAACGTCCCGGGCCGGCCGACTGGGCCACCGGCGCCGCCATGCTCGTCTCGGCCACGGCGCTGGCCCGGCTCGGCCCCTGGGACGAGTCCTTCCTGCTCTACAGCGAGGAGACCGAGTACGCGCTGCGCGCCGCGGACGCCGGCTGGACCCTCTGGTACGAGCCGGCCGCCGTGGTCGAGCACATCGGCGGCGAGGCCAAGACCAGCCCGATGCTGGCCGCGCTGCTCACCGTCAACCGCGTCCGGCTGTTCCGGCGGCGCCGGGGCCGGGTCGCGACCGCGGGCTTCTACCTGGCGGTGCTGCTCGGCGAGGCGATGCGGGCGGCGGCCGGGCGGCGTACGGCCAGGGCCTCGGTCGTGGCGCTGCTCAGGCCGTCCCGCCGGCTGCGGGCCCTGCCGGGCTGAACCACGGGCCCTCACAGAGGAGCCGCGGGCCCTTCCACAGGAGAGGAACACGATGAGAGTCGAGCGACTGGGGCTCGAAGGCGCGCTGCTGTTCGTGCCGACGCCGAGCCACGACGACCGCGGCCTGTTCACCAGGACCTTCGACGCCGTGATCGCCGCCGAGCACGGGCTGGACCACACGGCGTTCGTCCAGGACAGCCAGTCGCGCTCGCGGCTCGGCACGATCAGGGGCATGCACGGCCGGTCGGGGCGCGGCGAGGCCAAGCTGGTGCGCGCGGCCCGCGGCGCGGTGCTGGACGTCCTGGTGGACGCGCGGCCGGGGTCGCCGACGTTCGGCTCGCACGTCGCCGTCCGGCTCGACGACGTGACCTTCGCCAACCTGTACGTGCCGCCGGGCGTGCTGCACGGCTACCAGGCGCTGACCGAGCAGGCCGACGTCTGCTACCGCATCGACAGGGAGCACGACCCGGCCGAGGACCTGGCCGTCCGCTACGACGACCCCGACCTCGCGCTGCCGTGGCCGTTGCCGGTGACCGCGATCAGCGAGCGCGACAGGTCGGCGGGCTCGTGGAAGGAGCTCAGGGCCATCCTGGCCGCCTGATCGCGGCGTTCGAACCGCATCAGCGCCCCGGCCGCGCCGACGAGCAGGAACAGCACGCTGGTGATGCCGGGGAAGGACAGCAGGTCGAAGGTGGCCGCGCCGAGCAGCGGGATCACCAGGCAGGCGGCGATGGTCAGGCCGAGGTTGCGCACGTTCGGGTCGGTGCTCATCCGGCGCACCCGCAGGGCGACGACGATCCCGCACCCGATCACGCCGACGAACCCGAGCACGCCGACCACCCCGGTCTCCACCAGGGACAGCAGGTACTGGTTGTCGAACACCTGATGCTTGAAGGGGTACCAGGTGCCGAGGCCGCGGCCGAAGAACGGGCTCTTGGCGAACTCCCGCATCGCGAAGGGGTAGTCGTGGGTGCGGTAGATGACGCTGCTGTCCTCGCCCGCGCCGGCGAACAGGTTGTAGAACGTGCCGATCAGGCCCGGCGCCAGCACCTTCATGAAGCCCAGGAACACCACGAACGCGCCGATGGCGACGATCCGCCGCCGGTTGGACCAGCCGAGCAGCAGGATCAGCCCGGCCCCGGCCAGGCCGAGCACGGCCGTCCTGGAGACCGAGAACATCAGGCCGGCCGCGATGACGGCCGCGCAGATCCACCAGCGGGTCGCGGCCTGGCCCCGGCTGCGCGCCTGGAAGCCGAGGTGGGCGGCCAGCGGCAGCAGCATCGCCGACAGCGCGCCGAACTCGATCGGGTGGCCGAGCGTGCCGGCGACCCGGCGCAGGTCGGACCGGGAGATCACGGTCGGCACCTCCTCGACCGAGGAGTGGCGCAGGCCCGGGACGCGCATGTACTCGGTCAGGTCGAAGTCCAGCCGGAACTGCAGCAACGCGACGATCGCGGCGAACGTGCCGCCGATGACGACCGCCTTGAGCACGAAGTCGAGGCGCTCGCGGCTGCCGATCCCGTCGCACATGACCAGCAGCAGGCTCGCGTACCCCAGGTAGAGCACCAGCGTGTGGTCGGCGAGGTTGAGCTCGTCGGAGGGCAGGTAGCGGTAGGTCGTGTAACCGTAGACGGCCAGCAGCAGCATGCCGTAGACGAAGATCGAGGTGCGGACGGGGTTGCCGCCCTTGGCGACGCCGGTCGTGCCGACCATCTGGGCGCACACCCACACCACGCCCATGAACAGGGCCATGATCTCGGCGGGGGTGAGCGAGAGCGGCAGCCCGGCGACCGCCAGGCGGGCCGGCAGGATCAGCAGGAACAGCACGAACAGGCAGGCCAGGGTGGCGCCGTCGGCGCGCCGCGGCAGGACGGTGCCGGTCATCCTTCGTGTCCCGCCGGCGTCCTGGCGCCGTTGGCGAGCGCGGGCTCGAACCGCACGGGACCGCTCCCGGCCCGGGGGCGCGAACGGCGGTGCCGGGCGAAGCTCTCGACGGCGAAGGCGGCGAACAGGCTCATGAAGAACGCCAGCGCGCCGGTGATGACGGCGCTGCGCATGCGGCTGCCCTTCTTCTCGTCGGGCGCGGTCGGCGGCACCACGACGGTGGCGGTCACGTACGTGGCGGGCGGCGCCTTGACCTGCTGCTGCCGGGCCCGCAGCTCCTTCTGGGCCAGGGCGGTGACCTTCACGACGATGCCGTGGGCCAGCTCGGCGGTCGGCGCCTCACAGATGATCACGATGAACGGGGTCGCGGGCATCAGCTCGGGGTTGGTGCCACCGCTGGTGATCTTGAGGGTGACGTCGCCGCCGATGGGCGCGCCGACCTCGGCGGCCGTCCGGGGCGTGTTGAGCGCCTGGATGAGGATCGAGGAGGTCATGCTGAGCCCCTGGTCGAAGGAGACCAGGGGGTTGGTGCGCGGGTTGGGGAACTTGGGGTCGCTCGGCACGCTGCCGCCGGTCACCGGCAGGGTCAGCACGAGCGCCGAGCTGGAGATGAAGGTCTTGGGCGCGACGGCGAACACGCCGAGGGCCGTGACGACCGTGAGCAGGAACGCGGGGACCGTCACGTACCAGCGCTTGAACAGGATCTTCGCCGTCGCCCAGAAGTCCATGGCGGGCCCTCACTTCTCGCCGTCGTCCTGGTTCGCCTTCCTCGGCCCCGGGACGGGCGACAGCGGGCCGGCCCGGTAGGCGGGGAACTCCATGGTGGCCGAGCTGTCCTCGTCGAGGACCGGGAGCTCGGCGGGCTCGGCCGCCTGGACCTCGACCGGCTCGGGCGCCGGAGCCGGAATCGGAACGGGAGTGGCGGCGGGAGGCGCGGCCGGGGCGGCGGGCTCGGGCTGCCGGCGCTGCCGGGGCTCGCGCCGGACCACCACGCCGTAGGCGATGCCGAGGCCCAGGAACAGGGTGAGCAGCGCGCCGCCGATCGCCCCCTGCCAGTTCGCGCTGTGGTCGGCCTCGGGCTTGGAGGGCGGCACGATGTCGGTGGAGGTGATGAAGGTGTTCGGCGGCGCGCCGAGCGTCTTCTGCCACTTGAACAGCTCGCTCGCCACGCGCTCGCGGGCCGCCATGAGCACGGTCGTGGCCTGCCGCGGGGACTCGCTGTCCACCCTGATGTAGATGTAGGGCCCGTTGATGTCCAGGACGTTGGGGTTGGTGCGCCCGTCGTCGATGGTGATCTCGGTCGGGCCGTCCTTGGGGGCGCCGAGCTCGGTCCAGACGTCCTGGGTGTTCATCGCGAGGATGACGATGCTGGCGCCGGTCTTGAGCGCGTCGTTGAAGGAGAGGAAGGGGTTGGTCAGCCCTTGCTTGGTCTTGTCGCTGTTGACCGTGCCGCCGTTCACCGGGGTCGCGAGGACGAGGGAGACGTCGGTCGTGTAGTGGGCCGGGAGGACGAGGTACACCACGCCGCCCACCAGGATCGACAGGAGGATCAGCGGCGGGCCTATCAGAATTCGTCGGAGAAGACCAAGAATCGCCTTCCAGAACTCCATTTTGGTACGTTCCCCCGCATCAGCGAACTTGCCCTATAGCGGACCATCGCCCAATCACTGGCAGACGTTACATCCCCCCAGATCGGTTACATCGGACGTGATCGCCGCGATAGACCTACGACTACGGCGACGGGGGCTTCCGGTGGGGCTGACAACTGAGCGTCCGGCGACACGGAGCAGGCTCGCCGGGCTCGACGGGTTACGGGGGCTGGCCGCGCTGTTCGTGGTCCTGCACCACTGCTGGCTGCTGTCGTTCCCCGGGTTCCCGGTCAACGACGCGCCCTGGTGGACGGGGTGGCTGCTCTACGGGCACTTCGCGGTCGTGGTGTTCATCGTGCTGTCCGGGTTCTCCCTCGCGGTCTCGCCCGCCCGGTCCGGCTGGCGGCTCGGCAGCATCCCGACGTTCTTCAACCGGCGGGCCTGGCGCATCCTGCCGCCGTACTGGGCGGCGCTGCTGTTCAGCCTGGTGATCGCGTGGACGGTCATCCCGCAGCCGGGCCAGCAGGCGCCCACCGGGCAGTCGGTGCTCATCTACGGCCTGCTGCTCCAGGACGTCTTCGGCTCCCCCAGCCCCAACGGCGCCATGTGGTCGATCGCCGTCGAGGCGCAGCTCTACCTGGTGTTCCCGCTGATGGTGCTGGTGCTGCGCCGGTGGGGGGCGGCGGTGATGCTGGGCGCGGTGACGCTGGTCGTGGTGGCCGTGGGAGCGCTGGCGCCGTACGTGCCGGCCGTGGAGCTGCTGATGCGGCTGACCCCGCAGTTCGCCGCGCTGTTCGCCGTGGGCGCGGTGTGCGCCGGGGTGGTGCGGGCGTCGGAGCGCACCGGGCGGCCGCCCTGGCACTGGCTGGCCGCGGCGGCCGCGCTGCCGGTGCTCGCGCTGGTCGTGGTGGCCGGTCCTGAGTGGGTGGTCGGGCACTTCTTCTGGGTGGACCTCGCGGTCGGGCCCGCCGCCGGCCTGCTGCTGGCCGGCGTGGCGACGGGCCGGCCCTCCTGGCTCGTCCGGCTGCTCGACACCCGTCCGGTACGGCGGCTCGGCTCGTTCTCCTACAGCCTCTACCTGATCCACGCGCCGCTGGTGGTCATGGTCAACCGGCTGGTGGTCGCGCCGCGCGTGCCGCCGGGGATGCCCGCCTTCCTCCTCACGCTCGCCCTGGCCGTGCCGGCGAGCGTGGGAGTGGCGTGGTTGTTCGCGTCCGTCTTCGAGCTGCCCTTCCAGCGGCACAGAGGCTGGCGGAGCCTGCGCGAGGCCGCGCGGGCGCGGTTCAGGTGACCCGGATCAGGTGATCTTCGCCAGCGCCTCGGCCTCGTAGGCCGCCGCGAGCTCCTCGGGGATGCGCGACAGGTCGTCGGCCCGGTGGAAGTCGCGCAGGGTGGTGCCGCGGCAGGCGGCGTCCACGTTGGGGGCGGCGGCGCGCGAGCGGACGTCGTCGATGTGGACGGTGCGGAAGTCGATGCTGAACCGGGTCCTGCCGGAGGTGTTGGCGACGGTGGAGTGCAGGTGCGCACCGGAGAACAGCATCATGCCGCCCGGCTCCGGGACGAGCCGCAGCTCGGGGTCGAGGTCGAGCGCCTCCTCCGGCTTGGGCTGCTCCCTGGTGTCGCTGTGGACGTGCTGCGCGGCGGTGGGCCGGCTCACCGCGGTCCATTCCGCGTAGTCGTAGCGCCCGCTGCCGTTGAGCACGGGACGGTCGAAGTACTGCGGGTGCAGGGCGAAGACGTTCTCCGGGACCACCTCGTAGATGGGCATCCACCAGTTGACCTGGCAGAACGGCGCGGAGTACCAGCAGTCCCTGTGCGCGTGGTAGGCGTAGGAGATGCCCGAGTCGAGGTAGTGGTCGGCGGTCGAGGTGCGCAGCCGCGGCACGTCGAAGTACGTCTCGTCCAGCGCCATGCCGAGCTCCTCCAGCAGGGCGCGGATCAGCTTCTTGCTGGTGGGATGATGGATGAAGCGGGGCTTGAGCTCGGCGAGCAGCGCGGCGAAGTCCTCCACCGGCATCTCGTGCTGGGCGGTCTGCGGGTCGCGTGCTCCGAACGCCTCCTCGATCAGCTCGCGGGCGAACTCGATCAGCTTGGTCGAGGCGGGGGTGGCGGAGTAGAGGAACACGTCCCCTTTGAAGATCATTTGGCGCCGAACATCATCCCGAATTCGGCTATTGGTTAATATAACGGACATAGCGAGATTTACCCCCTCGCGTCGTTCTTTTCCTTTCTCTCGCCGGTGCCCGCTTCTTCGTTACAGGGAATTACAGCGGCAATTGTGTCTCGGTGTCCGGACGGGCGACGTAGGTCGAGTAGTCGGGGTGGTCGAACCGGTGCAGCGCCTGGATGTTGTCGTTCCAGGGGGCGGGGACCGGGCGCTTGTGCCGCAGGCCGTGGATCGGGGCCAGCTTCATCGCCTTGTTGTCCTCGTTGAACTCCCGGATCGCGCTCAGCTCGCCGACGTAGTCGTTGTGGATGACCTGGTCGTCGTCGCCGACGGTGTCGTCCAGGTAGACGAACACGCGGGGCAGGAAGTAGCGGTGGTCGCCGGCGAACAGCCTGAGCGCCGCCGCCGTCGAGGAGTAGAAGTCCACGTCGATCGAGACGAAGCCGATGGGCGCGGGGTGCTCGCCGTCCAGGAACTCCCCTACGGTGTCCTCGATGTTGCCCAGGATCAGCCGCGCCGCTCCCAGGCGGGCGCGCAGGGCCTCGACATCCATGACGAAGTCGCCCTCGCGCCAGATGTAGGGCAGGTCGCGGTAGTCGGTGGGCTTGGGCAGGCCGGCGCCGGTGTCGAAGCCGTACACGTCGATCTTGACGCCGGTCGCCGCCGTCGCCAGCGCCGCCATGCGGTTGAGCTCGACCATGCCCGCGCCGCCGGCGACGCCGAACTCGACCACGCTGATCCGGCCGACGCCGAGCCGCCTGGCCAGCTCGGCCGCCTGCTGGACGCCGTACGCGTAGTGCGGCCGCGGATAGAGGTCGAGCGCGCAGCGCAGCTCGTGGGAGCCGAACGGCAGGCGCCGCAGGACGGCCAGCAGGATGCGGCCCGGCTGCATGAGCAGCCGCACGATGCGAATCAGCACGAGGGTTTCACCCTTTCGAGGAGACGAGTCGGGCGGCCAACCCGGCGATCTTGCGGCTGCGGTGCGTCAGCATCTGCTGCTGACGCCGCCAGTACGTGCGCAGCAGCACGGCCCGCGCGCGGGCGCGTTGCTCCGCCGACAGATCCGTGCCGCCGAGGGCCCGGTGCATGGCCCGGAACTGCAGCGTGGTGGCGAAATGGGCGGTCCAGGCGGGCACGCCGAGCGCCGCGGCGATCCCGGACAGGCGGCGTTCGCGCAGGTTGCGATGGGCCAGCACCCGCGGGACGTGCCCCCAGGGCGCGGTCAGCGCGAGCATGGTGGCGTAGACCTCGTCCTCACGGATCATCAGCGGTCTGGGCACGGCGGCCACCCGCTCGCGCCGCATCAGCCCGTAGAGGGGGTCGAGGCCGTGGTGCTGGGTCGTGACCACGTCCCACAGCTCGTCGAGGCGGTCGACCGGGTCGTCGGAGAGCATCCGGGTGCCGCGGTAGCGCGGCTCGTGGACGGTCCCGTCCGCGCCGGTGTACCGGACGTCGGAGGTGACCAGGATGAGCCGCTCGTCGGCCAGGAACGGCTCCAGCGTGCGCGAGACGTAGTCGGGTTCGAGCAGGTCGTCGTCGCCCATCCAGCGGAAGAACTCGCCGCGCGCGCGGCGCAGCACCTCCACGAAGTTCCCCACCACGTGCAGGTCGTGGGGCTGGCGGTGGTAGGCGATGCGGTCGTCCTGGCGGGCCAGCTCGCGGCAGAGCTCCTGCGTGCCGTCGGTGGAGGCGTTGTCCGAGATCACGACCTCCAGCTCGGCGTGATCCTGGGCGAGCGCGGAGCGCACGGCCGTCTCCAGCCGGTCCGCGCCGTTGCGTACCGGGATTCCGATGGACACCAGCATCGTCTCTCCTCGGGGTCAGCGCGCGCGGGCGGGCAGCAGCCGCACCAGACGGGCGCTCACTAGGTGGAACTGGTCGCGGGTCACCACGACCAGCACGTACGCCAGCAGTCCGCCGCCGCCGGCCAGGGCGAGCTGGACGAACGGGCTGCCGTGGGTCAGGCTCGCCAGGCCGAGCATGACGGCGGCGCAGACCACCGCCCCGACCGCCGGGCGTACGAGACCGGGCAGCACCGGCCCGAGCCGGACCCCCGCCCGCTGCACGGCGATCATCGCCAGCGGCAGCGCGACCAGCACGGCGGCGGCGGCCTGGCCGATCGCGGCGCCCCGGATGCCGTCGAGGTGCGTGCCGGCGATGACCGCCGGGATCATCGCCGCGGCGTGGCCGAGGTTCATCCAGACGGTCGAGCGGGTGGCGCCCTGGCCGTTCAGGATGTCGAGCGCGAAGGCGGTGAGCATGCGCACCACCATCAGGACCGCCAGGAAACGCAGCACCCCGGCGGACTGCTCCCACTGCGGGCCGTAGATGAAGATGATCAGCGAGTGCGCCAGCACCGCCATGAACACCGCCAGCGGCAGCACCATGGCGATGAGCAGCGGCACGCTGCGCTGGACGCCGATCGACAACGACTCCGCGTCCCGCTCGGCCAGCCGGGAGAAGCCGGCGATCGACACCATGCGGATGGCGCTGCCGATGATGCCGGGCACCCAGCTCGACACGTTGAACGCCATCAGGTAGAACCCGAGCCACGCATCGCCCATGATGTTGCCGACGATGATGTAGCCCACGTTGAGCAGCAGGACCTCCAGGGCGATCCCGGCCGCCGAGGGGATCCCGAACCTCAGCAGCCGGCCCGCGACGTTCCGGTCGAACCCCAGCCGGTAGGGCAGCCGGGCGTAGATCAGCATGAAGACGCCGGTGACCACGGCCCCGGCGAGCTGCCCCCAGGCGAAGCTGTAGGCTCCGGCGCCGTTGACCGCGAGCACGATGGCCACCGGCGCGTTGACCAGGAAGCCCGCGAGCACCGCCTTGGCGTTCTTGCCGGTGCGGAACCAGCGCAGCAGGGCCGCGCTGCGCACCGCCGTGACCGCCTCGACCAGGATGACCGCGGTGAGGATGCGCACCACGGAGGTGGCCTCCGCGCTGCCGGCCAGCGCCGAGAAGTACGGCGCACCGACCCAGAAGAGCCCGTACAGGCCGAGCGCGGAGATCATCGTGAGCGTCGTGGCCGTGGGCGCGATGTCCTCCAGCCGGCCGCGCCACTGCACGACGGCCGACATGACGCCGACGTCCTTGACCACCATGACGAACTGGGTGGCCGCGAGCGCGACGGCGTACGTGCCGAAGTCCGCGGGTGCGAGGAGCCGGGCCAGGATCAGCCCGAGGATGAACGAGCCCGCACGGGTGACGAGCGTGCCGAGCAGGCTCCACACCGCCCCTCGACCCGCCTTGCGCCCAATGTCACTGATGTCCGGGCTCGCCTGATCCACCATGCTGTGCCCTACTTTTGCTCGTTGACCCGCTACTTTTGCTCGTTGACCCGCTCCAGCCAGATCTCCCGCCAGAACGGGATGAACGCGCGGGGGCAGTTGGACTTGTACACGCCGTCGCAGATGATTCCGTCCAAGGCGATGCACGGATTTTTCATCTCAAGCAGCTTTCCGGTCTTCTCGTCGATGCAGCGCTCGACCCGCGCGGTCACCCGGGCGACCTTGCCGCACGACCGGGCCATGTCCTCCTCGAAGCCCAGCCCCCGGTTGAACCCCTTGGTGGTGAGCGTGGCGACGATCTCGTCCTTGGACTTGATCCGGACCAGCTCGCCCGGCTGGAGGTCGGTCGTCCCGGTCGGGGCCGGGCCGGTGTGCGGGCCGGGCTGCACGAACCCCCAGTCCAGGCCGCCCCTGAAGCGCAGCGCCCGGGGGAACCTCCTGGACAGCCGCTGGTAGCGGTTGAACAGGCCGAAGAACAACGTCCGGACGGTCGAGGCGATCCCGGCGTTGCCCACCCGGACGTCGGTGACGTACTGGCCCAGGTCGCGGAACGGAAGCAGCTCGGGGGCGGCCCGCAGCAGCTCGGTCGCCTGGCAGCGGAACCGTTCCTCGCCGTCCGGCGCGGGCTCCTTGCGGGTGTTGACCTCCAGCAGCGGCAGCAGCGGCCGCTCGGGACGGACCCGCTCCTCGGCCGTGGGCGGCCCGTCGACCTTCCGCAGCCAGGACGTCTTCCAGTAGAGCAGGCAGGCCGTCTGGCAGCCGCCGTGGGCCGTGCCGTCGCAGCGGGAGCCGGTCAGGTGGACGGCGTCCTCCATCTTCCGCATCCCGGTCCTGGTCATCGTGTCGCAGAGCTTGTTGGCCACCTTGTGGACGGTCAGCCGTTGCCCGCAGAACCGCAGCATCTCCGGCATGAACGGGAGGCTGTCCAGCTCTCCGCGCTCATCGAGGGTCGCCAGGATCTCTTCAGCACTGAGAACCTCGACCACGTCGCCGACTTTCAGCGCCAGGCTCAATCCACCCACTCCTTCAGCAGGCCCGCGTTCTGCAGGGCGTTCGCCGCGTCCGCCAATGCCTGGAACGGCAGGTTCGACCGTTCCGCGATGTCGAGCAGGCTGTGCCGCCCGTCGGAAAGGTTGAGCACCCACAACATCGCCATCTGGGCCTGTTTCGTGTCACTGCGGCCGCCCAGCGAGCCGTACAGGCCGCGCGCCCCGAGCTGGGGCTCGCCGTACGGGCTGAGGTTCTGGTAGCGGCGGTTGCCCTCCAGGACCCGTACGGCGCTCCACAGCGTCTCCAGGGTGTCCTCCATGGCCTCGGGCCGCACGAAGTCCGGATCGTCGGCCGAGGTGTGGTACTCCGGGTAACCCCCGTAGGGCGTCCTGGTCAGCGAGCCCACGGGCAGGTCGAACCCCGGCGAGCAGTACTGCCGCTCGTCGTAGCCGTAGGGCGAGAAGTCCAGGAGGGTGTGCGGCCGGTCCTTGAGCACGTGCGCGAAGACCTGGTCGATCTCGGCGTCGCCGCGCCTGCTGCGCTTGTAGGTGATCGTCCCGGCGTCCCCGGCGCAGGCCAGGGTGAGGCCGTGCCTGATCCGGTCCACGCGCTCGCGGTTGAGCGCCAGCCAGGTGATCGCGCCGATGGTGCCGGGCGCGAACACGAACCGGTAGGTGTACCACGGGTCGAGGAGCCGCTGGGCCAGCGACACCGCCACCGCCACCCCGGCCAGGTTGTCGTTGGCCAGCGAGGGATGGCACACGTGGCAGGAGATCAGCACCTCCTCCGAGCTGCGGCCCCGGATCACGTGCTCGCCGTAGGTCAGGTGGCCGTCGGCGAGCGTGGAGTCGATCCTGACCTCGTACGGGCCTTCCGCCAGCCCGTCCAGGGTGTTCTGGCTCAGGCAGAAGCCCCAGGTCTCGGCGTAGTAGCTGGTCCGGTACGGCACCAGGTCCGGCTGGCCGGGCAGCGTGTGCAGGCGCCCGCGCAGCTCGGCCAGCGACATGGTGGCCTCGACCGGCGCGCTGTAGCCGACGACGTGCAGGTTGCTGCGCCGGAAGTCGACGACCCGGTTCCCGGCGGCGTCCTTGACGTAGGCGTCGCGGATGTTCCACTCGCGGGGGATCGTCCAGTCGAGCACCTGCGTGCCCGTCGGAACCTCGGTGATCTCCAGCGGGATCGAGCCACCGATGATCTCCAGGGTGCGGCGCAGGCCGTCGCCGGTGATGCTGCGGCACAACGGGTAGAGCCGCCGTACCAGGTCGTGCATCTCCGGGCCGGTCATGGCCGCAGGGTGGCGTCGACGGTGCCGGCCTCGCGCCGGTCGGCGAGCCGGGCCAGCCTGGTGAAGCGGCGGTCGAAGTCGTGCCGGGTCAGGCCGTGCTCGCGGTAGGCGTCGATGAGCTCGACGGCGCCCGCCTTGACCGTCCAGCGGGCCTCGTAGCCCAGGGCGGACCTGATCCGGGAGAAGTCGACGCGGTAGGAGCGCGGGTCGGCGCCCGTCTCGCCGGTGATCGTCAGCGTCGAGCCTGGGACGGCCGCGACCACCTCGGCCGCGATCTCGGCCACGGTCACGTTGTTGGCCTCGGTGCCCACGTTGAAGGCCGTGGCGTGCACGGCCTCGCGCGGCGCGGTCAGGGCGGCGGCGAACGCGTCGGCGATGTCCCTGGCGTGCACCAGCGGACGCCACGGGGTGCCGTCGGACAACACCCGGACCTCGCCGGTCAGGTGCGCGTGGCCCACCAGGTTGTTCAGCACGATGTCGGCGCGCAGCCGCGGCGAGAACCCGAAGGCGGTGGCGTTGCGCAGGAACACCGGGGTGAAGTCGTCGTCGGCCAGCGCGGTCAGGTCGTCCTCGACCCGCACCTTCGACTCGGCGTACGGCGTGACCGGGCGCAGCGGGGCCTCCTCGTCCAGCAGGTCCGCGCCGCCGGAGGCGCCGTAGACCGAGCAGGTGGAGGCGTACAGGAAGCGGCGCACGCCCGCGTCCTTGGCCAGCCTGGCCAGCCGTACGGAGGCGTGGTGGTTGATGTCGTAGGTCAGGTCGGGCGCGAGCGCGCCGAGCGGGTCGTTGGACAGGGCGGCCAGGTGGATCACCGCGTCGAACCCGGCGACGTGCTCGGGGCCGGCGTCGCGCAGGTCCACGGCGTGCGCCTCGACCGGCTCGGGCTCGGGCCCGAGCACGCAGTCGGCGAACAGGCCGGAGTCCAGGCCGACGACCTGGTGCCCGGCCTCGGCCAGGACGGGGGCCATCACGCTGCCCAGGTAGCCCTGGTGGCCGGTGAGAAGTACCCGCATCAGTTCTCCAGATCGACGGTCAGCTTGGACACGTGGAACGCCTCGGCGTACCGCGTGTGGCATTCGATGCCCCGGATGCGGGCCAGGCCCAGGAACGCCTCGCGGTCGTACCAGGGGCGGTGCCGCTGCGAGGCGTAGTGGCGCTGGAGCAGGTCCGCCTTGCGCTCGGCCACCTCCGGCGTGAGCGGCTGGTAGACCGCGGGGGCGGCCAGGTCGCCGTCCCACTTGACGATCTCGTAGCCGAGCGTCAGGTGGTCGCGGAAGGCGGTGGGCACCAGCTCGGCCAGCCCCCGGTGGTCCTGGTGGGCGTCGCCGCGCCAGGGCGCCAGGATCAGGCCCGGCTCGGTGCGGGCGCGCAGCTCCTCGACCGCGGCCTTGGCCTCCTCCCAGCGGGCCGGCAGGTAGCCGTCGGGCAGCTTGAGCACGCTCACCCGCAGGTCCGCGCCGGGGCAGAAGTCGGCCAGCGCGGCGCGCTCCTCGTCCTCCCGCTCGGTCCCGCCGCCGGACAGCACCAGCGCGTCCACGCGCACGCCGGGACGGGCGGCGCAGATCGTCAGCAGGCTGCCGCCGGCTCCGATCGCCAGGTCGTCGCAGTGCGCGGCGAGCGCCACGACGGAGGTCACGCCCCCGGGACGCAGTCCGATCACCGGGACCGTTCCCACAGAGCCCACGGGCGCACGCCGCGCGAGTACGCCTCGTCCAGCTCCATGCGCTGGTTGACGGTGTCGGTGGGCCGCCAGTAGCCGCGATGGGGGTAGGCCAGCAAGCGTCCGCGCTTGGCCAGCTCGGCGCAGCCGTCGGCGACCAGGTCGCCGTTCTCCGGGATGTGCTCGAAGATCTCCTGGGTCAGCACGAAGTAGCCGCCGTTGACCCACACCGGCATCTCACTGACCGGCGAGATGCCGCCGACCAGCCCGTTCTCGCCGACGTCCACGCAGTGGAAGGTCTGGGACGGCGGCACCACCATCATCGAGGCGGCCGCGCCGGACTCGGTGAACCGGTCGATGATCTCGGGCAGCGGCGCGTCGGTGAGCACGTCGGCGTAGTTGGCGAGGAACACCTCGTCGTCGCCCAGATGGCTGCGGACCCGGCGTAACCGCTCCCCGATCGGGGAGTCCGTCCCGGTCTGCACGAACGAGATGGACCAGTCGGAGATGTCGCTCGACAGCAGCTCGACCTTGCCGCCGCGCAGCACGAAGTCGTTGGAGGTGGCCTCCTGGTAGCCGAGGAAGAAGTCCTTGATGTGGTGGGCGCCGTACCCCAGGCACAGGATGAACTCCTTGTGTCCGAAGTGGGCGTAGTAGCGCATCACGTGCCAGAGCAGCGGTCGCGGACCGACGAGCGCCATCGGTTTGGGCACCTCGCCCGGCACACCGGTCCGCATCCGGGTGCCGAATCCTCCGCAGAACAAGACAACCTTCACACGACCTCCAGGTGTGGGATCGGGAAGACCAGCCGGCCTCCCCATTCGTGCACATAGGAGAGCTGAGCGGTGAGCTCTTCGCGCAGGTTCCACGGCAGGACCAGCACATAGTCCGGACGGTCCTGGGCGATGCGCTCCGGCGGAGCGATCGGGATCCTGGTGCCCGGCGTGAACCTGCCGTGTTTGTACGGATTGCGATCCACGGTGTAGGCCAGCAGATCCGGCCGGATGCCACAGTGGTTGAGCAGCGTGTTGCCCTTGCCCGGCGCGCCGTACCCGGCGACCGTCTTGCCCTCCTCGGCGGCGGTGATCAGGAATCGGAGCAGGTCGCGGCGGACGCGGGCGACCCGCTCCGCGAACCCCGCGTATCCGGAGAGGTCGTGCAGCCCGGCGGCCTTCTCCCTGGCGAGCACGTCGAGCACGCGGCCGGACGGGCTGCCCGAGGGCCGCGCCCACAGCCGGATCGACCCGCCGTGGGTGGGCAGCAGCTCGACGTCGACCAGGGTCAGGCCGCCGCTCGCCAGCGCCCGCTGCGCGGAGGCCACCGTGTAGTACTGGAAGTGCTCGTGGTAGATCGTGTCGTACTGGTTCAGCTCCACGAGCGTGAGCAGGTGCTGGACCTCGATCGAGACCCATCCGTCGTCGGCCACCAGGGCGCGCAGCCCCTTGGTGAAGCCGATGACGTCGGGGATGTGCGCGTAGACGTTGTTGGCCACCACCAGGTCGGCGGGACCGTTCCCGTCCCGCACCGACGCGCCCGTCTCCGGGGTGAGGAACGCGGTGAGCGTCGGCACGCCCTTGTCCTTGGCCGCCTGCCCCACGTTGGCCGACGGCTCGATGCCGAGGCACCGGATGCCGCGTCCGACCACGTGCTGCAGCAGGTAGCCGTCGTTGCTGGCCACCTCGACCACGAACGACGGCTTCAACCGTTCCACGGCCGTGTCGACGAACCGCCGCGCGTGCTCCACCCAGGAGGCAGAAAATGACGCGAAGTAGGCGTATTCGGTGAATGTCTCTTCCGGTGTGATCAACGGCGGGATCTGGGCCAGCCAGCAGCCCGTGCAAACCCGCAGATGAAGGGGATAGGTGAGCTCGGGCTGATCGAGTTGTTCCGCCGTGAGGAAGAGCTCACAGGGCGGTGTCGCCCCGAGATCCACCACGCCGACCAGGTCCGTCGAGCCGCACAACCGGCACGATGTCATCAACAAAGGGCCCCACCCAGAAATGACAAGATTTCCCCCTTTGGAAACCCACAGCCATACTTCGGGTGAGCGGCAATGAGTGTTACAAGTGTCTTCATGAAACGCCTGAGCATCGATGGAGCATTGCTCTACACCCCCCGCATCCTCAGCGATCCCCGGGGCGTTTTCCTGGAAAGCTTCCGCGCCGCCGACCTGCGGGAGGCGACAGGGCGCTCGATCGAGCTGGCCCAGGTCAACTGCTCGGTCTCCGGCCGGGGCGTGCTGCGCGGCATCCACTTCGCCGACGTGCCGCCCGGCCAGGCCAAATACGTCATGTGCGTGGCGGGCGAGGCCATGGACGTCGTGGTGGACGTCCGCGTGGGCTCGCCGACGTACGGGCGGTGGGAGGCGGTGCGGCTGGACGACGTCTCGCGCCAGGGCATCTTCCTGACCGAGGGGTTAGGTCATGGCTTCATGGCCCTCAGCGAGTCGGCCACGGTCGTCTACCTCTGCTCCTCCCCGTACGACCCGGCCCACGAGCACGGCATCCACCCGCTCGACCCCGATCTCGCCATCGAGTGGCCGATCGACGTGGAGCCGGTCCTGTCGGCGAAGGACGCCG
This sequence comes from Nonomuraea sp. NPDC004702, assembly GCF_053601695.1. Taxonomy (NCBI): domain Bacteria; kingdom Bacillati; phylum Actinomycetota; class Actinomycetes; order Streptosporangiales; family Streptosporangiaceae; genus Nonomuraea; species Nonomuraea sp. NPDC004702. The sequence goes on from NZ_JBSGCE010000016.1 coordinate 145,772, forward strand.
CCGCCCCCACGCTCAAGCAGGCCCGCGACGCGGGGATCCTCCCATCGTGGTGAGCGTCGTGATCCCGGCCCACAACGAGGCCAAGGTGCTCGGCCGGCTGCTGGACGGCCTGCTCGGCGAGGCGGCGCCCGGCGAGTTCGACGTGGTGGTCGTGGCCAACGGCTGCACCGACGGCACGGCGGAGGTGGCCCGGCCGTACGACGTCCGGGTGCTGACCACGCCCGTCCCGTCCAAGAGCGCGGCGCTGCGCCTGGGCGACGCGGCCGCCCGCGGCTACCCCCGCCTGTACGTGGACGCCGACATCGAGCTCAGCACGGCCTCGGCGCGCGCGCTGGCGGCCGTGCTGGCCGCGCCGGACGGGCCGCTCGCCGCCGCGCCGGAGCGGGACCTGACGCTGGCCGACCGCCCGTGGCCGGTGCGCGCCTACTACGCGATCTGGACGCGGCTGCCGCACGTCCGCGCCGGGCTGTTCGCCCGGGGCGTGATCGCGGTGAACGGCGCAGGCAACGAGCGGCTGCGCGCGCTGCCGCCGGTGATGGCCGACGACCTGACCGCCTCGCTGGCGTTCACGCCCGGCGAACGTGTGATCGTCGGCACCGCCCGCGCGGTGATCCATCCGCCGCGCACCGTCGCCGACCTGCTGCGCCGCCGGGTCCGCGCCATGACCAGCGTCACCGAGCTGGAGCGCACCTCGGCCGGAGCGGGCGAGCGCACCGGCCCGCGCGACCTGGCGGCCATCGTGGCGAAGGAGCCGCGCCTGGCGGGCGCGGCGGTGGTCTTCGCCGCGATGGCCGTGCTGGCCAGGCGGCGGGCCGCCCGCGCGATCCGCGCGGGCGACTACACCACCTGGCTGCGCGACGAGAGCAGCCGGAGCTAGCTGACCGGCGTGTTCATGTCGGTGCCGATCTGGGCCCGGGTGAGCACCTTGTTGTAGATCCGCACCTCGTCGATCAGGCCGTTGAAGTAGTCACCGGAGCCGCTGTTCCCGCCGATCCGCAGCGGGCTCGTACCGATGCGCAGGTCGCCGCCCGTGGGGTTGGTGGCCACCTCCACGCCGTTGACGTAGAACCGCAGCGTGGAGCCGTCGTAGGTGGCGGCCACGTGGCTCCAGGCGTTCAACGTCAGGTAGTTCGGCGCCTGCGCGTTCACCCCCGAGGAGGTGTGGATGAAGGCCGACGGGCTGCCGTTGCTGCCGCTGCTCATGATCGCCCAGGCTAGGTCCGCGCCGAACTCCTTCATCAGCACCGTCCGCCAGCCGTCCATGCTGGACGGGCGCACCCACGCCTCCAGCGTCATGGCGTCGGTCAGGTGCAGCGAGGCGGAGTCGGCCACGGTCACCCAGCTCGACGTGCCGTTGAACGACAACGCCTGGCCGTACTTGCCGGCCACCCAGGTCGCCGCGGTGGCGGTGCCGTTGTTGCCGGCGCCGGAGGAGTCGGCGACGGCCGTGCCGCTGCTCGCGTTCATGCCGTACGCGGCCACCAGGCCGCTGACGGCGGGCGGCTGGGTCACGACCGCCGACACCTCGTTGGACGGCGGCCCGGTGTTGCTGGCGGCGTCGAAGGCCACCACCCGGTAGTAGTACGTGCCCGGCGCGACCCCCGAGTCGACGAACGCCGGCCCGCCGGTCGAGCCCACCTGGTTGGCCCCCGACGGGGTGAACCCCGCGGTCGGGGAGCGGTGGACGGTGTACCCGGTCACCCCGACGTTGTCGGTCGCGGGCGTCCAGACGAGCTGCGCGCTGCCCGGGCCGCCGGTCGCGGTCAGCGGGCCGGGCGCGGTCGGCGGCGTGGTGTCGGGCGGCCCCTGGGGGCCGACGGGGGTGTTCATGTCGGTGGTGATCTGCGCCGGGGTGAGCGCCCGGTCGTAGACGCGCACCTCGTCGATCAGGCCGCTGAAGTGCTCGCCGGAGCCGCTGTTGCCGCCGATGCGCAGCGGGCCCGTCCCGGTGCGCAGGTTGCCGTACATCGAGGTGCCGCCCACCTCGCTGCCGTTCACGTACAGCCGCAGCCGGCTGCCCTCGTAGGTCGCCGCCACGTGGCTCCACGTGTTCAGCGGCAGGTTGCCCGGCGCCTGCGCGTTCGTGCCCGCAAAGGTGTGGACGAACGCCGCCGGGCCGCTGCCGCCGCTGGCCATGAGCGCCCAGTCCAGGTCGGCGCCGAACTCCTTCATCAGCACCGTCCGCCAGCCCGTCACGCTGGTCGGGCGCACCCACGCCTCCAGCGTCATCCCGCCGGTCAGGTGCAGCGAGGCCGAGTCGGCCACGGTCACCCAGCTCGACGTGCCGTCGAACGACAACGCCTTGCCGAACCTGCCGCTCGCGCTCCACGTGGTGCTCGCCGCCGTCCCGGCGTTGCCCTTGCCGGAGGAGTCGGCGACCGCCGTGCCCGCGCCCTCGTTCATCCCGTACGCGGCCACCAGCCCGTCGGGGCCCTGGGCCCGCTCGAAGGTGGCCGTGTAGGTCACGCCGGTGGCCGGGGCGGTGATGTCGTGGCTGACCGCGCCGCCGTCGGACCAGGAGGCGAAGGTGTGGGTGAAGCCGTCCGCGCTCTGCGGCGACGGCGCGGAGATCGAGTTGTGGGAGCCCACGATCACCGTCCTGGTGAAGGGGGTCACGGACTGCTCGCTGTTGAAGCCGATCTGCAGGCCGGAGGGCGAGGTCTCGAAGCCGACGTTCACCGTCTTCGGCTGCAGCACCACGCTCTTGATGTCGGTGAGGCCCTGCGCGTCCGTCGCGGTCAGGGAGAGCTTCAGGTAGGAGGGGTATTCGTGGTCGGGCGCGACGAACGTGCCGCTGGTGCCGGTGGTCGAGGTGATCTCGTGCTCGTGGCAGGTGAGCGGGCAGTGCATCAGGCTCAGCTTCCACACCATCCGCGAGCCGGGGATGGTCCCCTCCTGGGCGTCGGTGGCGGTGCCCGAGTAGGCGATCGTGTCGCCTACCGCCCAGGTGAGCCCGGTGGACGGCGTGTTGATCGTCGCCTGCGGCGAGGTGTTGCCCACGTTGATCGTGACGGTGGCGTCCCCCTGTCCGCCGTGGCCGTCGCTCGCCCGCAGCCGCACGACGTAGGAGCCGCGCTGGCTGTAGGTGAAGGACGGCGCGGTCGCGGTGGAGTCGTCGAGCTCGCCGTCGCCGTCCAGGTCCCACTGGAAGGTCAGCGGGTCGCCGTCGGCGTCGCCGGAGTCGGCGGCGGTGAAGTTCACCGTGAGGGGTTCGACGCCGGCGGTGGCGCTCGCCCTGATGACGGCCGACGGCGGGTGGTTGGCGTAGATGTAGCGGACGATCTGCCCGTTGGTGTAGTCGACCGCGAACAGGTCGCCGCCGGGGCCGGTCTGCACCTCCACGGCGGGCATCCCGGAGTCGAACGTGGTCACCGTGGCCGGGTCGGGCAGGCCGTTCGCGCCCTTGGTCATGACCCAGACGCACGACCTGCTGAAGTCGGAGAAGAACAGCGCGCCGTCGTAGGCGTGCGGGTAGGAGCCGCCCTCGTAGAACGCGACGCCGCTGGAGGACGATCCGCCTGACGGGCACGGGTCGTTGGGCGCGGGCTTGGAGGCGTGGTTCCAGGCGAAGTACGGCTGCGTCACGGCCGTCGGGCCCGCGGCGTACAGGTTCTCGCAGAGCGTCAGGTTCAGGTTGTCGTAGCCGCCCTGCCGGGCCGGGCCCTCGTAGCAGGGCCAGCCGAAGTTGCTGACCGGGCCGGTGGGCGAGGCGATCCGGTTGATCTCCTCGTAGGTGTTCCAGCCGACCTCGCCCGCCCAGATCTCGTTCGTGCCGGGCCGTACGGTGATGCGGAACGGGTTGCGCTGGCCGTAGGCGATGATCCTGGCCGCGTTGGGGTCGCTGCTGCCCGCGTTCGGGTTGCCGGGGGCGGCCGCGCCGGTGTCCGGGTCGACCCTGATGATGCTGCCGTTCAGGCCCGCCGGGTCGCCGCCGGTGCGCAGGTCCTGCGAGCGCAGCGCGCCGCCCTCGGCGGCCGGCGGGCTGAGCGCGGTGCCCACGGGCGAGGGCGGGTCGCCGCAGGGGTTGTCCGGCGTGACGTCGGAGCTGGTCACGTTGTCCTGGCCGTAGTCGGCGAAGTTGAAGCTGGCGCCGTCGCCGCCGCTGACGTAGAGCATGCCGTCGGGGCCGAACGCCAGGTCGCCGACGGAGTGGCTGGGGTGCTGCTGGCACCAGCCGGTGATCAGCGGCGTCTCGGCGACCGAGCCGCCCGAGGGCGTCAGCACGGACAACCGCCCGGTGATCAGGCAGCCGTCACCGGTCGCGCCGGGCGGGGTCGGGCACGGGTCGGCGCTCACGCCCGCGGCGCCCCAGCGCGGCGCGCTGCCGCCGGGCACGGCGTCGTAGGAGTACAGCACGTAGATGCGCGGGTCGGCCGGGAAGTCCGGGTGCAGGGCCAGGCCGAGGAGCCCGCGATCCCAGAAGTTGTGCACCTGCGTGCGCAGGTCGGCGTAGATCGCCGGCGTGGTGTCGGTGAGTGAGTCGAAGACCTTGATCAGGCCGCTCTTCTCGGCGACGAACACCCGGCCGTCCGAGGCGAACTCGATGTTGGTCGGATTGGTCAGGCCGCTGAAGACCACCTGTCTTTGGAAGCTGCCCGGCAGTGCCTGCGCGGGCGGCGGCGCGACGATCGCCAGCCCGGTCGTGATCAGCAGGACGGAAAAAAGCGCATGGCGAAGCCGCCGTAACACGGGAACCCCCTTGAAACGGAAAAATCCCCCGAGCCCTGGATCGATCTATCGCACCGATTCAGGGCTAAGTCACGCGCTTTGTCCGCATCTGGCCAGCCACGCGTACAGCAACCACCCCAGCTCGTACGGCCGGCACTCCCGGTCCACGGCGACCGGCGGGTAGACCCGGTCCAGGACGCCGAGCCGCATCTCCTTGTGCACGCCCGTCGCCATCGCCCGCAGCCCGCGCACCAGCTTGCGCGGATCGGCCCTGGCCTCCTTCCGCCAGGTCAGCGCCAGGTCGTCGAGCACGAACGAGGGCCGCTCGATCATCCAGTCGAGCCCCTTGGAGATCTCCGCCACGTACGCCGTGCCGCCCGCGTCGGCCAGGTCCAGCAGCGCCATCGGACCCATGGAGAGCTGGTGCACGCTGTACACCGGATACCCCTCCACCACCGAGCCGGTACGGGCGTCGTAGTGCCACCACCACTCCCCCTCCGGCCCCTGCGCCCGGCAGATGCCCGCGGCCACCTGCTCGGCGGCCCGCAGCGCCTCGGCGTCCCCGGTGGCGGCGTGCAGCCGGGCCAGCGCCTGCAGCGGGTAGACCTGGTCGGCGAAGCAGCCCACGTGGGCGCGGTAGCGCGGCACCAGCGCGCCCCGGCCGAGCGCGTGCGGGTAGAGCCGGTTGCCGGCCAGCCCGCCGAGCAGCCGCTCGCGGGCGCGTTCGGCCCGGCCGTCGCGCACCCCGGCCGCGACCAGGGCGGCCAGCACCCACGCCGCCTCGACGGTGTGGATCTGCCCACCCGCGTCCAGCTCGGCCAGGCGGCTCAGGGCCAGGTCGAGGTCGGCGTGCCCGGCCTCGGCCGCCGCCCAGCAGATCAGCGCCGCGTCACCGGCGCCGCTCACTTCGGGAAGCCGCTTGACCAGGTTCCCCACCAGGTCGAGGACGTCGTCGCCGGCCAGCGCCGCCCGCTGCCGGGCCTCCTCCAGGGTGGCCACGCCGAGCGCGACGATCGCGGAGTAGCGGATGCTGCGCCCCTCGGGCACGGCCGTCCACGTGCCGTCGGGCTGTCGCCGGCCCCGGCGGGTGAAGACGAAGCCGCCGTCGGCGTAGCCGGGAGGCAGGCCGCGTACCGACAGGTCCAGCATGCCCCGCACGAAGTCCTGGTGGCCGGAGCTCAGCAGAGCGATCCGGTGATCCGTCACGTCGTCTCCTCGATCCTGCGTCTGACACCGGCCCACTCCCTGACCACCAGGAGCAGGAAACTGCCGTTGGTGCGCACGTAGCGCGGCCCGAGCCGCAGCGGCTCCTGGAGCATGCGGTAGAGCCATTCCAGCCCTGATCGCTGCCAGCGCACCGGCGCCCTGCGGGTACGCCCGGCCAGCACGTCGAACGAGCCGCCCACGCCGTGGATGATCCGCGCCCCGGTGCGCTCGCCCCACTCGCGGATGAAGATCTCCTTCTTCGGCGAGGTGATGCCCAGGAACAGCAGGTCGGCCCGCGAGGCGGCGATCTCGGCGGCGACCTCGGCCGACTCCTCCGGCGCGAAGTAGCCGTCGCGGGAGCCGGCGACGGCCAGCCCCGGGTAGCGGGCGCGCACCTCGTCCAGCACCCCGGCCAGCACCTCACCGGTCGCGCCCAGGAAGTACGCCCGGTAGCCGCGCCGGCCGCCCTCGGCCATCAGCTCGGTGAACAGGTCGATGCCCGCCACCCGCTCGGGGATCCGGTGACCGAGCGCCCGCGCCGCCCAGACCACCGCCTGCCCGTCGGCCAGCACGAGGTCGCTGTCCAGCACCGACTGGCGCAGGGCGGCGTCCGCGCGCATGTTGACCACCTTGGCGGCGTTCACCACGCCGATGGTCAGCCTGCCGCCCTCCGCGACGGCCGCCACGCAGCGGGCGATCACCTGGTTCATGGTGAGGGCGTCCAGCACGGTGCCGAACACCGTCTTCCGCTCCGGCAACCTCGTCATCCGTCCCCCTGGGTGTCCATGACATATCGGTCTCAGCTCCGGAAACGTCACATCAAGGAAGGACCAGCTCGGTGAGCGTGGCCCGGTGGTCGGTCCGCGGCACCCGCAGGGTCTGGAAGCTCCGGACCGCGATCCGCCGGTCGGCCAGCACGTGGTCGATGGCCACCTTCGGGAACAGCCGCGGCTGCTCGTAGTAGGGCCAGGTCATGGAGAGCCCCTTTCCGGTGACGTCGGCGGCGTCCCGGTAGCCGGTGGCGATCAGGTCGCGCAGCACCGCGTGGTCGAGCGTGGAGTTGAAGTCCCCGGCCAGGATCCGCAGGCGGCCGCCGGCGGGCGGCAGCGCCCGGATGCTCGACGCCCAGCAGGCCGTGCGCCAGCCCTCCGAGGGCGCGCACGCGTGCACGGCGACGATCTCGGCCTCCCGCCCGCCCGGCAGCGTGACGACGGCGGGCAGGTGGCGCGGGCTCTCCTCGAAGGGCGGCGCCGCGATCGGCGAGTCCGCGGCCCGCAACGGGTACCGCGAGTAGATCGCCGCCCCCGACGAGTCCTCCCCCGGCAGCACGATCCGGTACGGCAGCAGCCGCGTCAGCCCCAGCTCCTCCACCCGCTCCCGCATCAGGCCGGTGAACTCCAGCAGGTGCAGCACGTCGGGCCGCTCGCGCTCGACCGTCTCCACCAGCACCGGCGGCAGCACGGAGGAGTGCAGCAGGTTGACCGCCAGCACCCGCAGCACCGGCCCGGCGGCCGGCGGGTTGCCCTCGGGCACCGCGCGCGGCACGACGGCCACCGCGAACGCGCACGTCACGGCGAGCGCGGCGGCGATCAGCGCCCCGGCACGCAGGTAGAGCGCGAACGCCAGCGGCACCACCGACAGCGCCGCCGCGTACGGCGTGAACGACACGAGCTGCGACCACAGGAACTTCGGCTCCCACCCGAGCAGCCGCAGCCCCGCCCAGCCCGCGAGGCCCGCCACCATGATCCACAGCACCGCGCCGCCTACGCGACGCCGCACCGGCGCCCGCGGGTCAGCACCGGCCAGGCCGCGCGCAGCGCCTCGTGCCAGTGCCGGATCGGCTCTCCCTTCGTGTGCGCGAGCACGCTGTTGGCCGGCCGCCGGGCCGGCCGGGGGAAGCCCGCCGAGCTCACCGGGCGCACCCGGTCCGGGTCCAGGCCGAGCAGCGTGAAGATCTCCTTGGCCAGGCCGCACCATGTCGTCTCCCCGGAGCTGGTGCCGTGGTAGACGCCCGGCGGCAGCTCGGAGCGCGCCAGCCGTACCAGGTAGTCGGCCAGGTCGGCGGTCCACGTCGGCTGGCCGTGCTGGTCGTCGACCACGTCCACGGTGTCGCGCTCGGCCGCCAGCCTGATCATGGTCCGGACGAAGTTGGGGCCGGCCGCGCCGTACAGCCAGGCGCTGCGCACCACGTGGTGCCCGTGCTCCAGCGCCGCCCGCTCGCCGGCGAGCTTGGTCCTGCCGTACGCGTTCACCGGCGCGGTCGGCGCGTCCTCCGGGTACGGGCCCGGCGCGGTGCCGTCGAAGACGTAGTCGGTGGAGACGTGCACGAGCCGCGCCCCGGCCCGCGCGCAGCTCTCGGCCAGCCAGCCCACCGCGTGCCCGTTGATCTCCAGCGCCTCGGCCTCGTGGGTCTCGGCGTCGTCCACGGCGGTCCAGGCGGCGCAGTTGACCACCACGCCCGGCCGGTAGGCGGCGACGAAGTCGCGCACCGCGCGCCGGTCGCACAGGTCGAGCTCGGAACGGGCGAGCGCGAGCACCGGCTCGCCGGTCAGCACGGCCCGTTCCAGGACGTCGGCGGCCAGCATCCCGCCGCCGCCCGTGACGAGCCACCTCATGGCAGGCGCCCGGTCACGCGGGCCACCAGTCGCGGTGCTCGGCGTACCAGCGGATCGTGTCCTTCAACCCCTGGTCGAACGGGATCTCCGGGCGGTAGCCGAGCTTGCGCAGCTTGCTGTCGTCCAGGGAGTACCGGCGGTCGTGGCCCTTGCGGTCCTCGACGTGGCGCACCGAGTCCCAGCCGCGGCCGCAGGCTTCGAGCAGGCGGGCGGTCAGCTCCTTGTTCGTCAGCTCGGCGGTGCCGGCGATGTGGTAGATCTCGCCGGGTTCGCCCTTCTCGGCGACCAGGCGGATGCCGGCGCAGTGGTCCTCGGCGTGGATCCAGTCGCGCACGTTCCCGCCGTCGCCGTACAGCGGGACCGGGCGGCCGCGCAGCAGGTTCGTGACGAACAGCGGGATCAGCTTCTCCGGGTACTGCCGGGGGCCGTAGTTGTTGCCGCAGCGGGTGATCGACACGTTCAGGCCGTAGGTGATCGCGTACGAGCGGGCGATCAGGTCACCGCCCGCCTTGCTGGCCGCGTACGGCGACCGCGGGCGCACCGGCGCGGACTCGTCCCAGGAGCCGATGTCGATCGACCCGTAGACCTCGTCCGTCGAGACCTGGACGACCTTCGGCGTGCCCGCCTCCAGGCACGCCTGCAGCAGCGTCTGGGTGCCGAGCACGTTGGTCCGCATGAACTCGGCGGCGGCGCCCTCGATCGACCGGTCGACGTGGGACTCGGCGGCGAAGTTCACCACCAGGTCGTGCCCGGGGACGACCTCGCGCAGCAGCTCGGCGTCGCAGATGTCGCCGTGGACGAACTCGTGCCGCACCCCTTCGAGGTTGGCCCGGTTCCCCGCGTAGGTGAGCTTGTCGAGGACCGTGACGTACGCGTCGTGCAGCCCCCGGACGAAGTGGGAGCCGATGAATCCCGCGCCGCCGGTCACCAGAATTCTTGTCATGTAGTGATCTGTACCTTGCTGTGATCGCCCAGCACGAGACGGTGGGCTCTGGGCGTGTTGGGCGCTCGGGTGACCTCGACGTCGTGGCCGATCAGTGACGCCTCGATCCGGCCGACGCCGTCGATGGACGCCCGGGGCAGCAGGATCGAGTATTCGATCTCGCTGCCGGTGACCACGCACGACGCGCCGACCGAGGTGAACGGCCCGACGTAGCTGTCCTGGACGCGCGCTCCCCGGCCGATGATCGCCGGGCCGACCACGCGGGAGCGCTCGACCACCGCGTCCGGCTCGACCACGACCCGGCCGATCAGCTCGCTGGCCTCGTCGACCCGCCCGCGCACGCCGGGCTCGACCGACTCCAGGACCAGCCGGTTGACCTCCAGCATGTCGGTGACGTTGCCGGTGTCCTTCCAGTATCCCGAGATCACCGACGACTCCACGCGCAGCCCGGCCTCGATCAGCCACTGGATGGCGTCGGTGATCTCCAGCTCCCCCCGCCACGACGGCTTGAGCTCGGCGACGGCGGCGTGGATCGCCGGGCTGAACAGGTACACGCCGACCAGCGCCAGGTCGCTCTTGGGCCGGGCCGGCTTCTCCTCCAGGCCGACCACCCGGCCCCTCGCGTCCAGCTCGGCGACCCCGAACTGGCCGGGATCGCCGACCCTGGTCAGCATGATCTGCGCGGCGGGACGTTCCCTGACGAACCGGTCCACCAGGTCGTTGATGCCGCCGACGACGAAGTTGTCGCCCAGGTACATGACGAAGTCGTCGTCGCCGAGGAACTCGCGGGCGATCAGCACGCCGTGGGCCAGCCCGAGCGGCGCCTCCTGGCGGAGGTAGGTGATCTGCAGCCCGAACGCCGAGCCGTCCCCCACGGCCGTCTCGATCTCCGCCTGCGTGTCCCCGACCACCAGGCCGAGCTCCCGGATCCCGGCCGCCGCGATGGCCTCCAGCCCGTAGAACAGGACCGGCTTGTTGGCGACGGGGACCAGCTGCTTGGCCGAGGTGTGCGTGATGGGCCGGAGCCGTGTGCCCGACCCTCCGGCGAGCACGAGTGCCTTCACTGCTAGTAAGCCCCTTCTCCACGGGTGACGACGGACCAGGTCTTCCACAGGATCTGCAGGTCGAGCAGGAGCGACCAGTTCTCCACGTAGCGCAGGTCGAGCCGGACGGATTCCTCCCACGTCAGGTCGGAGCGCCCGCTGACCTGCCAGAGGCCGGTCATGCCCGGCTTGACCACCAGACGGCGGCGCACGTCGGCGCCGTACCTGGCGACCTCCTCCGGCAGCGGCGGCCGGGGGCCGACGAGGGACATCTCACCACGGATGACGTTGAGCAGCTGCGGCAGCTCGTCCAGCGAGTAGCGGCGCAGGAACGCGCCGACGCGGGTGATCCTTGGATCGTTCCTTATCTTGAACAGCACGCCGTCGAACTCGTTCGCCGCGAGAAGCTGGTGCTTGAGCCGTTCCGCGTCCACCACCATCGTGCGGAACTTCACCACCCGGAACTCCCGGCCGCCCCTGCCCACCCTGGTCTGGTGGAACAGCGCGGGCCCCCGGCTGGTGAGCCTGATCACCAGGGCGAGCGTCAGCAGCGGCAGCGCGAGCACGAGCAGGGCCGCGCCGGCCACCAGCCGGTCGAAGGCCGCCTTCACGAGCTGCCGGGTGCCGTCGAACTCCGGGTGCTCGACGTGCAGCAGCGGCATCCCGGCCACCGGCCTGATGCTGATGCGCGGGCCGGCGACGTCCATGAGCGCGGGCGCGACGAACAGGTCGGTGCGCGCGGTCTCCAGGCTCCAGGCCAGCCGGCGCAGCGCCGCGCCGTCCAGCTCGGGACAGGCCAGGACGGCCACCGCGTCGGCCCGCGAATGGGCCACGACCTCGGCGACGTCGCCGAAGGAGCCCATCACGGGGATGCCGTCGAGGTCGACGTCGAGCGTGTCGTGCGGCAGGCAGGCGCCCACCACCTGCATGCCGTGGTGCGGCTGCCGGCGGAACTGCACGACGAGGTCGAGGATCGACTCCCGGTGCCCGACCGCGATCACCTGCCGCATGTACTCGCCGATCGCCCGCCTGCGATGAAGCCGCTTGCGCATGCGGTAGCGGAAGTAGAGCGTGGCCAGCAGCACCAGCGGCAGCATCGCCATGACGAAGCTGCGCGCGATGGCCGTCTGCGTGGCGTAGGCCAGGATGGCCGTGGTGGCCATCAGCCCGATGCCGCCGGTGAAGACGGCCTTGAACTCCTCGGTGCCCTCGCCGTTGGCGCGCTGACGGTACGCGCCCGCCATCATGAGCGCGACCGGCCAGACGACGAGCAGGCCGAGCCCGAGCACGTACTCGGCGATCGGCACGTACACGCCGGAGGCCAGGCGTACGCCCAGCACGCACGCGCACGCGAACAACGCGCACGCCGTGTCCCCGCCCAACAGGAGCCGCAGATACGCCCGGGTCCAGATGTTGGACTCAAGGCGTGGCGCGGCCTCGAGGAGCACAGCAGTGGACTCCCCAGTCCCCACCCTCATAGCACCACCCTGTGATAACTGCTTTCACCGCGATAACAGGACGTTCCTTGTGCCGCATAGGTTGACAATGACCCATGCGTTATCAAGGGCGGCGGCCCCCACTAAAGAGTAAAGATCGATTCCAACCTGGGGAATAACGGGAAATGTCCACAATCGGACGTCGATCTAGGGGTTTCGGGGGTTGACGGAACGATCCAAAAGTGCAGCATCAGAGCGAGAAAATGTGAGGTTTATGGCGACATTTCGCCAGGTGACCGGGAGGCGGAGCCGCTAGTCGTACTCCAGGTCCGGCAATGCGGACGGCGGATCAGGGCTGCGCCACACGACCACAACTCCGTCACGCACGGAATCGGCGGCCAGGTTCAGCCGGTCGAGATCGAAATCGGGCAAGTAGCGTAGCCGGGCGACAAAGGTGGCATCGGTCGCGGAACGCGGCACCACGCAGCCTTCGCCGTCCCGATCGAGCAGGATGTAGTGGACGTCTTCCCCGGATTCGGTGGCGACCCGGACCTCCACCACGTCCTCCCACGCGAGGGCTTCGACGCTGCCGTCGGCGTAGTGGCGGGTGACGCCCTCTTCGGTGACATATACGTAGGAGTCCGGCATCGGGTTGCCGTGCATGGCCGCGATTCTTGCGAGTTCCGGGGCCGTCCCGCAAGGGTTCGCGCTCAATGACGCACATGAGCCACCCGTTCAAGGAAGCTCGGGACTGCCCCAGTTGTGGCTGAGATGCGCCGCGACGGCCGCCCGCGCCGCCTCCACCGGGCCCGCCGCGATGGCGTCGAGCAGCTCGCGGTGCTCGCGGATCAGGACGTCCCGGTCGCGGTAGACCTGGCGCAGGCGCACCATGCCGAGCCTGGTCTCGGCGGCGAGCGTGGCGTAGAGACGTACGAGCCGGCGGCTGCCGGCCGCCTCGATCAGCGCCTCGTGCAGGGCCATGTGCTCGGCCACGGTCGCCGACCACGGCGCGTCGGCCGGCAGCTCCGCCCACCTGAGCAGCGCGGCCTCGGCGTCGGGCACCCGGCGGCCGGCCACGGCCTGGGCCATCAGGTCCTCCAGGGGGCGGCGCACGTACATGAGGTCCTGAAGGTCCGAGATCGTCACCTCGGGGACATAAGCGCTGCGGTTGCGCTCCCGTCTGAGCAGTCCCTCGTGCACCAGGCCGGCCAGCGCCTCGCGCACGGTCGGCCTGGCCACGCCGTACGACGCGGCGATCTCCTGCTCGGGCAGCGGCGTGCCCGGCGCGATCTCGCCGGAGAGCACGCGGGTGCGCAGGGCGTCGGCGAGCGCGCCGACCGTGGAGACGGGTTTGAGGGGCAACATCACGGCTGTGATGCTAGTGCCGTTTCCCTGCCCTGCTCGCTGCCCTGCTCCCCGCCCCGACCCCTGCCCCGGGCTCCGCCGCGTTCCGGCACGGCCACCGCCACCAGCCCGAGCACCAGCATCACCAGCCCGGCGATCGACAGCGGGGCCAGCCGCTCGCCCAGCACCAGCAGGCCCAGCAACGCGGCGACGGCCGGCTCGGCCAGCGCCAGCGTCGAGGCCGTGGCGACCGGCGTGGTGCGCAGGCCGCGCCCGTACAGGATGTAGGACAGCGCGGTGGTGCCGAGGCCCAGGTAGAGCACGGCGAGCAGCCCGCGCGGCTCCCCCAGCCAGCCGACGCCGTTGACCAGCAGCACCGGCAGCATGACCAGGGCGGCGCCGCCGAACAGCACGCCCATCACGGCGTCCGACTCGGCCCCCTTCTCGATGGCCCTGGCCGCGGAGACCGCGTAGAAGGCGTAGAGCAGGCCGCCGAGCAGCGCGAACAGCACCCCCGACACCATCTGCCCGCCCGCCTGCGCGCCGCCGCCGCCGATCAGCGCCGCGCACCCGCAGACCGCCGCCGTGGTCGCCAGCGCCCACCGCCCGCTCGGCCGCCGGCCGTGCAGCACCCAGGACAGCAGGCCCGTGAACACGGGCCCGCTGCCGATCGCGACCACCGTGCCGACGGCCACGCCCGTGCGGCCGACCGCCGCGAAGAAGCACAGCTGGTACGCCGCCACCGCCAGGGCCGCCGGCACCAGCACCGGCCGGAACGCCCGCCGGACGCCGGCCCGCGCGAGCAGGCCGAGCGCGGCGCCGCCGATGACCAGCCGAGCCGCGGCCAGGGCCACCGAGTCGGCCGAGACCAGCAGCCCCGCGGTGCCTGCGGTGCCCCAGAGCGCGGAGGCGCCCACGACGGCGAGAGGTCCGTTCTTCATGCCGCCATTGTCAGACAATTAGACAATTTCGTCCAGCAGGCCGTCCAGCATGCGGTCAGCGGGGGCGGCGACGTCGCCCGCGTAGTCGTCCAGGACGGCGAGCGCGTCGTGCACGTTCGGCAGGCTCCGGCGCGGCAGTTCCAGCAGCGGCTCGCCCTCCGCGGTGATCCCGCCCGCCACGTGGAAGGCGTCGCCGGAGACGATGAGGGACACCTCGAAGCGCACCTCGCGGCCGTCGGGGAGGACGAAGTCCGCGCCGGTGCGCACCCCCGAGGGCGGGACGAAACAGGAGAAGGGACGGCTGCGCACGAAGGGGTGGCGTAAGCCGGCGAGGATCTCGGCCGCCCTGCTCAGGGCCGCCAGCAGCCCGGCCGCGGCCCGGCTCTCGCTGTCCACCCGAAAAAGGGTAGTTCACCCCGCCACCACGTGACCAGCGCACCCGATCACCCGGCCCTCACGGGCCCTCCGGCCGCCGGGCCCTCCGCAGGGGGATCAGCCGGTCACCAAGCCCCTCCCCGATGCGAGCGTCGCCCCCGGGCCCTGCGCGGCGGGAGCAGGCCGGGCGGGTCAGTCGGTGGCGAGGCGGGCGTGGCGCTCGACGTCGAGGCGCACGCCCTCGTGGCGGAGCTTGCCGCGCTCGATGCCCTCCGCCCGGAACCCCGCCTTGGTCGCCACCCGGCACGACGCGGGGTTGTCGGTGCGGTGCCCCAGCTCCAGCCGGAAGAGCCCGCGCTCGCCGAACGCCCACCGGGCCAGCGCCTCGGTGGCCGCGGTCGCGATCCCGAGCCCCCGGTGCGCGGGCAGGACCCAGTAGGACACCCACCCGTTGTCGTGGGCGTCGATCCCGGCCACGGCCACGTTGCCGACCACCGCGCCGCCCTCGACGGTCACCGCGAACGCGTGCCCGACGCCCGTCCAGGACGTGATCCAGCCCACCGCGTCCTTGAGCGTGACGACGGGGAAGGACGACTGGCGGCGCAGATCGGGCGTACGGAACGCGCGCAGCACGGCCGGGGCGTCGTCCTCGCGCCACTCGCGAAGCCGGATGTCGACGGGGGTCACGCTGCCCGAGACTACCGCCGGCTCACGAGGGCGCGATCTGGTGCTCCGCCTCGAACGCGCTGACCAGCGGCCGGGGCGCGGTCAGGCACCACGCCTCGGCCATCAGCTCGAACAGCTCGTCGATGTCGATCTTGCTGAGGTGGACGACGACCCACCCGAAGCGCCCGGCGGTGAACTGCACCTCGAACACCTCGGGCCGCTCGGCCACCAGCGCGAGCTGCTCCTCGATCGTGGCCTTGACCCCGACGGTCTCGGTCTTCTCCCACAGGTAGCCGAAGCCCTTGCCGTGGACCTTGAAACCGACCCACTCCGCGCTGGGATGCTCGGTCACCTCCGGCAGCCCGCGCACCAGATCGAGGAACTCGTCGACGCTCACACCCATGCCGACCTGTCTACCAAACCCGACCGACAACTCCCGCCGGCTCAGCGGTAGTAGCGGACCTCGATGACGTTGCGGTCCAGGTCGGGGAAGAAGATGGTCTCGGGGGCGATGCCCTGGGCGCCGAAGGAGTTGGAGCCGGTGCCGGTGACCTCGACCCCGTGGTCCTTCAGCCGCACTTTGAGCGCCTCGAAGTCCTCCCTGCTCACCGACAGGCAGAAGTGGTTGATCTGGTGCCCGGCGCTGCCCGTCACCCCCGTGCCCTCCTCCACGCCCTTCGACACGTCCTGCGCCATCAGGTCGATGATCGTCTCCTCGGCGATCCGTACGCTCGGGAACCCCGCTTTGCCCTCGCGGAACTCCTCTCCCCGGACCCCTGGCAGGCCCACCACCTGCTCGTAGAAACGCAGGGCGGCAAGCTGGTCGGAGACCCAGAGAACGAGATGGTCCAGACGCGCATCCATGTAATAGATCCTCCATTCCCGTCCAATATCCGTTGCGCGCATGCCCCTGTCCAATTGAGGGCTCCCGGGACGGACGATCGTCCCCTGATCGAAAGACGGGATTCACGCGGGGTTCCCCTGTCCCGGCGGGGGCCGATCCGTCATGATTTGTCCCATGACGGTGACCGTGCGGACCGAGCCGATGCCCTTCGTCGTACGGGCCGCCAGGTTTCTCATGACGCTCCAGGTGGCGTTCGGGCTGGTGGCAGTTGTCTCCCTGGGCGCCGCGGCGTTGTCCGTCCTCGCACCCGGCCCGCTCCTGCTGGTCGCGTGGGAGGCGGCGATCCTCGGGCTGACCGGCTGGCTGATGAGCCGGTTCGGCAGCCGCGCGACGTGGGTGCACTGGGCGCTCGTCGGCGTGGAGGTGCTCGTCGTCACCGATTACGTGGTGCTGCGACTGATGGACTCCGGCGGCCTCGACCCGGTGCGGCTGCTCGTCGCGAACGTCCTCGGGCCGCTGCCCGTCGTCGTCCTGCTGCTGCTGCCGCCGTCCTGGCGCTGGTTCTCGCAGCGAAAGCGGACGGATGCCGCCTCTTGACAGGAATGGGCGAAGATCGTCCATGATCGGGCATGAACGCGTTGATCCGGGCGGCCCTCGTGGGGGCCGTCGTGGGCCTGGCGCAGGCCGTCATCGCCTTCCACGGCCCTGACGACGCCGCGGGCAACCTGCTGCTGATGTTGTTCGCGACCCTTCCGGCCGGGATGTTGCTGTCCTGGTACGCCATGTTGCGGAACTGGTGGCTCGTGGCGCTGCTGGGGCAGTTCGCCCTGGTCGCGCTGTACGTCGGCCTGACCACGACCGCGCCCTTCTCCGTCCTCGTCGGATTCGGCTCCTGGCGGGTCGGCCTGATCACCATGGCCGCCGGAGCCTGCGGCTACGCCGTCGGAGCGGGCCTCGCCCTGCCGCTCGCCACGCCGCTGCGCGTCTCGGCGGTCGGCGTGGCCGCGTCCCTGTTCCTGGCGGCCTGGTCGAACCAGGACGTGATCGCGCTCGCCGCCCAGGCGCAGGGCATGGCGGCCCGGGACACCACGAACGTCGTGCCCGACCTGCCGGGTTTCCGGCTGGCCGAGGTGAAGGTCGTCGGCCCGGGGCTCTCCCTGTGGTACGAACGCGCCACCGCCACCGTCCTGGTCGAGGTCCTGCCGGAGACCATGTCCCCGGAGCAGGCCTGTGACGACGCAGTGGATCTCCAGGAGGACATGACCTGCGTGGAGGCGGCGCCGGACCTGTGGATCCTGAGGGACGACCATAGCGGCACCGTGTTCACCGCCTACGAGAACACCCTGGTGCGGCTCTCCAGCGGGACCGTGCGTGAGAAGCAGCTGCTCGCCGCCGCGCGCGCCCTGCGGCCCGTCGGTCTCTGGGAGCTGGCCGCGCCCGCGTACGAGCGACCGTGATGCTGCCAGGCAGCCGGAAAGTGATGAAAGATGCTGGATAGGCTGGGCTTCAGCGACGAGGAGGAGGTCGTCTACCTGGAGCTCCTGCGCCGCCGCCGGGTGACGATCCCCGACGTGGGCGAGGCGCTGGACCTGCCGGTGACGGCCGTGACGGCGGCCGTGACGCGGCTCGTCGCGCTCGGCCTGGCCAGCCGCGACAACACCGGGTTGTACATGGCCGTGCCCCCCGACGTGGGCCTCGGCACGCTGATCGCCGAGCGCCAGGCCGCGTTGCAGCAGGTGCAGGGCAGGCTGGCCGAGCTGGTGGAGGTCTACCGCACGGGCGCGGCCTCGCCCGCGGGCGAGATCGAGGCGCTCACCACGCCGGAACAGCTCGCCACCTGGCTCGGCAACCTGGAACGCGGCGCCCGCCGGGAGGTGCTGGCCTTCTTCCGGCCCCCGTACGTGCTCGACGTCAACCTCGACGACTCCACCAACGCCCTGGCCACCTACCGCTACGTGTACGAACGCGCCGCGCTGGACGACCCCAGGGCCCCGGCCGAGATCGCCAGGTTCCTGAAGGGCGGCTACGAGATCAGGATCGCCGCCGAGCTGCCCAGCAAGATGATCATCGTGGACCGGGAGGTCGTGCTCCTGCCCGTCCTGCCCGACCAGACGAGCGTGGAGCCGGGCTTCCTCCTGGTCAGGGGGCAGTCCCTGGTCCATCTTCTGGTGGAGTTGTTCGAGCGGGTGTGGCAGGCGGCGACCCCGCTGCGGCTCACCGCCACGAGCGTGACCGAAGGGGTCGCGGCCTGGGACGACACCGATGTCACGCTGATGACGTACCTGCTGTCCGGGATGCCGGATAAGACGGTCGCCAGCCGGCTCGGCACCAGCGAGCGCACCGTCCAGCGCCGGATCCGGCGGCTGATGAAGCTGGCCGGGACCGACAGCCGCATGCAGCTCGCCTGGTACGCGGCCCGGTCCGGCATGATCCCGCCGTGAGGGGCGCCCCCGCCGGGGACGCCCCTCACCTGGAACTATCGGCGTAGCTGGTACGCGCGGGTCACGATCTGCTCGACGGTGCCGCCGTCGGCGTCGGTGGCCTGCACGCGCAGCGACACGAACCCGCCGGGCTCGGCCGGGTTCCTGATCGTGCCGGTGAAGGCCCGCTCACCGGCCCCGGCGAGCCGTACCGGCTGCCAGGTGGCGCCGTCGTCGGCGGAGGTCCACAGGGCGGCCCGGGTGATGCGCGGCCCCGCCAGGCCCTTCGGGTAGCGCAGGCCGAGGCCGACGCGGGTGGGGGCGTTCGCGTGGGCGCTGTTGGTCTCGTCCACGTCGAGGTCGTAGTCGATCGACAGGACCGGCAGCAGGTCCTGGGCGGCCACCTGCTGCGAGTGGAACGTCCAGTCGGTGCGCACCTTGGTGGAGGTCGTCCAGAAAGGTGCGTTCCGCTGCACGTCGGTCACCACGCGGTACTGGGCGCGTTCGGGCACCACCGGGAAGGCGACGGCCGCCGACGGCGCGGAGCCCAGCAGCTCGCCGTCGCGGTAGACCGTCGACTGCTCCTTGTCGGCGGAGGCGCGGAACAGGTACGTCTGGCCGGGCGCGGTGTCGAACAGCCCGCCCGCGAAGACCACGCCGATCGCGCCCTCGCGGACCGCCGACTTGTCCACCGCGGCCGGCAGCGCCGTGCGGACCACCGCCTTGTTCCAGTCGCGCGACACCCGCTGACCGGCCTTGAGCACGGACGGCGCGGTCTGCTGCCACGCCTGGCCGCCCTCCCAGACCGAGCCGACCTGCATCGACTCGAAGGTCCGCAGGTCGGCCGTGACGTACTCGGTGAGCGGCCGCGGCGCGATCAGCCGGGTGAAGACCGCGT
The DNA here is from genome assembly GCF_053601695.1 of Nonomuraea sp. NPDC004702. Lineage (NCBI taxonomy): Bacteria > Bacillati > Actinomycetota > Actinomycetes > Streptosporangiales > Streptosporangiaceae > Nonomuraea > Nonomuraea sp. NPDC004702. The sequence goes on from NZ_JBSGCE010000016.1 coordinate 165,171, forward strand.
AGGCCGTGCCCTGCATCGGCGAGACCAGCGACCGGGCGTACCCGGCCTCCGTGGCCGGCGCCGAGGCGTGGAACGACGACTGCACGGTGGCCAGCTCGCCGTCGCGCACCTTGTACCGCTGGTCCGCCGGGACGCCGCCGTTGCGGTACTTGACCAGCTCGTAGGCGTACGGGCTCACCGCCGTGCCCGAGAGCCGGACCTGGAGCCTGCCCTTGGCCGCCGCCGCGGCCAGCCGGGCGCCCTGCTCACCCGCGAGCGTCATCGCCGGGATCCTGGTCGGCGACGTGCTCCAGTTGTCGGCGCCCCAGTTGTCGGGCTTGTCGTTGTAGATGATGACCGCGCCCGCTCCCGCGGCGGCCGCGTTGTCGACCTGCTGCTGCGGCGTGAGCTCGGCGCTGCGCTTGACCAGCGCGAGCCGTCCCCGGACCGGCTGCCCCGCGTAGTCCTCGGGACGCCCGCTCCCGGCGTCCGCGGCCCGCAGGACCTGGACGCCGTCGATGCGCGCGGAGCCCGCCCGGCCCCGGAAGTAGGCCGGCTCGATCGGCTCCGCCCCGGCGCCGAGGACCTGGGCCTTCAGCTCCGGCGCGGTGAGCGACCAGGCGACCCGGGACTCGAAACGGCTGCTCGTGCCCTGGGACGGGACGGAGTACACCTTCGTCTCGCCGTTCATCCACTGTTCGAGGCCGTAGGCGCTGGTGCCGGCCGCGCTCTGGACCGACAGGCCGAGCCGGATCCTGTCCGTCTGGTTCGGCTTCGGGGTGTCCATGGTGACCGGACCGGCCTTGGCGCCGTCGAAGGTGATGGTCCGGTCGGAGTCGATGACCGCGCCCGGCTCGGCGCCGTAGGTGTACTCCCAGACCCGGTTCCCGTCGGCGGCGTAGTGGAAGATCTCCGCCATGAAGGCGTGCTCGCCCCGGGGCAGCCGGACCTTGGCGGTGCCGTCCGCGCCGATCAGGTAGCTGTCCGGAAGGGCCAGCCTGTCGAGGTTGATGTCGTGCACGACGGCGGCGCCGGTGGTCGGCCTGCCGTCCCGGTCGAGCACCTTGAGGGTGACGTCGAAGCGCTCCACGTCCCGGACGAAGCCGACGGCTGTGGTCACGACCGTCTGGCCGTCGGCGGTGGTCGCGGTGACGTGCGCGCCGTGCGCCCCCGCCGGCACGGCCGAGGTGTCGACGGTGACGGCCGCCGACGCGGTGCCGTGCGCCGGCACGGTCACCGTCTGGACGCCCAAAGTCAGCGCCGCGGCCGGCAGGTCCTCGCCCGCGCCCTTGGCGGCGAGCGTCAGGGTGACGGGCTGGTCGCCGTCGTTGACGTACTCGATCTGCTTGGTGGCCGGCTCTCCGGCGTCCCAGTCGGCGAGCCTGAAGTCGATCACGCCGGAGCCCGAGACGGGCTGGCGTACGGCGCGGCTCACGTCCACGCGGCCGGCGCCCTGGCTGTGCACGGGGGTGCCGGCCGTCGTCCGCGCCGTGCTGACGAGCTGGTTCTTCAGCCTCGCCGCGGTCCAGTCGGGGTGCCGCTGCGCGAGGATGGCGGCGGCGCCGGCCACGTGCGGCGTGGCCATCGACGTGCCGCTCGCCGTGGTGTACGTGCCGTCCACGGGCGTGCCCATCGAGGTGCCCGCGGCGCGGGCTGCCACGATCTTGAAGCCGGGAGCGGTGATCTCCGGCTTGAGCGCCCCGTCGCCGCCGCGGGGACCGCGGCTGGAGAAGCTGGTGATCGCGTCGGCCGAGTCGACCGCGCCGACGGTGAGCGCCGCCTCGGCCACGCCGGGCGAGCCCACCGTGGTCGCCCCCGGGCCGCTGTTGCCCGCGGCGATGGTGAACAGCACGCCCGTCTCGGCGGTCAGCTCGTTGACCGCCACGGCCATCGGGTCGGTGCCGTCGGCGCCCTCCTGGCCGCCCAGGCTCATCGAGACGACCTTCGCGCCCGAGCGCGCCGCCCAGGTCATCCCGTCGAGGATCCACGACTCCATGCCGGCGCCCTCGTCGGCCAGCACCTTGCCCACGATCAGCCGGGCGCCGGGCGCCACGCCCTTGTACTTGCCGCCCGAGCCCGCGCCGCTGCCCGCGATCGTGGAGGCGACGTGCGTGCCGTGTCCGTGGCCGTCCTTCGCCGTCTCGCCGGGGACGAAGCTGCGGCTCTCGGCGATCCGGTCGGCCAGGTCAGGGTGCTCGGCGTCCACGCCGGTGTCCAGGACGGCGACCTTGACGCCGGTCCCGTCGTAACCGGCGGCCCATGCCTCGGGGGCGCCGATCTGCGGCACGCTCTTGTCGAGCAGCGTCTTGACCTTGCCGTCCAGCCAGAGCTTCTCGATGCCGCCGGAGAGCCGGGCCTTGGGCGTGCCCGCCTTGGCGGTGTCGTCGTCCACGGCCTCCCAGAACGCGCCGCCGCGCTTCTTGTCCGCGGCGACGGCCGCTCCCCGGATGCCGGGCAGGGACCGGGTGACCCGCCCGCCGTCGGGCGGAGCGGCCTTGGCCAGGCCCTTGCCGGAGTACCGCACGATGGTCGGGATCGACTCGCTGTGGGCGTCGTCGTACCCCTGGGCGATGAGCTGGGTGACGTTGAACAGCCGCTTGTCCACCTGGCCCGAGGCGACCAGCGGCGCGGCCTCGTTCGGCAGCACGTACACGTCGCCGCCGACCGTGTAGGTGCGCAGGGCGCCGGCCGACCGTTCGCCGGGGGTGACGGTGACCGAGACGGGACGGCCGGCCTGGCTGGCCACGGTGACCTCGTCCCCGGTGATGAGGGTGACCCGCGCGGTGGAGACCGACGACGCCGGGACGCCGGTGACTCCGGCGGCGGGGGCCGTCGCGTCACCGTGGGCGCTTCCGGTGCCGGCCGCGACGAGCGTGGCGGCGAGGGCGGCGCTGAGCAGCGCCGCTCTACGACTGAATGGCATGGCGGTGGCTCTCTTTCTACCGGTTGGGGGGTTGCGCAACCGGCAGAACAAAGTTTCGCCAGAAAGGGACGTACACACCATGACTAGGTCATGGCGGACAACCGACATGTCAGGTCGTCGCCACCGTCCAGGTCAGCGACGGTTGTCAAGGCGTGAGGTCGCGGGCGGTCCCGGCCGCGATCGCCCCCAGCTTGTCGGGATTGGCGACGTTGTGGACGGCGGTGATGTGCCCGTCGGCGTCGAAGTCGAAGGTCACGGTGGCGACGACCCGGCCCTGACCGCTGAACACCACGCCGGGGCCGCCGTTGATCTCGGCGAGCTCGGCCCGCATGTCGCCCGGCTCGACGCCCTGGTAGGAGACCGTGCCGATCGCGGCGAACCACGCGGCCACCGTCTTCGCGCCGACGACCGGACGCAGCGCCTGGCGCACCTTCCCGCCCCCGTCGGTCCACAGGGTGACGTCAGGGGACAGCAGTTCCATGAGCGTGTTGATGTCGCCGCCGGTCGCGGCGGCCAGGAAGCGCCGCGTGACGTCCCGCTGCCGCGTCCGGTCCGCCGTGAAGCGCGGCCGCCGGGCCTGTACGTGCTCCCGCGCCCGATGCGCGACCTGGCGCACCGCCGCCTCGGAACGCTCCACCGCCTCGGCGATCTCGGCGTGGCTGAACCCGAAGACCTCCTTGAGCACGAACACCGCGCGTTCGAGCGGGCTCAGGGTCTCCAGGACCACCAGCATCGCCGTCGAGACCGAATCGGCGCCCGCGACGTCGTCGGCGGTGTCGCCGCTGGTCAGGATCGGCTCCGGCAACCACGGCCCCACGTACGTCTCGCGCTGGTACTGCGTGGACCGCAGCCGCTGCAGGGCCACGTTCGACACGATCCGCGCCAGGTACGCCTTCGGGTCGGCCACCTGCGAACGGTCGTCGGCCGACCACCTGATCCAGGCGTCCTGGACCGCGTCCTCGGCGTCGGCCGCCGAGCCGAGCACGCGGTAGGCCACCGAGAACAGCAGCTTGCGATGCTCGTCGAAGACCTGCTGGTCCTGCTCCGGGTACGCGCGGCTCATCGCCCGGCGCCGATCCGGGTGAACCGGCCGCCACGCGGCCAGAGAGCGCCGGAGACCGGCATCTTCTTCATGCGGAGGTACGTCGGCCAGGGTGCTGCGGTCACCGTCTCCTTATACCGTGCGGCCGTGCGACCGGTGAGATACACCCTGCGCGGGCTGTCGTCGGGGTGGGTGAACTGCACGACCCCGTCGTTGCGGCCGAGGCTCACCGGGGTGTGGTAGTAGCCGAAGCGGAACGGCTTGAGCCGCCGGCCGTCCAGGGCGCGCAGGATCGACACCGCGGCGTGCACGCCGGTCGGCATGCCGCTCTGGCAGGTGCCGTGCATGACGCCGTAACCCTGGCGGATCGCGGCGGCGTCGCCGAGGGCGTACACGTCCGGGTGCGAGACCGAGCGCAGGAAGGCGTCGGTGACGATCCGGCCGCGGTCGTCCACGGTGAGCCCGGCGGCCGCCGCCAGCGGCGAGACCCGCGTGCCGCTCGTCCACAGCACGACGTCGGCGGCGACGCTCTCCGCGTCCGGCCCGCACACCACCTCGACCGACCCGGGCAGCACCTTCGTGACCTCGACGCCGCTGCGCACCCGGACGCCCAGCCGGGCCAGCGCCTTCCTGACGTACTCCCTCGGCCCGGCCGCCATGGCCGCGCCGGGCTCCTGCCTGCCGAGCAGCACGACGTCCAGCTCGGGGTGGCGCTCGGCGATCTCGGCGGCCGACTCGACGCCGGTCAGCCCGCTGCCGCAGACGGCCACCATGCCCCTGCCCAGGCGGCCCAGCCGGGCGGCCAGCGCCTCGGCGTCCGGCACGCTGTCCAGCGTGTACGCGTGCTCCTCCACCCCCGGCACCGTCACCGTGTCGGCCACGCTGCCCAGCCCGTACACGAGGGTGTCGTAGTGCAGGACCTGGTCGTCGTCGATCCGCACGCTCCTGGCCCGCACGTCCACGGCGGTCACCCAGCCGCGCACGAACCGGGCCCCGGTGCCCTCCAGCAGCTCAGGGATGCGCATCTCGGCGACCTGCTGCCCGCTCGCCACGACGTGCATCCGCAACCGCTCGGTGAACCGCTCCTGCGGATTGACCAGGGTCACCCGGACGTCCGCCCGCCCCTTGGTCCGCGCCGCGAGCTGAATCGCCGCCGCCATCCCCGCGTACCCCGCCCCCAGCACCAGGACGTGGTGCGGAGCCTTGCCGTTCTCGCGCTGTGTGGTCATCGCCGTGCCCTTTCCTACGGTGCGTCTGACCACGTGATGCAAGACCCCGCCCCATCCGTGACACGACGTCCCTGTGATCCGCGCCACAGCCCGGCGACAGGCCTCTTACGACTTGGCGCCGCCAGAGAGGTCAGGCCCGGCCGTTACGTCGGATGTAGGACCCGAAGGTCGAGCCGCTGCAGGGCAGGCGCATTCCCGTCGCGATCAGAGCGTCCACGAGGTTCCCCGCGGCGACCTCGTTGAGCTTGCCGTCCTGGGTGGCGCGGGCGAGCAGCCACAAGGTGCCGTGCACGTCCAGGCCGTGCGCCCTCCCCACGGTCACGGCCTCGCGATCGTCCGTGACGGCGATGCCCCGGGCCAGCTCCGCCGCGGAGAAGACGCTGGCCTCGCCGAGGTTGCGCTCAGCAGACCCGATCCGCTGCGCCCACTTCATGAAGCACCTGAGCTCCTCCAGCGAGTCGAGCCGCGCCAGCCCCAGCCAGTCGGCGTCCAGCACCGTCCGAAGGAGGGGATGCTCCTCCATGCCCGCGCGGATCTCTTCCCGGACGACATGGGTGGTCAGGCACGCGGTGCCGGCCAGGAGATCGCGCAACACGTCGAGGCGCTCGGCGCGGGCGAAATGGTTCAGGCACATCGCGTCGAACACCAGGACGGGCTCCGGGCCAGGGTCGCTCACAGCTCGCAATCCGTGTCCTCGCGCACCGGCAGGTCGCCTGCCACGATCTGGCCGCGCATGAGCTCGACCGCACGGGACTCCGTGATGAGCGATCTCTTGAACGCCTCCAGCACAGCATGCGCGAAGCTCGGGGGCACTCGCACCGTTTCCAGGTCGGGCTGCGGCGCCCAACCGACCGCTTCCATCAGCTCCGCCCGGGTGGGGTTCCTCCGGCGCATCTCTTTGGCGACGCCTCTGGTGACGGCTCCGGCCTCCACCGCCTGCCGTACGGTCAAAGACCAGGACGCCCTGAACCGGGCCGCGAGAACCACCAGATCCTCACGCCTCGCCCCCCCGTCCGTACGGGCCGCCGCGCGGAACGCTTCGACCGGAAGCAGAAGTTCGGCGGCGAACGCGTCAATGATCGCTTCTCTGTCGTCACGGGAGGCGTGGACGCCGATGTCGGTCGAGTATTCGTCTCCGACGATCAGATGCCCCAGCTCATGGGCCGCGGTCGCGCGCCGGCGGCCGGGATCGCCGTGCTTGCTGACGACCGCCACGGCCACGTCGCCCTCGATCAGTGACGCGCCTTCACCTGGCACTTCGACGACCGCGACCAACTGCCCGAGCCGTTCGCACACGCTCATGAGCGAATCGATGGGTTCGGCCCTGTGCCCCAGGCGCTCTCGCACCCACAGGGCCGCACGGCGGGCAGCCGCAATATCCTGAACCGGCTCCGGGCAGCGCCTTGTTTCGGGAGGACTGAACACTCCCAGGCCCACAAGCTGCCGAATGTCGGCCAGCCACGTGGAGAGCGCCACCTCCAATCGATGCGACTGCCGTGACGCGTCGGTCACCGTGTCGTCGGCCAACTCCGCGCGCCGGGACACCACCAGTGGCGTCGGATCGAGGAAATAGCTCAAGGGAACCCCGAGAACCGCCGACAATCTGGCCAGTTCGAGCGCGTCGACCCGGCGGACGCCTCTCTCGATCTTCGCGATCATCGTCCGGTCGAGCTTCAGCTCCGAGGCCAGCTCCTCCTGGGACATGTCAGCGGCCATGCGGCACTCGCGTACGCGCTCGCCGATGTCCAGCCACTCTCCCGGCTCCTTCATAGTGCGATAATCGCACACACACAGATGAGGACGCGAGGCCGGAAAGTCGAATCCCGGCAATCATCGCTCCAATAAACATTCATCCGCGTATTCGCACTTACGCCCGATTACATGACCCTTTCGGCGAACGAAGTCGCCTGCGGCGGCATCCAACTGTTCATGATCGGCGTGACGCTCTCCCTGCTGCTGGCCCTGTCCCCGGCGGCCGTGACCGAGATTCCGAAGAACTTCCTGCTCACCGAGCGCGAGGCGCGCGTGCCGCTGAGCTCGGACGACGCCGCCGAGCAGGGATACAAGATCATCGACAGCCTCACCGCGCCCTTCGAGCTGAACCCGTGCGGGCATCGGCAGGCCGTCGACCGGGGTCGCACTGCCGCCCGCACGATCACCTACTGGAGCAGCGCGCCCAGCAACTCGGCCGAGCAGCTCGTCCTCTACAAGAGCCCGCGGGCCGCCCGTGCCGCGCTCGCCGGGCTGCGCGCCGAGGCCGGGCGGTGCGCGCGCAAGGGTGACCCGTCGATGCCCTCGATCAAGATCCAGTGGCGGACGACCACCGTGAAGGCGGGGGACGAGGCCATGGGCCTGGGCTACCGGACCCGGCAGGACGGCAACGTGGACCAGACGGTCACGGGGGTCGTCGCGCGCCGGGGCAGCGCATTGATCATCTACCGGACCGACGAGGGCGACTACGACCCCGGCCGGCTCACCAAGAACGCCAGGAAGATGGCCGCCAAGGTCTGCGGCCTGCCCGGCGTCTGCTAGCCCGCCCGGCGCGACGACAACCGGTCCAGCAGGACGGGGACGACCGTGAGCGCGGCCAGCCCCGCGCCGATCCACGGGACGGCGGCGACCCCCGCCCCCGCGTCCAGCACGACGGCGGCCGGCACCGGCACCAGGCTGATGCCCAGCTGGAAGGCCGAGACCGTGGTGGCCCCGGCGAGCGCCGGCGCCCCCGACGCGATGGCGAACACCCGCCCGTAAATGGCCGGGTTCAGCACGAACCCGGCGACGCCGAGCAGCAGCACCAGCGGCACGACGGCCGCGACGTGCCGCCCGAGCACGGCCAGCAGCACGGAGCAGGCCGCGATCCCGAGCACCCCCGCCAGCAGGGCGTGGGTGGGCAGCCGGTCGGCGATGCGGCCCCCGACCGACAGCCCGGCGAAGGCCCCCACGCCGAACAGCGTCAGGATCACCGGCACCCAGACCCCGGGCACGCCCGTGACCTGCGTCAGGAACGCCGCCAGGTAGTTGTAGGAGATCATGTAGGCCGCGGTGCTCAGCAGGGTGACGGCGTACACGATCCACAGCTGCAGCCGGCGCATCGTGCGCAGCTCGCCGCGGACGCTCGCCTGCCCGTGCCCGCCGGTGGCGGGCAGCGCCACGAGCGTCAGGACGGCGCCGGCGACGGTGAGCGCGGTCACGGCCCAGAACCCGCCACGCCACCCGGTGAAGTAGCTGATCATCGCCCCGGCCGGCCCGCCCGCGATCATCGCCAGGCTCAGCCCGCTGACCACCACCCCGGACGCGCGGGCGGTGCGGTCCGCCGGGACCAGCCCGATCGCGGTGACCGCCGCCACCGCCCAGAACCCCGCGTACGCCAGACCGGCGAGAAAGCGCGTGACCAGCAGCACCGGATGGCTGTCGGTGAGGATGCCGATCGCCACGCAGGCGGCGAAGGCCGCCTGGGCGACCACCAGCGTCGTCCGGCGCGGCCAGCGGAGGGTCATGACGGCCAGCGGCGGCCCGCCGATCACGACCCCCGCCGCGAACGCCGAGATCAGCCCGCCGGCGGAGGCCAGCGTGATCCGCAGGTCCGCGGCGACCGCCGGCAGCACACCGGCGAGCAGGAACTCCGCGCTGCCCATCGAGAACAGGCTGAAGGACAGCAGGTAGACCCCCAGCGGTAACCTGCCGCGGGCGACCGCCGCCCGTCCGGTGGCCGTGGCGCTCATCGGTCCGCCCCCGCCGCGTGCAGGGCCGAGGCGAGGTATTCGTCCAGGACGTGCCGGGGAGCGGCTCCCATCCAGGAACCGGCGGGCCGGCCGCCGGCGTACACCACGAAGGCGGGGACGGCGGTGATGCCGTGCCGGGCGGCCAGGCCGGGCTGGTCGTCCAGGTCGGCCCGGACGACGTCCACCTCTCCCGCGCGGTCGGCCGCCAGGCTCTCCACGATCGGGGTGACCATCTGGCACGGACGGCACCAGGCCGCCCAGAACTGGATCAGGACCGGACGTTCAGCCTGGAGGACGCGTTCGGTGAAGTTCTGCTCGGTGACGCTGCGCACCGAGCCGGGAACATGCGCGGGCATGACGAAGTCTCCTTGCGTGCGTGGGGGGCTAACGAGCCAGGGCGGACGTCGCGCGGCGCCGCTCGACGGCGTCCCGCACCTCTTCGTCCACCAGGTCGGCGTTGACGGCGGACGCGGCGGCCGACCCCATCCCCGCCGCCGTGACGACCTGCGCGCGCGGGTCGACGACGTTGCCCGCCGCCCAGACCCCGGGCACGCTGGTCCGTCCCGTCCGGTCGGTGACGACCCAGCCGGCGTCGTCCTTGTCGCAGCCCAGACGGGTGAGCACCTGGTCCTGCGGCACCATGCGCGGGAACAGGAGCACGGCGGCGCGCGGCAGCACCCGCCCGTCGGTGAGCTCGACGCCGCGCAGCCGTCCGTCCTCGACGACGAGGTGGTCGATCGGACCCTCGACGATGCGCACGCCGCGGGCCTCCAGCCGGTCGCGGTCCTCCGGCGTCAGGTCGAGCGTGTGGGTGAGGAGGACGACGTCGTCGCTCCACTGGCGCAGCAGCAGGGCCTGGTGGACCGCCCCCGGATGCGTGCCGAGCACCGCCAGCGGCTGGTCGCCGACCTCGTGGCCGTGGCAGTAGGGGCAGTGCAGGACGTCCTTGCCCCACCGCTCCCGCACGCCGGGGATGGCGGGCAGCTCGTCGTACAGGCCGGTGGCGACCAGCAGGCGGCGGGCGCCGAGCACCGGGCCGCCCTCCAGCCGCACCGCGAAGCCCGGTTCGACCTCCTCCACACGACCCCGGACGAACCGCACGCCGTACCGCTCGATCTCGGCCCGGCCGAGCTCCAGCAGGGTCGCGGGCGGCAGGCCGTCGCGGGACAGGAAGCCGTGCATGTGCGCGGCCGGGGCGTTGCGCGGCGCGCCCGCGTCGACCACGACCACCTTGCGGCGCGCGCGCCCGAGGAGCAGGGCCGCGCTCAGTCCGGCCGCCCCCGCTCCGACCACCACCACGTCGTACTCGGTGTCCTTGCTGTTCATCGCCGTAGTCATGGCGATCACCTCCGGCCCCGATGGTGCGATCCGGCACGCGGGGATGACAACTTCTGTTGCCGTTTCTGGGAAATCGGAGGTGGAATGGGCTCATGGAGCAGCAATCGCGGATCGACGCCACGCTGGCCCAGGTCGGCGCCCGGCTCAGACACCTCCGCACCCAGCGCGGCGTGACCCTGTCGGCCCTGGCCGAGGCCACCGGCATCTCCAAGAGCACGCTTTCCCGCCTGGAGTCGGGGCAGCGCCGGCCCAGCCTGGAGCTGCTGCTGCCGATCGCGGAGGCGCACCAGGTGCCGCTGGACGAGCTGGTCGGCGCGCCGGAGGTCGGCGACCCGCGCGTCCGGCTCAAGCCGGTGGTCCGCAACGGCCGGACCGTGCTGCCCCTGACCGCCCAGCCCGGCCCGCTGCAGGCGTGGAAGTCGGTCATCCCCGCCGACCAGAACCAGCCGCAGCCCGTCACGCACGAGGGTTACGAGTGGATGTACGTGCTCTCGGGGCGCGTCCGCCTGATCGTCGGCGACCACGACCTGGTCATGGGGCCCGGCGAGGCCGCCGAGTTCGACACCCACCTGCCCCACTGGTTCGGCCCCGCGGGCGATCATCCGGTGGAGGTGCTCAACCTGTTCGGACGGCAGGGCGAACGCATGCACATGCGCGCCCAGCCCCGCCCCCGGCAGCCGTCCTAGAGGTGTCCGGTCACTGGCTGGTGCAGCGGGTGGGCCGCACCACGATGACCACCCTGCGCTCGGCGTCGCCGACCGGCCGTGCGTAGTCGAGGCCGTACCGCCTGGCCAGCACGTCGAAGAAGTCGCCCTGGGGGTCGGGTTCGACCCGCTCGACCGTGCCCCGCACCTCCAGGTAGCGGTACGGCTGCTCCGGATCGTTGACCGAGATCGCCACGTGCGGGCGGGCGGCGGCGTTGCGTCCCTTCTGCCGGTCGTTCGTGGTGGTGAAGCGCAGGAACTCGCCGTCCCAGATGGTCCACACGGGCGTCACCTGCGGGGTGCCGTCGGGCATCAACGTCGCCAGATGGACGTACAGGGGACGGGTCAGCAGGTCGAGATGGCTCTCCGGAATCACAGACATGCGCGGAACACTATCAAAGCTTTTATGACCATAAGAGCTTTGAGTCCGTGCCGACTTGTAGGCTCCTGGCATGGACATGCCCCCAGAGGAGCGGCTCGGCCTCGACGTCAAGCGCGCCGAGCAGCGACTCATGGCGGCCAAGCATGCCGCGGTCAGGACCGCCGGACTGACCGTGCCCCAGTACGCCGCCCTGCTCGCCCTCCATGCCAACCCGGGCATCTCCGCCGCCGCCCTGGCCAGGGAATGCCTGGTCACGCCGCAGGCCATGAACGTCGTACTGAAGAACCTGCTCGAACACGGCCTGATCGAGCGTTCCCCCCACCAGTGGCACCGCACCATGCTGGAGACCCACCTCACGGACGCCGGTCGCGAGGCGCTGCGGGTGGCGGACGAGGCAGCCGTGATCATCGAACGCCGCATCTCCGCCGCCTTCACCCCTGAGGAACGCGCCACCCTCCGCACCCTCCTCACCCGCTTCACCGACGCGATCTGACCGGGCGCCCGGCAGGCTCCTCATCCGGCCGGGGAGCCACCGAGGATCAGGTCGGCCATCCGCAGCAGCCGGTCCACGTACGTCCTCGCCTCCCGGCCACGCGCTCGCCGCCGGATCCAGCGCAGGTCGCGGGCGCTGCTGACGAGCCGCTCGCGCAGCTGGTCGGTGAGCGCCTTGCCCTCATTACGGACGTACCAGAACATGACGCCCGCGACTCCGTCGTCCGCCAGGACCAGATCCGCGAACAGGTCCCGATCAGCCAGCCCAGGAAACGGAATGTGCCGATGCTCTTCCCAAAGCACCGACACTTCTTCGAACACCTCTGGCGACACTTTGCCCACGCGCCAAAGATACGGTCACCGCTCCCCAGAGACACGGTCACCGCTCCGCAGAGACCCGGCCACCGCTCCGCAGAGACCCGGCCACCGCTCCGCAGAGATCTGGTCACCGCTCTACGCGAAGGCTCACCTGTGACCCCAGCTCGCGGAACCCGAGAGCTCGGGCCACCCGCCGCGACGCCTCCGGACGCGCCCGCCACTGCGGCAACAACCCCGCACCGAGCGCGTCGGCCACCGCCGCCGACGCCACCGCCCGAGCCAGCCCCCGCCCCCGAAACCCCTCGGCAGTCAGTACGGACAGATGCGCCGCCGTGTCCAACCACGTCCGATACCCGGCGGCGGCGACCACATCACCGCCCGCACGAACCACCCAGACCGCCGAACCGACCTCCGCCAGCCCGCTCTCGTCGGCATCCTGCTCGCTCGCCGCCGCCAGCAGCCCGCCGACGTCCCGGTCCCCTACCGCCAGCCGTTCGACATCCGTCCCGGCATGGCTGGGAACGAACTCCTCGGCATCGACGTACGCGAGCGTCGCCGGCCCCAGGACCTCGCGGACCTCCACCCACCCGGCCACCTGGTCGGCCTCCCGCTCAGACTCCCACTCGGACATCTGCTCGGACATCTGCTCGGACAGCCGCTCGGACAGCCGCGAGAGGTCGACGCCGTCCTCGACGAGAGCGCCGCGCAGGGCGTCACACAGCGGCTCGACCAACCCGGGGTCAGGCACCGTGACCAGCGCCCCGCCGTCCAGCACGACGATCCCCGTCCATCCGGGCGGGCACAACCACGACCCGGAGGAGACGACCACCGTGACCTCTCCCCGCCCAGGAAACGTGACAGGCACCCGAGCCAGATCCGCCCACAACCGCCCCGCCGCATTCCGCACCACACTCCATGATCGACTGTACGAGCAGCCGACGTCCACGGAGTTACGACGACTCCGGCTCGCGGGATCGTCGATGCCCAGGAGTGAGACCTGCGATACCGAGGTGCGGTCGCGAAGGCGCCCAGCTCTCTCATCGAGCATGAACGCCCTCGTGAATCGCACCTTCGCCACAGCTAAGGCTTGATACCAACCATCTAGTTGCTCTCTGGCCGTTGCCGAGTGCCGGGGCGGCGCAGGAGGCTGCAACCCCGCAGCAGACCACACTGCGCAACGACGTCATGGGCGTTGATGTGATGCCGCAGTCCGGTGATCTCGTCCACCAGGGCCTCGTAGTCCTGTCTCAGCTCGGCCTGGAAGGCAGCGAGTTCGGTCATCATCAGAACGATGCTGATCATGGTGAGGTCGTCCGCGGTGCGGGTGCTCGTCTCAAGCGCCTTGACGCGTAGCATCACCTCAAGGATCTGCGCCTCTAGGTTCACGGCTCCTGCCTGTTCCACGCAGGGAAGAAGATGCCGCACCGGTGGCCCGGCACGTGCTCTGACGTGAGCACAGTGACAGGTGGAAGGCAAAGAATCCGATCCACGGTCCGACACGAGGTGTGGTTCTTTCTCCTACCACCAGGCGTCTTTCCTCCCGGGGATGCGGTTTCTCACCAGCCCCCCGCACACAAACCCGGCCGAACAGCCGGAAAGCGGGACGAGCAGGCGGGACACACAGATCTACAGCACACCGTCGAGATCGAGTACCGCACGAGCGAAGATCTGATCGGCCCCGTCCGCCAGACAGGACAGCCCACTGAGGCCGGGAAGATACTCCACCAGAGCCTCACGTATCGCCTGATCAACCAGGGCAGCAGTCTCTCCCGGCAAGCCCCTGTGCCCGGACACGGCGACGCGCACCATGATCACCTCCGGGTGCCGGCAGCCGGTTCCCTTACAGGTGGAACCAGTGAATCCGCCGACAAGTGGTACAGACGAAGCAGGTCGCGTCTCGGTTGGCCCAGTCCAGGCCCATGAAACTCATTCCGGTCGTCTGCAGCTTCCACTGACGGGACTCGAAGATCTCGCTCTGGCATGTGTCGCACCTGAGGTTCTGCCCGTGCGGGAGCCTTACGGTCTTGGCCTCATCCATGTTCACGATGCTATGCGAGACGATCCGCCGCGGCTCAGCAGAAACGGGCCCGGCACCGGCCGACCGAGATTGTCGGTGCCGGACTCTACGCTTCGCGCCCATGACCAGACAAGAGTCTCCTGTCACGCACACGAAGCGGATTGATGTGGAGGTCGCAGACTGCGGTCAGGTCTATCTCCTGGACGAGGGAGACTACGAGCCCAATGGCAAGCCAGATGACTCATCGACCCACTCGGTCGGCCTCGCTACAACGGGGGGAAGAGGCTTCGCCAGCCTGAACATCGCCACACTTTGGGGGCTGATCCCCTTCACCGTGACGGTCGCCGACCGGGATCCAGGCGCTGACCTGGACAGCTATGAGGACATCGTGGAGATCAGTTTCGACTCCCCGTCGGGCGAGGTATTCCTGGCCGGATGGCTCATGGATTGGGACGACGAAAAGGCGCACGACCTTTCCCCGTTGCTTTCCGGTCCCGGCACCTACCGTCTGCGATATCACGTCCGAGGAATGGCCGAAGAGCGCTGCTCCGTTGATGACCACTACCTTCAGATATGGCCTGCGGCACAGCACGATCCGGCCGTACTGAAAACCACGAGTATCCCCTTCCAGCACATGCTGAAAGCGGACAGGGCCGCGGGGTGAGTGAGAGAACAGCGCCGCTCTCTCAGGAGAGTGGCACAGTGAGGTGATCTCAGCGAAATAAGCCCGGCGATTGGGATTTCTTGGACGCCGCCGGTGACGTTCCGGGCCTATCGGGAGGAGTCGCCGAAGGCCGG
>NZ_JBSGCE010000017.1:0-175309 GCF_053601695.1 Nonomuraea sp. NPDC004702
CCTGAACGCCTTCGCCATCACCTTCGACGGCCGCCTGACCCCAACGACCCGATAACTAATCAAGATCGAGATACACCGTTAACTGGACACACCCGAAATCTCACGGAAAGCCGTGATCTGATGACGCAGGGCAAGTACCTCGGCGGGGCACAAGGCAAAGTGCGCGGGACGACGTCACGCTGCACCACGTGATGCACGACGACGAATCTGCTCCGCATACGCGAGAAGAGGTGGCCGCGCAGTTGCGCACCCGTGACGATCCCGGAAGTGTAAAACAACGATGTAGCTCCTGATCGGCGAGGAACACCTGATCAGTACTGTGATCCGAGGCATCGCCGGAGGTCGACGGGAGGAGTCCGCGCCTACCGCAGGTGACCGTGAGCTTCCGTCACTCCGGCATGACGCGAGGTCGAGTGAGAGCAGAGACTGGTGCCGTGCACCATGGCCTCGCCGGCAGTTGTCCTGTCGCACCGATCTCGCTGAACCACTGAAGTCCTTGTGCCGTTGCTCGTTCGAGGTAGATCTGCAGCAGGGTGGCGCATGTACGGGCGTCGCTCTCGGCTTGGTGCGCTGTACCGTTGTCGATTCCTTCGTCGGCAGCGCAGTCGGCGAGGCGACGGGAAGATCCTGGCGCTCCGAAGCGTCGCGCCAGGGCCAGGGTGCACAAGGTCATGAGGTTGTCAGGGGCGTAGCCGGCACGGGCGAATTCAGCACTGAGGACTTCGCTGTCGTAGCGGACGTTGTGAGCCACCACGATCGCGCCGTCGAGCATGGCCGCAACAACTCCGGCGATCTGTGGGAAGTGAGGCGCCGTTGTCAGATCATCCTTGATGAGGCCGTGGATGTGGGTGGGGCCGGGGCTGCTTCCGGGGTTGACCAGGCTGGAGTAGATGCGGTCTTCGCTGCCGTCGGGGTGAAGGCGGATGACGGTGATCTCGGCGATGCGGGCCTTGCGGGTGTCGAGGCAGGTGGTTTCGAGGTCCACGACGGCGTACGGCAGTGAACCGATGCGGTGCCGGCGTGGCGGTGCGGCAGGCTTGGACGCGTCCAGATTGACCGCCGGACTGTGCTGGGTGGTGGCCGCGAGAGCTTCGATCGATCGCTGAGCTTCGGCGACGTCGAGGCGGCGGGCGTAAGAGAGGGTGAGGAGTTCATCTCCGATGACGTCGTCGTATTTTTCCACGCGTTTGTCGGGGATGAGCGCGGCCAGGGCGAGGGCCTCGGGAACGCCCTCCGTGGCCAGGTCGGCCAGGAGGTCCGCGGCGGCCTGCGGAGTGATGTCGCTGATCAGCAGCGTGAGTCCGTAGCGGATCACGTCCACGCCGTGGGCGTGCAGGGCCAGGGCGAGGGTGGTCATGATGGCGTCGCCGCGGAAGGAGAACAGCAGGGTGTCGTTGCCGTAGCCGACGAGCGGGGTGTCGTGCAGGCCGAGGCGGCGATAGGCGGCGCGGCCCTCGTCGAGCAGGCTCTGGGCGGTGGCGTCGAGGTAGGCCGGGACAGTGGTCTGTTCGTACAGGCGCCGCATGGTGGTGCGGATGCGATCGTGGACGAGGGGGCCGGTGCCGGTGAAGCGGGGCGGGCGTCCTCCGGAGGCGTGGGTGACCTCGATGAGCTTGGCGTGAGTGTCGATC
This sequence comes from Nonomuraea sp. NPDC004702, assembly GCF_053601695.1. Taxonomy (NCBI): domain Bacteria; kingdom Bacillati; phylum Actinomycetota; class Actinomycetes; order Streptosporangiales; family Streptosporangiaceae; genus Nonomuraea; species Nonomuraea sp. NPDC004702. Next base: position 1,632 of record NZ_JBSGCE010000017.1, read on the forward strand.
GCCTGGATACGCCAGCGCCGGCCGGCGAAGATCAGCAGGCTGCCTTCAGGAAGCGGTTGTTCGAGGGGCAGGCTGCCGAGCGTGCGGCCCTCGGTGACGATGCGGTATTCGGTAGGGGCGGCGAAGGCGGCGTAGAAGGTGTAGTGGTTGACCAGCCGCACCCCTGTTTCGGCATGCAGGAGGAGCCCGTCGCTCTCCTGGCGGATGAGGTCGGCGGTGGCGAGGTCGCGCAGTAGCGTGGCGAAGGTGGGGCTGTTGACGGCGCCGAAGGCGCCCTGCCCGCAGAGGGCGCGGTAGGCGTCGGCCGGGGTTATGCCGCCGTGCTGCGCCATGAGGGACAAGAGCTGCTGGGTGAGCGTGGACAGGTGCAGAGCTGCGGCGGCCGGTGGCTCGTACCAGCGTTGCAGGAGCAGCTCGACGGTGGCGATGGACTGGACGAGCTGGGCGCGAAGTTCGTCGGCTGGGTGGATGGTGGGGGTGGCTTCGGGTTCGCTGACGTACAGACGCAGGATGGCCGGGCCGCCGCGCCGTCCGGAGCGGCCGAGGCGTTGCCGCAGGGCGGCGACGCTGGGTGGGGCGCCGACCTGTGCGACGGAGGTGACCGAGCCGATGTCGATGCCCATCTCCAAGGTGGAGGTGCAGATGGCGGTGGCCGGGCGGGAGCGGTCCTTGAGACGGGCTTCGGCGTGCTCGCGGATGTCCTTGGACAGGTTGCCATGGTGGGGCACGAACTCGTCCGGTACGCGAGCGGCCTCGCAGCGGCGGTTCAGCAGGTCGGTGTAGTCCTCGACGGCCGCGCGGGAGTTGGCGAAGACGAGGTTGGGGGAACCGCGCAGCGTGGCGAACAGGTGGTCGGCGATGGCGAGCCGATCGCCGGTGGCGACATCGTCGGCGGTCACCTCCTCGCCGAGCGCTTCCTGGGCGGCGCGGGCTCTTGGGTCGAGCGTGGGCGCGGTCTCGACATAGCCGCGGATCTGCAAGCGGAGCTCCTGCGCGTCGCTGCTGGAGACGATCACGGTGACGTCGTCGCCGGCCCGCGGGCGCAGGAAGTCGGCGGCCTTACCCATGTCACCGAGGGTCGCCGACAGGCCGATGCGGGGAATGCGGCGGCGGGCCGCCAGGTCGAGACGGTGCATGAGGGACTGCAGCTGGGCGCCGCGTTCGCTCCCGATGAAGGAGTGCAACTCGTCGATGACGAGGTAGCGGGCGGACGCGACCAGATCGCGGATCTTCCAGCCGCGCAGGACGAACATGGCCTCCAGCGACTCCGGCGTGATCAGCAGGATCCCCCGGGGATGGTCGAGCAGCCTGCTCTTGGCGGAGGCGGAGACGTCGCCGTGCCAGCGGGCCACCGTGATGCCCAGATGGTCGCACAGCTGGTCGAGCCGGCCGTACTGGTCGTTGATGAGGGCCTTGAGCGGACTGATGTAGACGGCGGCGAACCCCGCAGTGTCCGGCTGCTCCGTCAGGACGGAGCAGATCGGAAGGAACGCGGCTTCGGTCTTGCCGGAGGCGGTGGCGGCGGCGATGAGCACGTCCCGGTCACCGGCGAGGATCGGCGCGACGGCGGCTTCCTGCGCCTCACGCAGTTCGCGCCAGTTCTGCTGCCAGATCCACTGCTGGACCTTGGGATGGAGGCGTTCAAAGGCGTCAGAGCCTGAAGGAGGCGAGGTCGTCATCGCCGGGCCTTCCGTCGGTGTCCTCGTCCAGGGGCGCCAGGTCGGGATTCGTCTCCAGCGCCGGCTCCACCGAGGGCAGGATCTGCCGCCAGTCGACGCCCGGGTTCTGCTCCAGGACGGCCAGCAGGTCGCAGAACGCCTTGATGGTGGTGCGGGGTGTGCGGAAGTATGCCTCGCCGACGCGGTTGGCGCAGTGGTAAATGAAGGCGGCCAGGGCGTCGTCGGGCAGCAGGTAGCGGGAGGTGTCGCCGCCTGCTTGCACGTGGCGGAGCTTGGCCAGCAGGACGTACAGGTCTTCCTGTGTGAGCGAGGCCAGACGCAGCACAGGTCCGGAGTAGTCGACCAAGCCGGCAGCGGCGAACGCGTTCTCGGCGAGCCGTGACTGCAAAGCGGGGTAGCTGAACAGGCCGCGTCGGCTGTCGGCCAGGAATTCCGGGGTGCCGCCGAAGATGAACCCGAGGTGGGCGGCGGTGCCCTGGAGCGTGTCGTTGAGGATGCGCAGAATCTGTTCGTAATTGGAGTTGCGGGCCTGGGTGGAGGCAAGTTTGTAGAGGTTGACCATCTCGTCCAGGCACACCAGCAGCCCGTCGAATCCGGCCAGCCGGACGAAGCGGCTCATCAGCTTCAGGTGGTCGTGGACGGTGGTGTCGTCGATGATCGTGCGTACGCCGAGGGCCGAGCGGGCCTCTGTCTTGGTGGCGTACTCTGCGCGAAGCCAGCGGACCGCTGCCGACTTGAGCTGCTCGTCACCGGTGTCGTGACCGCGCCAATAGGCACCGACGACCTCGGCGAAGTCGTAGCCGCCGGTCATCTCGCTCAGATGCGCCAGCCTGCCCCGGATGACCTGCGAGGGGTCGGCTCCGGTCTGCTGGGCCTCCGCCAACGCCGTGGAGACGAATCGTTCCACCACGCTGCTCAGCGCTCCCCCATCCGGTTTGGCCCGGGTGGCCAAGTTGCGCATCAGCTCGGCGTACAGGCTGCGGGCCTGGCCGCCGCTGGAGTGCAGGCGCCGGTCCGGGTTGAGGTCGGCGTGTGCCGTGACCAGCTTCTTCTCCATCGCGATAGAACGCACCAGATGGAGGAAAAACGTCTTGCCGGCGCCGAACTCGCCGATCACGAACCGCACCGCCGACCCGCCGTCGGAGATCCGGTCGATGTCGGTGACCAGCGCCTTCACCTCCGGTTCGCGTCCCACCTGGATGTGGCGTTGCCCGATGCGCGGCACCACGCCGGCCCGCAGGGACTGCAGCAGGGCGTCACGCTCTCGGGGACGGATCGAGGTCGATGTCACGTCAGCATCTCTCCCAGCAGGTTCCGGTCGACCCAGATCGGGTCGTCACCATCCAGTAGCGGCTCGCCCGCCAGCTCGTAGGCGGCCTCGTTGATCCGGTCCAGCGCGCCGTCCGGCAGAAGTTTCCAGCGCGCCGCCAGTTGCTCGAACTGCGCCCGCGAGAGCTGCTCCACCGAGGCCAGCTCGCGCACCATCCCGGAGTGCTGCCCATCCAGGCCCGCCACGGGTGCGGTGGCGGGCGGCGGCACGGCGACCGACGGCGGCTCGTCCTCGGTGAAGATCGAGCCCAGCAGCGCGCCGACGCGCGCGGTCTCGGCCAGCTTGGCTGCGATCGCCGCCTCGTCCAGCTGAACGATAGGTGCGGGAGCCTGTTGCGGGATGGCGTAACCACGTTCTGGTTGTGCCGGGCGGACGACGACCGGTTCCGTTGCCGGCGGGGGTGTGGAGGCATCCGGCAGGAGAGCGGGATCGAGCTCCAGCAGCCGGTAGATCTTGGTGAGGGTCTTCACCTCGTCCGGCGAGATCCGGCCGTCGGCCGCGGCTACGGCGGTGAGGAATTCCGCCACGTACTGGCGCTGGGCCGTGTCGATGCCTGCGATGCGCCGGGTCAGGCCGGTGAGCCTGACCGGAGTGACGGTCAGCCAGCGCAGGTGCGCATGCAGACGCCGCCGTTCCTCGGCGGTCAGGTGCAACGCCCGCTCCAGATGGTCGCTCAGATGGCGCTGCTCGGCCTCGTCGAAGTCGCCGTCGGCAGCACTCACCGCCGCCGCCAGATGCAGCAGCAACGTCGCCGCCCGGTACGCGTCGGAGGCCGCCGCCGTCGGACCGTCCGGCGCCGCGAACAACACCATGGATCCCGAGGTGAGAACCGCGCCGCCCAGCCGCGGGTCGGGTTCGATGCCTACCCCCGCCCGACCCAGCACCTGCGCCAGAGCAACGATGTTCTTCTTGGCCGGCTTCGCTTCATGCGGTGAGGAGATGAAGGCGGAGAACTCCGTAACCGGCACGACGGCGAGCTCCTGTGCGCCCAGCCGATGGCGCGCCCACGCGATCGCCTGCCCGGCACCGCCGCTGGCCAGGTTCACCAGTTCAGCCGGCAGCAGTGCCTGCGCCTGCACCGAGCGCTGTCCGTCGGGCACGCGACCTAGGTAACGACTGTATGCCTCCAGGTCCGAGGTGCACTCGTCGGCCAGCGCGACCAATTTTCGGGTCGGCGCGGCGTATTCGAGCACGTCGGGGATGCCGGGCAGGGTCAGCTCGGCGGCGCCGCGAAAGCCGGCACTGGCGGGGCGGTAGTCCAGCGTGACCTCCTTGCGGCCCGGCCGCACGATGAGCCCCTGACCGTGGCGGGCGGCGTAGCGCTGCAGGAAGAGCGCGTCGAACTCGGCGGCGCAGCGGGTGGCAGGGGTACGCGGGTAGTATTCCGGATGCGAGCGGATCCAGGTCAACGCCCATTCAGCAGGCACAGGTGCGCCTTGCGCCGCGAACGCGCCCAGACCGGCGCGCAGCCGTAGCGGTGGCGGGTAGTCACGCACGGGCGCGGGAGCCGGATCCCGTTCAGGGGCTCCGGCTGCGAGGGTGTCCAATACCTGCTCGAACTGTCCTGCGTAGCGTTTAAAGGCCTTCTGGTCGCCGTAGACAGCCAGGAGGCGGCGAACCTCTTGATGGATGATCGGCAGCTCGATGGCCGCACTGGAACGGTCCCGCTGGAGGTCGTACAGCACCCGCCGTTCAAGGCCATAGAAGTAGAGGAACACATAGCCGATCGGCGCCTGTGGAAAGCGCCGCCCATCCGCGAGCCAGGCCAGATAGGCGGCCCTCGACTGCGGCGGAATATCGCCGTACGACGGCCAATAGTCCAACCCCCGCCCGCCCCAGTCCGGTTGACGCAGGTCGACGGGCAATGACGGGTTGATCAGCGCCGGGTCCACCCTTTGGCCCGAAGGTGCGGCCAGATGGGTACCAACGTAGAGGAGTCCCCCGACGATGTCGTAGCCCGCGAGATTGATTCCCGCTCCTGGGCGCAGCCACGGGTCTGCTGGACTGTGAGGGCGTACCGAAGGCGCTGCCGGAGCGGAGGCAGGCGATGTTTGTCGACCGTGCCCGGGATCCGATGTGTTGCGGTGCACGGGCCTCGACGGCGGCGCTCCTGGTACCGGGGCGGGGGGCCGTCGAAAGCGGTCCAGAAAACTCACGAATCACCTCTGCCAACCCCGTGGGCTCAGCGCTTGCGCCACAGGCAATACGCGAAGCCATCCCCAGCCACGGATGGCACTTTAACCTTCGGGCACACCTTCCGTAGACATGGCCAGACGGCTCGTTATCGATTTGATTCTTCTGAATATGACTGAAATACAGATTTCGTCCCGTCCGATACTGAAGGAAGCGAGACGCGACATTGCACGACACTAGCCGCACATCACGGTATTTAGCCGACCCATATGGGGCCGAGGAGGAAGTCGGCATGGATTCTCCGTAGCGCTGTGGAGGAGAAATGGGAGCAGGTCTTCCCGCACGTCAGACACCTTCGTGTACTGAGCTCGCCATTCACCACCAGGGGGCTGTGCGAGCACGGGGACAGTGCGTGGTGCCGAGCAGGTCCCCCAAGAACTCCACACTGTTCACCACGAGGCCCTCATCAGACCACGCGGTCCAGACTCTGCGCCTGCCGATGACTACATCCGCCCAGGTCCTTGCTCCGCAAGGGCTTTCGCTTCAACATACGCGAGCTCCAGTCACCCGGGAGACGGAAACGCGTACGGCAGGATGATCCGCCCTGCTGCTTCCCTGGCCTAGCTGACCGTCACGAACGCCTTCGCCGCACTGCGACTGCTGCCCATGAGTGAACGGGACAAGGACATGGAAATTCTCGTGAAGTGGCGGTCGACGTCCGGAACGGCCGCCTCTACCTGGCCGAGGCAGGCCCTGAGGCGGTCGAGCTCAGCCATCTGAGCCGGCTGGTCAGACGGCGATGGAATGCGAGCCGTATGGCACATCCGAACTCCAGACCAATGGCCCCAACCTCCCATCGCTTTCTTCGTTGGTGCACCGGCGCCGGACCGAGCTGGCGGACCGGGCGGGCCGCCAGCTCACCGCCCCTGGCCCTCCTGCAGGACGAGACCTTCTTCGGCGATCTCCGCCCACCAGCCCGCCTTCACCGAACCCTACGGCCGGGCACTCGACAGCCTGCACAGATTCGGGGCCCGTGCCACCGTCGCGCAGCGGGCAGCGGGCAGGGGGCAGCGGGCAGCGGGCAGCGGGCAGCGGGCAGCGGGCAGCCAAGCTGTAACACCGCACACCCACGCCATCCAGGACAACACACCACAACACGCCGATCCGCCTCCGGACCCCTGAGCATCTCCCCCACGCTGAGCACATGCGTGAACACCGCCGTCATCCCCGCCTCTCCGCTCGAACCACCAGGCGACTCGCCACGCGCCGCCGGACGGGTCGGCCTCTGCGTCGCAGACTCACCTCCATCCAGCTCTGGATGGGCGTCGCGGGGATCATCGGGAGTCTCATGTCGGTGCCCGCGTTCATCGTCTCCATGAACGCGCTGCGCGTCAGCGAGCAGCAGCGATCGGAGGTTCAGCAGGCGAGACTGGCTTCCGAGCGGGCTGGCCGGCGCGATTTCGCCCTGCGCGTCACCGTGGAACCGGGCGAAATAGACATCGCCACCCCGCTCATGACCGGCGGCACGATCACGGTCAAGAACGGGAACGCCCTGCCGACCACGATCCAGGTCCATATCGTGCTGTCCCACGACGAGAAGGCGCAACATCCGGTGCAGTACGCCACCTTCGACGCTCCCGCGTGCAGCCAGGTCGACTACCACATGCAGCGCGACGAGGAGCGCGTACGGGCCTTCACCAGGGCCGACGGCTGGACCACGCTCGTCGTCATCGTCAACCCGCTCGACCCGGACTCCCGCTTCTGGTCGGCCGGGCTCGGGGCGGAACCGGTCACGACGGATGAGGTGACGAGGTTGAGCGCGGCGGACTCCCTCTCCATCAGCGACTTCATCCCCACGAGCCGCTACCTCCCCACCTGCGTATGAACCTCCACCGGACATGACGGCTGAGCGCATGGGCGACGTCCGGCCTGTCATCCAGCCGCTCAGCCCTGGATGCCGGAACCGCCGCTGGACTGCGGCAGAAGCGGTTCGATCACCGCCCACAGCTCGTCGCTGACCTCCCACGGCTTCAGCTTGGCCACCCGCGCCCCTCTCTCGGCTACAGCGAGAGAGCAAAGCACAACAGAGATCATTCTGTTAGGCGTTCTAAGGACCACTTCGAGGTTGAGATCGCGGGGCGGGGTGGTGTCAGTCAAAGGATGTAGCCCGATTTCCTCAACTGGCAGGAAGCCGCGCGAAGAGGGCCTGAATAGGCTGTTTCGAAGACACCGCCCGCCCAACCCTCTCGAAAGGATCGTTTATGGCCTCCGTCCGTAAAACGCTACTCACTGGCTCGATCACCTTCGTGGCGGGACTGGCGCTTTGGCTGTTCGGACCGGATGGGGAGATATTCATCTTCACACCGTCCAAGGTCGGCGTGGTCCTCATGGTCATCGGAGGCATGGAGACCCTGTATGGCGTCTACAAGAGCGTGCGTGGCAAGTACGTGGAGCGCACCTAGTACTAATCCGCAGGCACCGAGTTCGAGCCTCTGCTTCCTACCACTACTTCCGCCCGACCTGCGGCTTATCGATTCTCGCCCGACCCTGAGCGGTGAGAATGGCCGGGTCCATGCTCGTCACACGATCTTCCGCACTGCGGCCGCCTGGATCCCGTGGACGCCTACCGTTCGCAGCGCAGGGCTGCTGACGGCGGATTGGGTGCGACGGTCTGAATGCACGCCAACCCTTGATGACCACCGTTGGCTGACCCCACGCTCGTGCGGCGAGAATGCCAGCCATGAGTTACGGGGTGGATGCATCCTGGATGGGAACTGCTGACAGCATGAGCGGAGAGTCGAGCCGATGATGGCGGCCCGCTTCGGCGAGAAGCGCGGCAAGCCAACCGAGTCCGTCCGAAGACCACTCGGCCAAGGTGCCGTCGATGGTTACGCTGTGCCGAGCCGGCCCTCGCCACAACTCATCGGTGATGGCGGGGTGCAGCATGACGGGCTAGTCGGTGAGGAAGAAGTCGCCGAACACGTCCTGTTTCAGCTCTCGCACCCATTCGAGCATGTCGGGCACCACTGACCGGATCGTCGGGTTCTGTCCGCCGTCCAACGTCACGCGTACGGCTGTTCTCTCCTGCGGGGGGGGAGGTCGCCGAACCAGCCGATCTCCTGCAGGAGTCGCACCACGGCGCCGGTGCGCTGGGACTCGCCTTCGGGCGAGGCCAGGCTCTGCACGGGTAGCAGGACCTGGATGGCCTTCAACTGCAGCACGCCCACGCGAGCGGCGACGCTTTTTGCACAGGCCAGGAACGGCTGGACAGGCAGCGGGCGATCGACCGCGGTCGGCGTGGGCAGCGGTACACGTTGGAACACGACATGAACCGCGCTCGGCGAGGAATCAGGTCTGTGCCACTAAGGGGATGAGGGATTCTCAGCGCCTTGGACAGGTAGCTCTACCCCTAGGCCGATCAAGTAATTCGACGCCCAGCCGCGAAATCTGACACTTGACGAAGTGTCGCCGATGATTCGATGGAGGAAATCGATGCCGGTTGGACGATCCAACCGAACCAGGGCTTCGACGGCCCACTCGTAGTCGATTTCTCTTTCGAATGTATGGAAATCGTCGAGGTCGGCAAGGGCTTGGATCGCCTGCACCTGGTACCGGCCATCGACCGTCTCACGCCCAGCGAGTTTGAGCAGAGCGAGGATGCCGGAGCGTCGGTCGATTCGCGCGAGTTCCTTGGCCGCGGTCAGGCGCTCGACATCCGACATGCGGCTGCTCTCGGCAACGCGGGTCAGCCGGGCGGCATGGGCCTGGCGACGTGCCTCGCCGGTCAGCCACTCCTGCAGCTCCCGGTGACGGAACTGATAGGCCCGCCCGGTGACTCGCAGCAGACCGACCTGGTGTGCCCAGGCCAGGAATCGAGCCGGGCGAAGCGGGAGCCTGCCCTTCATCCTGCCGACCAGAGCGGCTGCAAGGTATCGCATCCAGGCCCTGCTCGCGGCGAACGGCGTGGCCAGGCCCACGACGGCCGCTATGTGTGCGGGCCAGGGCGTCACGCACACGCCGACCGCGATGAGCGCGGTGAGGCTGACGACGGCATCGCGCCTCAGAAAATCCGTCGGTCGCTGGGCCGGCAGGACGTCCGCCACAGTGAACCACGAGGAGATGACGTTCAGGGGGAGGACGATCACGCAGTGGGTGAGCCATCCGAGCAGCGGCACGGAGAGACCGAACGCGGAGCAGGCGACGGCGACGACGAACGCCTCCACCCAGGTCGTCGACGAGATCCACGCCTTCGCCGCCAGCGCGCCGAGAGGCGCCACGACAGCCATCGCCATGGCGGCGGTCTTCACCAGGGTCCTGGCCTTGTGGCCTCCTTCGCGGACCTCGATCCACCAGACGTCCGCGAGCTCCTCCCGCAAGGCCTTCCCCGTCACCCTCATCCGGAGCCGCCGCGGCGTGAATCTCACGGGCGACACCTCCTTCCTCAGGAGGAGGCCACCCCAAAGAGCGCCCCAGCAGAAGCCCGCGACGATCAGCACCGCTGCGCCAAATGTCGGGACGTTCCCGGAAAAGAGTATCGAGGTGGAGCAGATGAGGGCTGTGACCAGGGCGGTCGTCACCCAGTGGACAGCCATCACGGCCCTGGAGCCCGCGATCGGCGTGAGGCGGTCCAGGAGGATGTCGGCAGCGGTGGCGCCGTCCGGCCCTCCGTGCTCCAGATGTTCCGCCAGCGCCGCCAACCACCTGACCGGATCTTCTTTCCGATAGTGGTGGCGCGGGGATGTCTCCAGAGCCGCCGGTATCAGCCGGGTCATCAGTACCGCATCGACCTCGGCGAGATCGCCGAAGCCCAGAAGATCCCTTGGATCTTGCCGCCCGGTGTAGACGGTCGTGGCCAGGTAGAGGCGCCATGGAGTTGACAAGGCGCCGGCGGGGACGCAATCGAGGTTTCTCAGTACCTCGGACCAAGCCCGCTTCTCGCCGACGGGACGAGAGGCGAGCGTTCGCTCGAGGTAGGTGCGGATCTGGTCCTCGGTGAGTTCCTCGATGACCGCGAGGGCGGAGTCTGTCAACGTTCCGTGATCACGGCTTAGGTGCTTGTACGTCTGTGTACGGCACGTCAACACCAGCGGCGTGCTGCCCTCGGCGCTGTGGTAGCGGTTGATCTGATGAAGCGCCCTGACTTCTCGCCTCACCGGTTGGGAGCCGCCGTCCATCTCGTCCAGTCCGTCGAGGATGGGGACGATACGCCGCTGGTCGACCAGTGCGGCTGCCGCACGCCGACGCAACCGGTAAACCTCGGTGATCCGCTGGACCAGCCAGGAGTCCAAGGGTATTTCAGGGTCCCATTCGGCCAGCGGAAACCGTACGGGAACGGACTGGCCGCGCTCTCGCCGCGCGAGGAGGAGCAGCACGAGTTGCAGTGTGAGCACGGTCTTTCCCGCCCCTGGCCCTCCGATGACCACCATCCGCCGTGCGGGCAGGGACAGGTAGGTATCGGCGAGCGCGCCGAGTGAGCTATGGGTCGGCTCGTCTGATCCTTCGAATCGTGTCATCCGCACGGTGAAGGGGGTTTGGGCGACGGCCTGCGACGCTCCCAGCAAGCTGTCGCGTGTGCCCCGCTCGACCGCCATCACCCTCTCAGCCAGTTGATCCGCCAGGCTTTCGAGCTCAGAGGGAGAGACGTTGTAGGAGATGACCTTCTGCGCATAGCCGACGGCAATCCCTCCGTTGGATGCCGTGACGACCATGTCACCCGTGACAGAAGGGGCCAGTGCAGGGCCGGACGCGCTTAGGCCTGGCTCGCGTCCGGCGTCTGAGGGCGGCCGATCGATACGGTTCCGATTTTGACTGCGGCGATGGCTTGGCCGTGAGCGTTGACATTGATGTCACCTGCGACTGCGATTCCTTCTGTCCCTGCCGACGCTCCTCCCGGAGCGTGCAGGTCGAGAAGTTGCCGTAGTTCGGCAACAGCGGTCTCCCGTTCCCGGGGCTCCATTCCTTCCAGCGCCGCCTCGACGAGCGCACGCCACGCTGCCTGCTCGCCGATCTTGGCTTCGGCGACGTCGTTGGCACCGCTGGCGAGAGCGGACGCAGTACGCTCAAGCCGTGCCTGGGTGTTCTGTTCGGCTACCGCGTTCCCGCGGCCGAACCAGCGAGCGAGTGCCTGCTGGAACGCCTGCCATGAGCTGGTTCCTGCAGCCTCCACCACCGAAGTCCCGGCAGCCGTGGCCAGCGCAATGAGAATATCGTCCATACAGCTTCCCTCTGTCGAGGTCCGGATCCGTACCATTCGCGACATGCTTATCATTGACACGCCTCAAGGCAATGGAAAGTTCCCACTCTAGAAGAGAGTCGGTGTGCTGGGCCGGAAAATCGCTGCCGCGGTCTGCTAGATAGAGCCTTTTCGTCCTGAGTTGCGGTCCTCTTCGACGAGTTGCAGAGGATCGCCTGCGCGAGCGCGGCCGCTTGATGTGGGTAGCAGCGCAGGCTGGTCAGGACATCCATGTTCCAGGTCAGCTGCGGTACGTTTCCCCGGCAGCTCGAATCTGGGCATGCGAGCGGTTGACGCCCGCTGTGGACGCGGCAACCACGGACTACGACGTCGCCGTACGAATTCCGTCTGGGCCGAAAGCTGATCACCCTCAAGTATCACGCTCCGCATACACGCCGGGTGGCGATGTTCAGCCGTCGTGCGCACCTTGGTGGAGGGTGATGCCGTGAGTGCGGTGTACCTGGAGTGATGTTGGGGTCCTACGCCTTCTCCCGATCCTGGTGGGACGGGACATTGACTGCTCGGCTGGACGGCCGCATCAGGTGTCTTGGCCCGCCCGGTCTACGCCGCGCTGGTGTCAGCGTTCTTCGCTAGGAGTTCGTGCTGAACGGTAACCACCGCGCCCCCTGACGCGGCTTTTGCTCAAATGCTGCCCACCTCAACATGCCTGGATGCCTTAGACGTCTGAGCGGTGGCGCAGAAGTATGGCTACGAGACATAGGGGCTTGCCCGCGCTCAGGAGCGACTCGCCTGGACATTCAAAGTTCCTGTCCCCCCTGTCCTGCCTTGTCATCCTCCATTTCCACAGCGCACTTGCTCTGCTTGTCGGAATGACACGCACACCTGCCCATCACCAGCAGTTCACAGATTCCATGCAGTGGAGTCGGCTCTTCGCCCATACCCGCCACTGCCCTCAGAGTGACCATCAGCCAGGTCAGAAGCACCTGCCGGTCTGCGGTCGTATCTCAGGACGACTCGGTCGGAGCAGGCTGTGATCAGTGCGCATCAGAAGATCAGCATGCGGGCTACGGTTGTGGACGTCTTGCACAGCCATGACAGGGCACGGGTGTACCGAGATCAGCTTCGGGGCCGACATGGCGTGATCGTGGCCGTCCTGCGAGAGGGACGGCTTGCCCTCGTGGAACTGGACGGCGACGCGGAACATTGTCCGGGTGGTGTGCGCCGTTGGGCTCTGTGCTGGGACGACCTGGCGTTGGAAGAAGACGAGGGCGGTCTCCAAGACGTGCTCGAAGCGGACCACAGGGCGGGATTCATCTGGAGCGGGCGCCACGCTGTCCAGCATGCCGTGCTCCCTGGCACGGAGGTCAGCTTGTGCGGACACCCTGTACGCCCATTGCCGATCTGCGGGTGGTCGCTAACCTTCTCCCCCAGCTCAGCCCGGGCCTGTCCGCTCTGCGTGGACCTGACAGAAGCATCGCGCCCAAGACGCTTCTCGGGAGCTGCCCCCTCTACAGAAGGTTGTCCACCCGCGGTCACGTCCGTGGACGTGACCCGCCGTCGGACAACGGATGAGACGGCCACACGACGGGGCGCGCGAAACACCTCGCGCCATCATTCCCGAGGAGCAAAGGACCTGTGCCATCGAAGAACGCTGACCTCCAAGCAACACCAGCAGAAGCGCATGACAACGACGCGCCACACCTCTGGCGCACGACCGAGGAAGTCGCAGCCATTCTCACCGTCGACCCGTCAACCCTCCGCCGCTGGCGCTCGGCCAAGCCGCCGCAGGGGCCTCCCTTCGTCCGGCTCACAACGCGCCTGACCCTCTACAGCATCCAGGACCTCCAGCAATGGCTGGCCAAGCACCGCATCGATCCCGGCGAGGTGGCGTGATGACCTCGGCCAAGGTACTCCCGCCCATGGGAGTGCCGCTCTCCATCGACATCGAGTACCGGCCCGACAGGGTCTCGCCCTATCGGGCTCGAGTGCGCTGGCGGGATCAGGCGACGCGACAGCGCCTGTCCAAGTCCGAGGCGTTCACCACGCAAGAGGCTGCTGACGGCTGGATCCAGTCCATTGAGCGGCTGGCCAAGAGCGGTATCGACCCCAAGGCGGCCACCAGCACCCTCGAGGAGTACGGCGAGGGGGTGATGCCCCTGGCGGTGCGCGGCCTGGAGCCCAAGACTCTCGCTCCGTACATGCCGGGATGGCGCAAACGCGTGGTCCCCGCTCTCGGACACCATGGCGTACGGATGATCACCAACGGCCTTGTGGACCGGGTCGTGCACGGATGGATCGCGGACGAATGCAGCCGCTCCACGGTGAAGAACAGCCTGGCCATCCTGGTCCGCGTCATGGAGCAAGCCGTCCGGGACGGCATCATCGACCGCAACCCTGCTCGTGTGACGGGCTGGCAGCACGAGTACAAACGGGCCGAGGACGAGCTGGACGACCCGCCAGCCCTGGCGCTGCCCAACCGGGCGGCACTGGAACGGCTGGCACAGGCGCTTGTGGAACGTTCCAGAGACAAGTATCAGGGCTGGGGAGACATCGTCATCTTCGCGGCGTGCACGGCCGCGCGCATCGGCGAGGTCTCCGGTGTCCGGGTCGGCGACATCGACACCAGAACCTGGACGTGGACGGTGCGCCGGCAGACCACACCGAGTCCGGGCGGGCTGGCCGACAAAGGGACCAAGGGCAAACGAGCCCGCAAGGTGCCGATCATCGCCGAGATCCGGGGCCTCGTCTCCAACCGGCTCGCAGCCGTCGACACGGATGATCCTGAGGCCCGGCTGTTCACCGGGCCAGGGGGTGGTCGCATCAGCACCGCGGTCCTCCGCGACGCGACGCACTGGGACGAGGTCGTCACCCAGCTCGGCTACGAACATCTTCGCCGTCACGATCTTCGCCACACCGGACTGACGTGGATGGCCGACGCCGGGGTCCCCGTCCATGTCCTTCGCAAGATCGCCGGCCACGGGTCTCTGACGACTACACAGCGCTACCTTCATCCAGACCTCAGCACCATCGCCGAGGCCGGGAATGCGCTCAGCGCGCACATGGCGGCGACGTGGTCCCCAAGTGGTCCCAGCTGCGAGTTGCCTAGGAGATCACTCTCAAGATCGAGGCACGAGAAAAGGCCGATTGACCTAGGCTTACACCCAAGTCAATCGGCCTTTCGCAACCGTCGGGACGACAGGATTTGAACCTGCGACCCCTTGACCCCCAGTCAAGTGCGCTACCAAGCTGCGCTACGTCCCGGTTGTGTCGGCCGCCCCCTGCGGGGCGGGACGTCATAACCTTAGCGCACATCGGAGGTAGGCGCGTACACGGAAAGCGGGAGCGGAGGGCGTGGTGGGGCGGAGGCCTAGCGTTGATCGGGCGGAGCTGGCGCGGCTGGTGGCCGGCGGGATGAGCGTGCAGGAGCTGGCCGCTCATTTCGGGGTGTCCGAGTCGGGGGTGCTCCAGGCCAAGCGGGCCGCCGGGCTGGCCAAGCCGATGCTCGACCACAGTGCCGCCGTACCGTGGAAGCTGGCGCGGGTGCACGCGCAGTCCGGGCCGGCCACCAATCTGCGGAACCTGTCGGCGGCGGCGCAGGGGAAGCCGCCGGCGGCGGAGCGGTTGAACACGGCGCTGCGGTGGGCGCAGCGGCTCGTGGACGCGGGGCTGGACGTCCGGTACGACGCGGCTGAGGGGTTCAGTGAGGTTCCGGCGTCACCTGCGGGCTCGCACGTCGCGACGGTGCTGGAGGCCGCCAGGAAAGGGCTTGCAGCTCACTGAGCACGCGAGTTTCGACGGCCTTGATCGTGGGCAGTCGCAGGTCTCATTACAGAGACCGGAGGCGAACATCAATGACCACCTTGATCTGGGTGGCCGTCGTCGTGGTCGCGGTGGTGGCGCTCGCCGCAGTGGGCTATGTCGTGCTACAGCAGCAACGCCGCAGCCGTCTCCGCGAACGTTTCGGCCCTGAGTACGAGCGTACGGTGGCCGAGAGTGACAACCGGCGTGAGGCCGAGCGGGAGCTCATCGCCCGCGAGCAGCGCCATTCCGAGCTCGACATCCGGCCGCTGCCGGAGGAGACGCGCGACGCGTACGCCAACCGGTGGACCGAGGTCCAGGAGCGTTTCGTCGACGCCCCCGGGTTCGCGGTGACCGAGGCGGACCAGCTCGTCACCTCGGTGATGGCGGACCGCGGCTACCCCACGGACGACTTCGAGCAGCGGCTGTCCGATCTGTCGGTCGGACACGCGGCCACTCTCGACCACTACAGGACGGCCCACGAGATCAGCGGGCGGGCGGCCAGGAAGGAAGCCTCGACCGAGGAGCTCCGGCAGGCCATGGTTCATTACCGCGCGTTGTTCGAGGAACTGCTGCACGAGACCACGCGAGGGCGGTGAACGTAGATGAGCAGCAGCAGAAGGAGTGAGGACGAGCTCAAGGTGCCGTCGCAGCGGTCGGACGAGGCCGGCAGGGACGGCGAGCACAGGGACCTCACCGACGGGTCCGGCGACCGTTACGACGACACCACCGGGCGGCACGACGGCGGCTACCCGAACGACGCCGGTCACACTTCGGCGAGCCACGGGTACGCCCCCGCGGTCCCCGACCGGGATCATGACGACGAGCCGTCCTACAAGGACCCCTACGCGAGCACCGGCGACGTCGGCGACCTGTCGACCGAGCCGCACCGCGAGACCCCTCTGGGACACGGTGCCGACCACCGCTCCCCCGACCCCGACCCCGCTCACGCCGGCGTCCCCGCCGACGAGACGCCCGGGCACGAGACCTCCCGGGACGTGCTGTCCGGCCCCGGGGCACGCCACGACGACCGGTCCGACGACGTGCTCGTGCACAGCGATCGGTCCGATGATGTGCTGGTCCAAAGTGACCGGTCCGACGACGTGCTGGTGCACGGCGACCCGTCCGAGGACAGGTCGGTGCACGGCGACCGGCCCCACGACGAACTGGCCCATGACGGGCGAGCCCAGGACGACGTCCTGGTGCACGGCGAGCGGGACGACGACGATCTCGCGCGCGACGATCTGGCGCGTGACAACCTGACCCCAGCTGGGGCGGCCCGCGACGGGCTGGCGAGCCACAGCGGTCTCACCGACCACCGTCGCACCGACGGTGAGTTCGGCGAGGGCGGGCGGCCGGTCGAGGGGGCTCCCCTAGAAGGGGCGCCCGTCCAGGGAGCGCCCGTCGAGGGCGCTCCGGTCGATGACGTCCCCTCGCACGCGGCCCCTCTGGAGGTCGCCCTGTTCGACCAGGACCCCGCCGAGGTGCAGGCCCGCTGGCGGGACGTCCAGGCGTCCTTCGTGGACGACCCCGCCGAGGCGATCCAGCGCGCCGACGGCCTGGTCGGCGAGGTGGTGGAGTCGCTGACCAACTCCCTCACCAGCCGCACCGGCGCTCTGCGCGAACGCTGGAAGGACGTCGACTCCCCCGACACCGAGGACCTGCGTCAGGCGTTCCGCGACTACCGCAACGTCCTGGAGCGGCTGCTCGCGCTGTCCACGCACAATCTGTCCGCTGAAACGAGGAGGTGATCGGCATGCTCGCAGTCGTCGCAGCGATCATCTTCGGGTTGGGCTTCCTGCTCGACCTCGTGGGTGTGAAGATCGGCGGGATCTCCGGCATGACGTTCGTCCTGCTGGGGCTGACCTTGCTGGCCCTGCATCAGGCAGGCGTCGGCACGGCGAGCATCCGCGGCGGGACCGGCCACTGGCGTGGCCGCAGCCGCCGCTGAGCAGGCTACCGACCAGCCGCCGAGCCAGGCGCTGAGCAGCCGCTGAGCAGCCGCTGAACGCCGGTCAGGGTGGGAGGCCGACCGGCCTTCCACCCCAACCACCTCAAACACCACAAAGAACTAAATAGCGCTAAATATCTAGAAAAATCGCTAAACACCCGGGCCAGCACGACGTGAAGAAAAGTCGACCTCAAGATCGGCGAAGACAGGCCCAGCGCACCCGGGCCAGGCGCCGAAGCCGGCTTCCCCGAGGATCACCCCTTACCGGGAAACCTCATGATCACGGTGCTCCCCCCGCTCCCCACCCGCAACGTGAAATCAGAGGACAGCAGCCGCGCCACCCACAACCCCATCCCCCCCACCGCCCCCGGCAGCGGCCCCGGCTTCCAGAAGCCCTCGTCGTGCACCTCGACCACCAGGTCCCCGCTGATCACCCAGGTCCGCATGGCCGCCCGGTCGGCCCCGTGCGTGACCGCGTTGGTCGCCACCTCGTTGACCGCGATGACGAAGTCGCCGACCGCCTCCTCGGGCATCCCCACGGCGCGGGCCTCGTCCTCGGCGAACTGCCGGACCTCCGGCAGGTCCGGCAGGCGGAAGCGCAGCTCCTTCACGGGCACGCCGGGTGGCGGGCTCGTGTAGCCCGACTGAGGCTCGACGTCCTCGTTCACCCGGCGACTCGCCTTTCTCTCACCAGCCGGCCAGCGGCTAACCGACCAGCAGCTCACTGCGGAGCTGGTCGAGTACCTTACGGAGAATCCGTGAGACGTGCATCTGCGAGATGCCGAACTCGGCGGCGATCTCGGCCTGCGTCATGTTGCCGAAGAAGCGCAGCAGCAGGATGTGCTTCTCGCGGCTGGGCAGCGCGTCGATGAGCGGCTTGACGGCCTCGCGGTCGACCATGGTGCTCAGCGTGTCGTCGTCCTCGGGGATGACGTCGCCGAGCGAGGCCGCGTCGTCGTCGGTGCCGAGCGGCGCGTCGAGCGACAGCGTGCTGTACGCGGCCGAGGCGTCGAGGGTGAGCAGGACGTCCTCCTCCGAGATGTTCATCTTCGCGGCCAGCTCGGCCACGGTCGGGGACCTGCCGAGGTCCTGGCTGAGGTCGGCGACGAGCCGGTTGAGCTCGGACCGTCGCTCCTGGTAGAGACGCGGGACCCGGATGGCCCAGGTGCGGTCGCGGAAGTGCCGCTTGACCTCACCGGTCATCGTGACGACCGCGTAGCCCCTGAAGGCGTGGCCGAGGGTCGGGTCGAAGCCGTTGACGGCCTTCATCAGGCCGACGTACGCGGCCTGGAGGAGGTCCTCCAGAGGTTCGCCCCGGTATCGGTAACGCCTGGCGATCTCCATGGCCAGCGGCCGGTGCATCTCCACGATGCGCTCGCGCAGCCGCTCCCTGTGGCTGTCGGGTGTGTCTTCCCTGACCATCTCAGCCAGGAGTTCTTCCGCGGTCATCTCCTCGAGGACGTACTCCTGCACAGCCATCGCTGCTCCTCATATGGGTCGCAGGGCGGCCTCCGCCAGCAGAAAAGCCCAGGCAGAGGCACGCCTCGCTCTACTCTCGAGACGGAAGCCCTCTGCTGGACTTCGGTCCCAGTCTCCCCCCTGCCGCGGGAAGTATTCCTCGGTCGCGTGGTGACAGTAGGGTTGCTTCGTGACAATGCCCGAAAACGGCGAGGGGCCCGTGGCCGCCCTGAGCCTGACGTCATCGCCCGTCGGCGAGATCACCGTCGTCAAGGTCGACGGTGTGCTCGACGCCACGACGCGTGAGCAGTTCGCCGACTACCTGTCGCTGGCCGGAGCCGACCTGATACTCGATCTGGCCGGGGTGACGTTCATGGATTCGCGAGCACTCGGGCTGATCGTCCATCACTGGCAGACGAGCCTGGCCTCACGTGCGAAGTTCGCGCTGGTCGGCGTGGAGTACTCCAAGTCGAAGGTGATGTGGATCACCGGGCTGGCCCAGCGTCTGCCGCTGTACGACACGCTCGACGACGCCCTGGCCGCCATCGGCTGAGGTCCTATGAGCGACGCGTCGACTTGCGCTGGTGCTCCTCCACCAGCAGCCTGGCCAGATCGGCCACCTTGACCTGATGGTGCTGCGAGATCCTGCGCAGCTCCTCGAAGGCGGCCTCGGCCGTGCATCCGCTGGTCTGCATGATGATGCCCTTGGCCTGGTCGATGACCGACCGGCCGGCCAGGGCCTCCTGGAGCTGGGCGGCGTCGGTGCGCACCTCCTCGAACTCCCACATGTTCGCCATGGCCACCCCGACCTGCTCGGTCAGCATGTCGGCCAGCGAGTGGGCGGCCTGCGGGGAGAAGGCACCCGGCCGCACGGAGTAGAGTCCGACGATGAGCTGCGCCGGCGCCACCTCGATGGGCACGATCAGTACCGAACGCACCCCCCAGCGGGTCGCCAGTGCGTTGTAGCGGGGCCAGCGGCTGTCGCTCAGCACGTCGCTCACGCTCGCGCGGGCGCCGCTCTGGCGGGCCTCCAGGGACGGTCCCTCACCGAGTTCGCGTTCGCCCTCGACCAGCATGATCAGCTCGCTGTGCGAGCCGGAGACCAGCACCCGCTGGTCGCGCCAGTGTTCGGCCGAGCCGCCCGAGCACCCGGGCACACCGGCCGCCAGCGCCGTGGTCAGGCCGCGCAACACGCTCTCCGTGGAGGTGTCCTCACCCAGTCGCCCCAGCGCCGCCAGGTCTCGGGCGAGCCCGGGAGTGATCATCGCGGTCGATTCCATAGCAAGAAGCCCCTACCCCTTATGGCTACCGTTATCCCCGGTGGCGTAGCGTCAAAGGATGACCATGCCGGACCTCGAACACGCTCTGGACGCGCTGGCGGGACGCGTGTCGTCCTTGCGTGAGGCGAGGACCGCCTACCCTACCGACCTCGCGCCCACGCTCGACGCGGCCCTGGCCGAACTGGACACCGCCGCCGAGTTGCTCGCCGAGGCGCGCGAGGCGCTGCGCAAGGCGCCCAAGCGCGCCGCGAGCAAGAAGGACGGCACCCAGCGGGAGCTGAAGCTGCTGCGCCAGGTGTTCCGGGCCTTCCCGGTGCCGGTGATCGTGCTCGACGGCGGCGGGGTGGTCCGGCGGATCAACCCGGAGACCTCGCGGGTGCTCGGCAGTCCCGACGGCTACCTGGTGGGGCGGTCGTTCCCGCTGCTGGTGGACGTCTCCAGACGGGCGGCGTTCCGCTCGCACCTGAACTCGGTGCTGCAGACCGGGCAGCCGTCGGCGTTCGAGACGCGGCTGGCGCACCAGGGGCGGACGCACACCGTGCAGCTCGCGCTGACGCGGGTGACGATGCCGGGCGAGCCGCAGCAGATGGTGGCGGCCGTGGCGCTGCCCACCGAGGTGCAGCTCCCCGAGCCCGGCGGGCGGCGGCCCGAGCAGTCCGACGGGGCGCTGCTGCTGGCCGCGTCCAAACGGCAGGACCTGCTGGCCAGGGTCGGCGGGCTGCTGCTGGACGAGGAGGCGCTGCTGCGCCCGGTGGCGCTGCCGCGCACGACGCGCCTGCTGGCGGCCGAGTGGGCCGACTGGGTGATCGCCGACCTGGTGCGCGACGGGCTGCCGCGGCGTTCGGTGGTGGTGGCGCCGAAGAACCATCCGCTGGGCGACCTGGTGCGGCTGGTGGAGTCGGCCGACCCGGCCGGCAGCCAGGTGGTGATGCAGGTGCTGGAGCGCGGCTCGGGCGTGGTGCACGAGATGGTCGACGACGAGTCGCTGCTCGGCTTCACCGCCGACGGGCCGCTGCTGACCGCGATGGGCGCCGGCTCGCTGCTGTCGGTGCCGATCGGGCAGTCCGACGGCGTGCTGACGCTGGTGCGCACGCACGACCGGCCGCCGTTCTCGCTGGCCGACCTGGGCGTGCTGCAGGACGTCGGGATGCAGCTCGGCCTGGCCGTGCGCGCCCAGTCGAGCTTCCAGAGCCGTTCGCGGGCCGCCGACGCGCTGTCGGCCAGCGTGGCCCCGCGCAACCTGCCCGACGTGCCCGGCTACGAGGCGTCGGCGGTCTACCATCCGGGTGCGTCGGTGGGCGCGGAGTTCTACGACGTGTTCCCGGTCGCGGGCGGCTGGGGGTTCGCCCTGGGCGGCGCGGCGGGCAAGGGCGAGGAGGCGGCCTCGGTCAGCGCGATGGTGCGCGGCGGGCTGCGGGTGCTCAGCACCTGGGAGTCCCATCCCGACCTGGTGATGCGCAAGGTCAACGAGGCTCTGGTGGCGCAGGGCACGGGCATGTTCGTGATGGCCGTGGTGGGCTTCGTCAAGGGCCGGACGATCCAGCTCTCCTCGGCCGGTCACCATCCGGCGGCGCTGCTGCAGCCCGACGGCAACGTGCGCTTCGCGGCGGGCGGCGGCGTGCCGATGGGCATCTCCCCCGAGGCCGAGACGGGCGTGCAGGAGCTGACCGTCTCCGTCGGGGAGACGCTGGTGCTCTACTCCGAGGGCCTGATCTCCTCCAGGAACGACGCCGGCGAGCCGTACGGCGAGGAGCGGCTGGCCGACGTGCTGGGCCGTTGCGCGGGCCAGTCACCGGCCACCGTGGTCAAGGCCGTGGAGGCCGACCGGCACGCCTTCTCGGGCGGCCAGGTGTGGGACGAGATCGTCGTCCTGGCCCTCAAGGGTGTCTGATCTGCGGGGGTTTGCTATCCGGCTAAACATGGGTATTGTCTTTCCGTAGAACAACGTGCCTAAGACGCAGGCACACCTTGAAGGCTTTTCCACGCTGAGGTGTGCCATGAATATTGCGATCGTCGCGTCCGCCAAGGGAAACCAGCGCCACCGTATCCTCTCCGTAGCGCGCGAGCTGGGCCGCGAACACCACGTCACCATCTACTCCCGCCGTGACGACGCCGAGGGCAAGCCCAAGACGCGGGTGGCCCCGGGAGTCACTCTGGAGCAGATCGACGTGGGCCCGGCCAAGGACCTCACGCCCGAGGACGTCGTGCCGTACCTGAACGACGTGGGCGAGCACCTCATGAAGCGCTGGAACCAGGAGCGCCCGGACGTGATCCACGCCCACTCGTGGACCGGGGGGCTCGCCGCCGTGGCGGGCGCCAAGGGGTTGGACGTCCCGGTCATGCAGACCTTCCACACCGTGGACGCCGCGCACCAGAAGCTGGAGCGGGCGCTCGGACGCCGGGCCAAGGCGGTCATCGCCGGCTCGGGCGACGAGGAGTCGGCGTTGATCAGGCTGGGCGTGCCGCGCGGGAACATCGCGATCGTGCCGCACGGCGTGGACACCGAGCGTTTCCAGCGGCGCGGGGCGATCGCCACCAAGGGCGCCCGCAAGCGGCTGCTGCACGTCGGACCGCTGTCCCCCGAGCGCGGGGCGTACACGGCGGTGCGGGCGCTGCAGGGGCTGACGGACGTCGAGCTGGTCATCGCCGGCGGCCCCGAGCCCGAGGAACTGGACGACGACAGGGACGCGCGCCGGCTGCGCGCCCTGGCCGAGCAGCTCGGCGTCGCCGACCGGGTGACGCTGCTGGGGCAGGTCAAGCGGGCCTCGGTGCCGAAGCTCATGCGCAGCGCGGACGCCGTGGTGTCGGTGCCGCGCGAGGCCGCGACGGGCGTCGTCGCGCTGGAGGCCATGGCCTGCGGCGTGCCGGTGATCGCCTCGGCCGTGGGCGCCCACCTCGACTCCGTGATCGACGGCGTGACCGGCCTGCTGGTCCCGCCGGACCGGCCGGCGCGCACCGCGCGGCTGGCCCGCGAGATCCTGTGCGACCCGACGCTGCGCACCGCGCTCGGGTACGCCGGCGCCGACCGGGCGCGCTCGCGCTACTCCTGGGAGCGCGTGAGCCAGGAACTGGTCCGCGTCTACGAGTCGGCCTGCGCCTGACGGAGACCGTGACGGAGACCGCGCGGGAGGCGGGCGGCGGAAGCCGTCCGCCTCCCGCCGTTCCCAGGCGTGGCCCGGTGTGCCAGGGTGACGCCCATGGAGATCAGTGAGGCACGTGCGCTGGCACACGCGCTGCGGCGGCTCCTGCAGGACGCCCACACCATGATCGACGAGTCCCAGCCTCCCGCCGAGCTGGTGCGCCGGGTGACCGCGCACCTCGGCTGCGGGCTGGAGGACCTCATCTGCGTCACGCGGAGCTTCAAGAACTGGGAGCACGCGAGCCTCCAGCGGGGCGTCGACGCGTACCTGGAGGCCCGGGGCGGCGCCGAGTGGTTCGGCGTGTCCGGGACCGGGCGCGAGCACGCCGACAGCATCGACATCATCGCCATGTCCGCCCGCGCCGAGGTGGTCGGCGTCGGCGCCGTCGACTACACCACCGTGTCCGTAGGCCCCGAGGAGACGACCGAGGTGGTCTCGTTCGGGCTGGTCCTGACGCACGCGCCCGGCGGCGAGCCGCTCGTGCTCGGCGTGCGCGGCGCGGTCGAGCGGTTCGGCAGGGACGACTGCCGGGTGGAGCTGATCGGGGCCTCCCGCCCGGCCGCGACCGCCGCCGGCCAGGAGATCGAACGGCTGATGCGCGAGAACGACGTGCTGCGCGGCCAGATCCTCACCTTCGGCGTCTCCGAGCACCGGGGCAACCAGCTGGTGACGTTCCTGCCCCGGCCGTCGATCGACCCCGAGCAGGTGATCCTGCCCGAAGGGGTGCTGGAGACGATCGAGCGGCACGTCGTCGGCATCGCCAGGCACGCCGACGTGCTGCGCGCCCGCGGCCAGCACCTCAAGCGCGGCCTGCTGCTGCACGGCCCGCCCGGCACCGGCAAGACGCACACCGTCCGCTATCTGATGGGCCGCATGCCGGGCGTGACGGTCGTGGTCATGGCCGGTACGGGACTGCGCTTCGTCTCCGAGGCGGCCGCCCTGGCCAGGCGCCTGCAGCCGGCCATCGTGGTCGTCGAGGACGTCGACCTCGTCGCGCACGACCGCCGCTTCTCCGAGGAGGGCAGCCCGCTGCTGTTCACCCTGTTCGACGCCATGGACGGCGTCGGCGCGGACGCCGACGTCACCTTCGTGCTCACCACGAACCGCGCCGAGGTGCTGGAGCAGGCGCTGGCCGACCGGCCCGGCCGGGTGGACCTGGCCGTCGAGGTGCCGCAGCCGGACGCGCGCCTGCGGGCCGCGCTGCTGCGCCTGTACGGCGGCGACCTGCTGGCGGGGGTCGACCTGGAGCCGCTGGTGGCCCGTACGGAGGGGATGACCGCCTCGTTCTTCAAGGAGCTGCTGCGCCGGGCCGTGCTGGAGGCGCTGCGTTCCGGCGGCGGGGCGGAGACGCTGAGCCGGGAGCACCTGTCGGCGGCGCTGGAGGAGATGATGCGCGGCCGGGAGGAGCTGACCAGGGCGATGCTGGGCGGCGCCCAACCTGTCCGGAAGGGGCCCTTGTTACCAGAGTGAGATCTTTGCTTCGATGGTCCGCATGGCTACTCGCGGTTCGAAGCGGGCGGCGGTGGCGGCGCTGATCACGGCCCTCGCCCTGCCCCAGAGCGCACAGGCGGAGACGTCGAGGTGGGGCGCGCCCGTCCTCGTCGAGAACTTCGACGGCTCCTCGGTCGACACGGGCAAATGGATGGTCTACCACTCGCCGGACGCGGCCCGTAACCCCCGTACGGGCCGGGCCGCCACGGTCGCAGGCGGGATGCTGCGCCTCAAGGGCGGCCGGTACGGCGGCAAGGACCTGTCCGGCGGCGTGGCCACCCGGCTCACCCAGCGCTACGGCAGGTGGGAGGTGCGGTTCAGGGCCGAGGCGGGCAACGGCTACACGCCGGTCGCGCTGCTGTGGCCCACCGCCCAGAGCGAGGGCGACGGTTACGCCGAGGTCGACTTCGCCGAGATCGTGGACCCGCGCCGGCAGGGCGGCGGCATCTTCGTGCACGGCGGCCGCGGGCGGGCGCAACGGCAGCTGCGGGCCGACTTCACCCGCTGGCACACCGCCGCCGTGGACTGGCTGCCCGGCCGGCTGACGTTCTGGCTCGACGGCAGGAAGGTGTGGGACTACCGCGGCCCGTACGTGCCCGACGGCGACCGCATGGGCCTGGCGCTGCAGAACGACGTGGTGTGCGAGCCGCGCTGCCGCGACTCCTCCACCCCCGCGACGGTGTCGATGTACGTGGACTGGGTGAAGGTCTACCGGCCGTCCTGAGGCAGCAGCCTGGCCGCCTTCAGCCCGAGGTGCACGGTCAGCCGGTCGTCGCCGTCGGACAGGTCCCGGTGCAGGAGGCGTTCGGCCTTGCCCAGGCGGTAGTAGAGGGTCTGGCGGTGGACGCCCAGCTCGGCGGCCGTCTTCTGGGCGTGGCCGCCGAGATCGAGGTAGACCTCCAGCGTCTGGGCCAGCTCGGCGTCGAGGGCGGCGGTCTCGGCGGCCAGCTCGCGCAGGTCGGCGCGGCCGAGGCGGGCCAGCAGGCGGTGCACGCCCAGGTCCTGCCAGCGGGCGATGGGGGCGTGCCGGGGGAAGTGCTCGGCGATGCGCAGCGCCTGGCGGGCCTCGCGCCAGCTCTGCCACGCCTCGGCCGGGTCGTTCCTGGGGGCGCCGATGCCGGCGGCGGTGCCGTACGCGCTCTGCAGGGTCTGGGCGACCTCTCCGGCCAGGTGGGCGGGGGCCAGCAGGGCGACGGGCGAGCCGGTGCGGGCCAGCACGCCGCGCGGGAGCGTCCAGAGGGCGGCCACGCGCTCGCTGGACTCGCGCACGGCGACCGCGGTGACCGGGCCGGGGACCTCGATGGAGGCCGCGGCGCGTTCCTCGGGGTCGGCGGAGAGCAGGGCGAGCAGGCCTCGGCCGAGGTCCTGGCGGCTCCTGGCTTCCTGGGCGAGCGCCGCGGCGGCCCTGGCGACCAGCGGCGCGACGCGGCGCAGCGCCTCGTCGGCGAGGCTGCCGGAGTCCAGCAGCCACAGGTAGCCGTAGGTGACCTCGCCGTGGCGCAGCGGCCAGCAGACCCGGGCCAGCACCTTGAGCTCGGCGTCGGCCGGGATCCTGACCGGGCCGCCGGCCCTGGCGATGCCGTAGCGTTCGAAGTAGTCGCGCACCTCGCCGGTGGCGCGCCGGCGCAGGATCGACTCCTGGCGGACCGTGTCGATGTCGCCGTGCTGGGCGCCGTAGGCGAGCAGCCGGAACGAGCGGTCCTCCAGCGTCACGGACGCCCCGAGCGTGGCGGCGATCTCGTCGACGATTTCCTGAAGGTCGGACGTGTTGTGCATTTGTATGACAGCCTGCCACATCGATCGTTACGCGCGTTCATGGCCCCCTCTGACCTGGGCTTTCTAGACTTGAGGCATGTTGGGTCAACTGCTCCTTGCCGCCTCCGGGAGCGGCGTCGTGCGCCGTTCCGTGTCAGGCTTTCCGCTCACCCGCAAGGTGGTGGACCGGTTCGTCGCGGGCGAGAGCGTCCAGGAGGCCCGGAACGCCATCGAACGGCTGCGTGACGCCAACCTGGCCGTGACCGTCGACCACCTCGGCGAGGAGACGCGCGACGCGCGCGCCGCCGAGACCGTGGCGCAGGCGTACGTGACGCTGCTGGAGGCGCTGAAGCCGCTCCAGCTCGGCACCCGGGGCGAGGTGTCGGTCAAGTTGTCGGCGGTCGGGCAGCGGCTCGACGACGGCATGGCCCTGGAGCACGCCCGCGAGATCTGCGCCGCCGCCGCGGCTAACGGCTCGACGGTGACGCTCGACATGGAGGACCACACCACCGTCGACTCGACGCTGGGCATCCTGCGCAAGCTGCGCGAGGACTACCCGTCCACCGGCGTGGCGATCCAGGCCTACCTGTTCCGCAGCGAGGACGACTGCCGCGACCTGGCCCACGAGGGCTCGCGCGTCCGGCTGGTCAAGGGCGCCTACCGCGAGCCCGCCTCGGTCGCGCACCAGGACAAGCAGGCCGTGGACAAGGCGTACGTGCGATGCCTGCGCATCCTCATGGCGGGGAAGGGTTACCCCATGGTGGCCACGCACGACGACCGGCTGATCTCCATCACCGAGTTGCTCGCCGACCGCTTCGGCCGCACGCTCGGCGACCACGAGTTCCAGATGCTCTACGGGATCCGGACCGACCGGCAGGAGGCCCTGGCCGGGGCCGGCCACACGGTCCGCGTGTACGTCCCCTACGGCGACGACTGGTACGGCTACTTCATGCGCCGGCTGGCCGAGCGCCCCGCCAACGTCGCCTTCTTCCTTCGTGCCCTTGGGGGTAAGTAAATGGATGCCATCAGCAACGTCCCCGTCCCCGTGAACGAGCCCGTGCTCGGCTACGCGCCGGGCAGCGCCGAGCGTTCGGCACTGGAGGACCGCATCAAGGAGCTGGCCGGCTCCCCCGTCGACCTGACCATGACCATCGACGGCGAGCAGCGGCTCGGCGGCGGCGCGCCCATCGACGTGGTGCAGCCGCACAACCATGCCTCCGTCCTGGGCCGTACCAACGACGCTACGGCTCAGGACGTGCAGGACGCCATCGACAGCGCCCTGCGGGCGGCGCCCGCCTGGCGGGCGCTGTCCTTCGACGAGCGGGCCGCGGTCTTCCTCAAGGCCGCCGACCTGCTGGCCGGTCCGTGGCGCCAGACGCTGAACGCGGCCACCGTGCTGGGCCAGTCGAAGTCGGCGCAGCAGGCGGAGATCGACGCGGCCTGCGAGCTGATCGACTTCCTGCGCTTCAACGTGACCTACGCCCGTCAGCTCTACTCCGACCAGCCGATCTCGTCGCCCGGCGTGTGGAACCGGATGGAGTACCGGCCCCTTGAGGGGTTCGTGCTGGCGATCACGCCGTTCAACTTCACCGCCATCGCCGGAAATTTGCCGACTTCTGCCGCTTTGATGGGGAATGTCGTCGTCTGGAAGCCGTCGCCGACGCAGCAGCTCGCCGCGCACCACACGATGCGCCTGCTGGAGGCGGCCGGGCTGCCGCCGGGCGTGATCAACATGGTCACCGGCAACGGGCAGGCCGTCTCCGAGGTCGCGATGACGCACCCGGCCCTGGCCGGCGTGCACTTCACCGGCTCGACCCCCACCTTCCAGCACCTGTGGGGCACGATCGGCGCCAACATCGCCTCCTACCACGGCTACCCGCGCCTGGTGGGCGAGACCGGCGGCAAGGACTTCGTGCTGGCCCACCCGTCGGCCGACCCGGCGGTGCTCTCGACCGCGCTGGTCAGGGGCGCCTTCGAGTACCAGGGCCAGAAGTGCTCGGCGGCCTCGCGGGCGTACGTGCCGCGTTCGGTGTGGAACCGCATGCGTGACGACTTCGTGGGCGTGGCCGAGTCGCTGACCGTGGGCGACGTGGCGGCCGACCTGTCGACGTTCATGGGCGCGGTCATCGACGAGCGGGCCTTCGCCAAGCACAAGGACGCCATCGACCGGGCGCGGGCCGCCTCGAACATCGACGTGCTCACCGGCTCCTACGACTCCGGCGTCGGCTACTTCGTCAAGCCGACCATCCTGGAGTGCGCCGACCCGACGGACGAGATCTTCGTCAAGGAGTACTTCGGGCCGATCCTGGGCGTGCACGTCTACGAGGACCGCGACTTCGACACGGTGCTCGACCAGATGGAGGGCATCGCCCCGTACGCGCTGACCGGCTCGATCATCGCCCAGGACCGGTACGCCATCGCCGCGGCCTCGGAGCGGCTGCGCTTCGCGGCGGGCAACTTCTACGTCAACGACAAGCCGACGGGCGCGGTCGTGGGCCAGCAGCCGTTCGGCGGCGCGCGCGCCTCGGGCACCAACGACAAGGCCGGCTCGATCTTCAACCTGATCCGCTGGGTGAACGCCCGCACGATCAAGGAGACCTTCGTCCCGCCGACCGACCACCGCTACCCCCACATGGGCTGACGCCCCCAAGAGCCACGGCCGGCACCCCTGCAGGGGTGCCGGCCGTCTCCAATTCCGTCAGAAACCGCCCTCTACGATCGTCAGGAGACTTCCCGCGCCACTGGCGAAGCCCGGAACGCCTGCCCTGCCCAGCGCGGCGAGGACGTCATGGATGGTCATGGGCGGACGGCGTTTCCCTGCCGCCATCCGGGCCGGCACGTCCAGCACCTCACGCGAACTGCGGCTGAGCAGCGAGCACAGGTACGCATCGGGAGTGCTGACGCGCACCCCGTGCCGGCCGAGGAACGACGCCGGGAAGTCCGTGACGTTCCAGGTGACCAGAGTCCGGGCGTGACCCGCTGTCGCGGCAGCCATGTGATGGCGGTCGTCGAGGTCGGGGCCCTCCATCTGATCGATCAGATGCTTGTAGTCGTCCTCGGAGACCCGGCTGTCGGCGAAGAACTCACGGATCACCTCCCCGATGCGCGCCGCCGCATGGGCGGAGCGGTGCTGCTCGCGCACGATGACACGTTCCCATTCCGAGAGCAGGTGATCGCTCCAGACCCACGTGTGCACGGCGTCCTCGGTCAGCGCGAGCATGAGGTCCATCAGCGAGAACGGGAACAGCACGTTGGTGTCGACGAAGACCCGCGCCATCAGCCAATATCCCTCGGGAGATCAGTAGGGTAGTTCCGCCTCCTCGGCGACCTCCATGATCCTGCGACGGGCTTCGGCGCGACGCTCCCGGCGATCCTGGAACTCCAGGACATCTTCCAGGCGAACGACACGATGACGGCTGCCTGGAAGAGGTTGCGCGGGGATCTCGCCTTCGTCCAGCAGTCGCACGACGAAGGGACGCGACAGCCCGAGCAGCTCCGCGACCTCGTTGGGACTCAACAGGGCTTCGGCGGGCAGGGCCCAGACGGCGTGTCCCTTGCCGAGGTCGTGCGCCGCGGCGACCAGGAGCCTGACCAACGAGCGCGGCAGCACGAGGTCGGTGCCGTCCGGCCCGCGCAGCACCAGCGACGCGTTCCCTGCGGCAGCCGTCGCCTCCAGATGTTCGAGCAGCTTGCGGTCACCGCTGTCGGCTTCGACGCGCGTCGCGCCGGCCAGGACGCCGCTGCGGGGCATGACCACCTCCGACCCTCGATATCTGCAATAAGTGTAACCCGCCTGCGCCAGGAGGCGGGAGCGGGTGGCGTAATGTGCAAGGTTTGTGTCATTGACGCTAACACAGGGCCGCGACCAGCATGAAGGCATGCAGCGACGGATCGTGATCGTCGTCTTCCCAGGCTTCCAGTTGCTGGACATGGCCGGGCCGGCGGACGTGTTCGCGACCGCCGACCTGATCGCCCGGGGGCGGGGTTACCGGGTCGAGGTGGCCGGTGTGGCGGCGGGGGCGGTGAGCGCGTCGAACGGGGTCACCGTCATGGCGGGGGCGCTCGGCGAGGTGTCGGGGCCGATCGACACGCTCATGGTGGCCGGCGGGCTGTCGGTGCCCCGGCAGCTGGAGGACCGCGCGCTGGTCGGGGCGGTCGCCGCCCTGGCCGCGCGGGCGGGACGGGTGGCCTCGGTCTGCAACGGGGCCTTCCTGCTGGCCGAGGCCGGGCTGCTCGGCCGCCGCCGGGCCACCACCCACTGGCTGTCCGCCGACGACCTGCGTCACCGCTACGCCGACGTCGAGGTGGACCCCGATCCGCTCTACATCGAGGACGGCAACGTGTGGACCTCGGCGGGCGTGCTGTCCGGCGTGGACCTCGCGCTCGCGCTGGTGGCCAGGGACCACGGCCACGAGCTGGCCCGCGACGTCGCCCGCGGGCTCGTCGTCTACCTGCACCGGCCGGGCGGGCAGAGCCAGTTCAGCGCGCCGATGCGGGCCATGACGCCGCGCAGCCTCCCCCTGCGGGAGCTGCAGGGCTACATCGACGCCAACCCGGCCGCCGACCTGAGCGTGCCCGCGCTCGCCCGGCGCGTCGGGATGAGCGAACGGCACTTCTCCCGCGTCTTCACCGAGCAGACCGGCCTGCCACCCGGCCGGTACGTCGAACGCAGCCGCGCCGACGCCGCCAGGCGCCTCCTGGAGGTCACCGGGCACCCCCTGGAGACCGTGGCCAGGGAGGCGGGCCTGGGCACGCCGGAGACCCTCTACCGCGTCTTCCGCCGCCACTGGCGGGTGTCGCCGGGCGAGCACCGCCGCAGATTCCAGTCGAAGGAGAAATGACACCATGCACGTGGCAATCCCGCTTTATCCCCGTTTCACCGCTCTCGACGCGGTCGGCCCCTACACGGTGCTGGCGTTCGCGCCCGGCGTCACGGTGACGTTCGTCGCCGGGGAGGTGGGGCCGGTGACCGACGACCAGGGCACCCTGTCGATCGCCGCCACCGCCACCTACGCCGACCTGCCGCGTCCCGACGTGGTGCTCGTGCCCGGCGGGCCCGGCACGATGGAGGCGATGTCGGACGAGGCGCTGCTCGGCTGGCTGCGCGAGGCCCACGAGCACACGCGGTGGACGACGTCGGTGTGCAGCGGCTCGTACGTGCTGGGCGCGGCGGGGCTGCTCAAGGGCGTGCGCGCGACCACCCACTGGGCGGTGCTGGACGGCCTGGCGGGCGTCGGCGCCGAGCCGGTGGGCGAGCGCGTCGTCACCGAGGGCAAGATCGTGACGGCCGCCGGGGTGTCGGCCGGGATCGACATGGCCCTGACCCTGCTGGCCCAGGCCGACGGCGTCGAGACGGCCCAGGCGGTGCAGCTCGCGATCGAGTACGACCCGCAGCCGCCGTTCGACGCGGGCTCGCCCGCCAAGGCGCCCGAGGGCACCGTCGAGCGGGCCATGACCCTGATCTCCTGATCGTCCGGCCACGGCGCCCCCGTCCCTCCCGGGACGGGGGCGCCGCGCGTCGCAGGGGTCAGGACCGGTCCTGCGCGGGCGGGTCGCCCGTGGCACCGAGCGGCAGGACGTCGAAGTGCACGACGACGTGGGCGCCGTCGGCGGGGGCGTCCCTGCCGTCCGACAGGCGGCGGAAACGGTCCAGCACCTTCAGCACCCGGTCGCGCAGGTCGGCCGTCTCCTCGGGGGTGAGCCGCAGCGAGCGGCGGGCGAACACACTGGCCTGCATCCATTCCTCGGGAGCCCGCGCCGAGCCCTCGCGCCAGCGGGTCAGCTCCGCGCCGCGCTGCCGGACCATGTCGTCCAGCAGGAACTCCAGGGCGTCGGCCTCCTCCGGGTGGTCCCTGGCCGGCCCGAAGCTGAAGCCGCCCGGCGTGATCCGCCAGTACTTCTCCTTGCCCCGGCCCAGCTCGGGCGCGATCTCGATCATGCCGTGGCGGGCCAGCTCGCGCAGGTGGTAGCTGGTGGCCCCGGTGTTCTGCCCGAGCAGGCCGGCCAGGCCGGTGGCGGTGGCCGGGCCGTGCTCGTCGAGCAGCTCGTAGATGCGCAGCCGCAGCGGGTGCGCGAACGACTTCAGCGCCTTCGCGTCGAGGGTGCGGGCGGAAAAGCCCTTGCCGTCTGTCACTGTGCAAGCCTATCTTTGCAAAGGAATCTATGCACACTTTTCCTTACACACTATCGGAGTGAGTCGTGAACCGTCTCGGGCGGGCCTTCTGGTTCCTGTGGTCGTCCACCGCGCTGTCGAACCTGGCCGACGGTGTCCTGCGGGTCGGCGCGCCGCTGCTGGCCGTGTTCATGACCCGCTCCCCCACGCTGGTGTCGCTGGCCGGGGCCGCCGCGACCGCGCCCTGGCTGCTGCTGGCGCTGCACGCGGGGGCGATGGCCGACCGGGTCGACCGCCGCCGGATCATGACGCTGGCCAACGCCGCGCGTACGGCGGTGCTGGCGGTGGCGGCGCTGCTGGCGACGGCGGGCCTGCTGAACCTGTGGACGCTGCTCGCGGTGATCTTCGCGGCCGGGGTCAGCGAGGTCTTCGCCGACACCTCGGCACAGTCCGTCCTGCCCATGACCGTCTCCAAGGACGACCTCACCAGGGCCAACGCCCGGATCGTCGGCGTCCAGACCGTCGGCAACGACTTCGTCGGCGCGCCGGTGGCCGGGCTGCTCGCCGGCCTGCTGCCCGCCGCCCTCTTCGGCGCCCCCGCCCTCCTCTACGCCGCCGCCGCCCTGCTGCTGACCGGCATGGCCGGCTCCTTCCGGGCCGCTCCGGCCGCGTCCCGGCCGCGCCGCCCGCTGCGTGCCGACATCGCCGAGGCGCTGCGCTACCTGTGGGCCCACCGGCTGCTGCGCAGGCTGGCGATCTCCGCGGGCATGCTGAACCTGGCCAACGCCGGATACTTCGCCGTCTTCGTCCTGTGGGCCGTCGGCGACGGGTCGCGCATCGGTCTCGACCCGAGCGGCTACGGCCTCATGATGACCGCGTTCGCGGCCGGCGCGGTGCTCGGCTCGCCGCTGACCGGGCCGGTCACACGGCTGATCGGCGAGGCCGGCACGCTGGTCGGGGCGTGGCTGATCAGCAGCCTGCTGCTGCTCGTCCCCATGCTCGTGCCGTCGCCGTGGGCGCTGTACCCGGTCGCGGTGGTGTGGGGCGTGACGGGGGCGGCGGCCAACGTGCTGGTCGTCTCGATCCGCCAGCGGCTGATCCCCGGCGAGATGCTGGGACGGGTGAACTCCGCCTACCGGCTGGTCGGCATGGGCGGCATGCCGGTGGGCGCGGCGCTCGGCGGCTTGGCGGGCGATCTGTTCGGGCTGTCCGCCGTCCTGGCCGGGGCCGCGGGGCTGTGCCTGGTGGCGGTGGGGCTCGTGTGGCGCGCCCTGCCTGGGCGAATTTCTGCGGCGCTGACCAGCGAACCTACACTTCCCGACATATCCAGATCACGTTAGGCACCCTATGCCGTGTGCGGAGATGACATGATTATCCCCGAGCTTGAGGGGATGGTATGCGGGAGATCGGCGGACGGTACCTCCTGAACGAGGAGGCCGGTCGTGGGGGTATGGGAGTCGTCTGGCGGGCGTTCGATCGGCTCCTCCACCGAGAGGTGGCGTTGAAGGAGCTGACTCTGGCCGGTGAGGCCGAGATGGTTCGCCGCCGGGTGCTGCGTGAGGCCCGGATGGCGGCCGGCCTGACGCACCCCAACATCGTCACGGTCCACGACCTGATGGAAGTGGGCGGCAAGCTCTGGATCGTGATGGAGTACCTGCACGGGCTCTCACTCCACCAGCTGCTCTCCCAGGTGGGCACGCTGCCCGCGCAGTCGGTGGTGGCGATCGGCCAGCACCTGCTCGCCGCGCTGCGCACCGCGCACAAGGCCGGCGTGCTCCATCGCGACGTCAAGCCCGCGAACGTGATGCTGACCGGCGACCGCGTGGTGCTGACCGACTTCGGCATCGCCACGGCCGAGGGCGACATCCGCATGACGACCTCGCGGCGGCTGCGCGGCACGCCCGCGTTCATGGCCCCGGAGCGGCTGCACGGCGGGCCGGCCAGCAAGGAGGCCGACATGTGGTCCTTCGGCGCGACGCTCTACAGCGCCGTCGAGGGCCAGCCGCCCTACCCAGGGCAGGACGCGGCCACGGTGCTCGGCATGGCCCGCAGCGGCCCGTACCCGCCGCCGCGGCGGGCCGGGGTGATGCGCCCGCTCATCGAGGGGCTGCTCCACCACGACCCGGTGCGCCGCTACACGCCGGAGCAGACGGCGGGCCTGCTGGCGGGCATGCGCGCCAGCGCCTACCAGGCCGCCATCTGACCGGTTCAGGCGGGCTCAGGCGGGCTCAGTCCCGCTGGGCGCGGGCCTCGGCCTCGGCGGCGTCCATGGCGGCCGCCTCCTCGGGGGTGGGCGCGGTGCCGCCCAGGTGCGCGGGCTGCCACCACACGCCCGGCGGCACCTCGGGATAGGTGCGCTGCGCCCGGTCGACCAGCTCCGACAGGCGCGTGTGCAGGTCGACGGTGTGCTGGTTGACGTCCTCCCCGCGCTTGGGGTGGAACGGCTCGCCCACCAGGATGGTGATCGGCACGTGCCGCTGGGTGAGCTGCTTGGGACGGCCCTTCGTCCACAACCGCTGGCTGCCCCACAGGGCGACCGGGATGACCGGCACGTTGGTGGCCTGGGCCATGCGGATCGCGCCGTTCTTGATCTCCTTGACGGTGAAGGAGCGGCTGATCGTGGCCTCGGCGAAGACGCCCACCACCTCGCCGGCCTTGAGCTTGCGCAGCGCGGTGGCGTACGAGCCGGCCCCGGCCCCGCGGTCGACCGGGATGTGGTGCATGCCGCGCATCAGCGGCCCGGAGACGCGGTGGTCGAAGACGTCCTGCTTGGCCATGAAGCGCACCAGCCGCTTGGACGGCACCGCGGCGAACCCCGCGAAGATGAAGTCGAGATAGCTGATGTGATTGCTCACCAGCACCGCTCCCCCGGTCCGCGGCACGTGCTCCGTGCCCTCCATGTGGAAGCGGTAGTCGAGCACGCGAAAGAGGGTCCGCGCGGCGGCGATCACCGGCGGGTACACAATCTCAGCCATGAGCAGAAGGTAGCCTACTCACGCCGGTCGGCAGGCCACCCGGGAGACCTGGTCCCGCCCGGAAAGGATCGGCTCGGGTCACGAGATCGTAGGACATCAACCCTGTTCACGCGGCGGCGCTTGCCCTCCCGTGCGAACGGGCAGATGTTTTGACCATGAAGAAGCTCATCAACACCGCCGACTCCGTGGTGGAGGACGCGCTGAACGGCATGGCCGCGGCCCATCCCGAGCTGAGGGTCCGGGACCGCGTGGTCTACCGGGCCGCGGGGCCGCGCCCCGGCAAGGTGGGGCTGGTGTCGGGCGGCGGCTCGGGCCACGAGCCCCTGCACGCCGGGTTCGTCGGCCACGGCATGCTGGACGCCGCCTGCCCCGGCGAGATCTTCACCTCGCCCGTGCCCGACCAGATCATCGAGGCCACCAAGGCCGTCGACGGCGGCGCCGGGGTGCTGCACATCGTCAAGAACTACACCGGCGACGTGCTCAACTTCGAGATGGCCGCCGAGCTGGCCGAGGACAACGACGTGGCCTCCGTGCTGGTCGACGACGACGTGGCCGTCCAGAACTCGCTCTACACGGCCGGGCGGCGCGGCACGGGCGCGACGCTGTTCGTGGAGAAGATCGCGGGCGCGCTGGCCGAGGAGGGCGCGCCGCTGACCGAGGTGGCCAGGGTGGCCACTGAGGTGAACGAGCGCAGCCGGTCCTTCGGCATCGCGCTGACCTCGTGCACGACGCCGTCGGCGGGCAAGCCGACGTTCGACCTGCCCGAGACGGACGTGGAGCTGGGCATCGGCATCCACGGCGAGCCCGGCCGCACGCGGGTGCCGATGGCCTCGGCCCGCGAGCTGGCCGCCGTCGCGATGGAGGCCCTGCACAGCGACCTGCCGCTCCGCGGCGACCTGCTGGTCATGGTCAACGGCATGGGCGGCACCCCGCTCATGGAGTTGTACGTGCTGTTCGCCGAGGTCGCGGCGTTCGTGAAGGGCAAGGACGCGCGGGTGGCCCGCTCGCTCGTCGGCAATTACGTGACGAGCCTGGACATGCAGGGCTTCTCGGTCACCGTGTGCCGGGTCGACGACCCGCTCATCCGGCTCTGGGACGCGCCCGTCGAGACGCCGGCGCTGCGCTGGGGGCGTTGATGGACACCCGCTTCTTCGCCGACTGGCTCGACGAGGCGGCCCGGCTGGTCCGCCGCGACCGCGAACGGCTGACGGACCTCGACGCGGCCATCGGCGACGCCGACCACGGCGCGAACCTCGACCGCGGCTTCACCGAGGTCGCCAAGGCGCTGGCCGACCGGCCGCCGGGCTCCCCCGGGCAGGTGCTGGCCGACGCGGGCACGGCCCTCATCCGCCGTGTCGGCGGCGCCTCCGGCCCGCTGTACGGGTCGATGTTCCGGCAGATGGGCCGGACGCTGGAGTCCCCGGTGACGCTGGCCCGCTTCGAGGCGGCGTTCGAGGAGGGGGTGGTCGCGCTGGAACGGCTGGGCAAGGCGGCCGTGGGCGACAAGACCATGGTGGACGCGCTGGTCCCGGCCTCCCGGTCGCTGGCCCTGGCCGTACGGGACGGCATCGGGGCGCTGGAGGCGTTCGAACGGGCGGCGGACGCGGCGGCCGAGGGCGCGCGCGAGACGATCCCCCTCCAGGCCCGCAAGGGCCGGGCCAGCTACCTGGGCGAACGCAGCGTGGGCCACGAGGACCCCGGAGCCGCCTCGGCGGCCCTGATCATGCGCGCCCTGGCCACAGTGGCCCGGAACCGCGCAGAGGGCCAGGACCAGGCAGCGGACCAGGACCAGGCCGAGAGCCGGCCCCCCGGAGAGGGCCAGAGCCCGGCAGAGGGCCAGGGGCGGGCGGAGGGCTGATGGTCGGGGTGGTGCTGGTCTCGCACAGTGCCGGGCTGGCGGCCGAGACGGCGGCGCTGGCCCTGGGGATCGCCGCGGAGCCCGTGCCGGTGGCGGCGGCCGGCGGCACCGCGGACGGCGGCCTGGGCACCAGCTTCGACCTCGTCGAGCAGGCGGTGCGCAGCGTGGACCGGGGCGACGGCGTGCTGATCATCCCCGACCTCGGCAGCTCGGTGCTGACCGCCCGGCTGCTGGAGGAGGACGGGCGGGTGGTGATCGCGGACGTGCCGTTCGTGGAGGGGGCGGTGGCGGCGTGCGTGGCGGCGTGCACGGGCGGGTCGCTGGCGGAGGTGCTGGCCGCCGCCGAAGAGGCCCGCACCTACCGCAAACTCTGACCGCCCCGAACCCTGGCCCCGAACCCCGGACCCGGCCCCTGGCCCCGCTCAGTGGCCTTTGAAGGCCTCCTCCAGCCACCAGGAGCCGCGTTCGCCGGTGATCCTGGCGTGCACCAGCAGCGGGCGGTCCCTGGGCCCCTTGAGCCATTCGGCCACGCCCGCCAGCCCGGCGGCGTCCGTGACGGTCACCGCCGCGAACCCGTGGCCCCGGGCGATCGCGGCCAGGTCGGCGGGCGGGAAGCGGACCGTGCCGAGCGGATGCCCGTGCGGCCCGAAGTGGTGCACCTCCGCCCCGTACGCCTCGTCGTCGTAGACCACGACCACCATGGGCAGCCCCAGCCGGACGACGGTCTCCAGCTCGGCGATGCCCATGAACGCGCCGCCGTCGCCCAGGGCGGCCACCGGGAGCCGGTCCGGACGGGCCAGGGCGGCCCCGATCGCGGTCGCCAGGCCGAGCCCGACCGACTGGAACGCCTGGGTGAAGCAGAACCCGCCCGCGTCCGGCACGTCCAGGAACATCGAGGGGTATCCCATGAAGTTGCCCGAGTCGACGGACACCACGCGCTCGCTCGGGAGCAGGTCGTCCAGGGCGATGGTGAGCGTTCTCGGGTCGATGCGGCCCGCGCCGCTCTCGTCCCGGTACGGCACCGCGCGCCAGCGTCCCTCGTCCCTGATCCGCCGGGCCAGCTCGGCCGACCGGTAGCCCGGCGCGGCGCCGCCCGGCCCGGTGAGGGCCGCCGCCACGGCGCGGACGTCCCCGACCACGCCGAGGTCGGCCCGGACGTGCGCGCCGACGGCCGCCGGGTCGAGGTCGACCTGGGCCACCTTCGCCTCCGGCGGGATCAGCGTGCCGTGGCGGGTCGTCCACATGTTCAGGGCGCAGCCCCAGCCGACGATCAGGTCCGCGCCGCGGATCAGCTCGGCGGCCAGCGGGGTGGCGAAGCCGCCGCTCACGTCGAGGTCCCAGGGGCTGCCGCGGAACAGGCCCTTGGCGACGGCGGAGGTGGCCAGCAGGGCGCCGGTGCGGTCGGCCAGCGCCTCCAGCTCGCGGCGGGCGTGCCGGGCGCCGCGGCCCGCGACGAACACCGGCCGCCGCGCCCCGGCCAGCAGCCGCCCCAGCTCGGCCGTCGCGTCGTCCGCGGCCTCCCGGTCGGGGCCGGCCGTCGTGTCCTGCGCCGCTGAGCGGTCGGGGCCGGCCGTGCCGGTCAGGGCAGGTGCGGGGGCGCGGGAGCGGGAGGGGGTGGACTGCACGTCGAGCGGCAGGTTCAGCAGGACCGTGCGGCGTTCCCGCGAGGCCACGCGGAAGGCTTCGAGCGCCTGCTCCTCGGCCCGCGCGGCATCCGTGAGACGCATGGGGACCGCGCCCACCGCCGCGGCCAGGGCGTCCTGGTCGATGTGGAAGTTGGAGCGCGCGTCCGTCGCCTCACCGGCCAGGACGATCATCGGCGTACGGCTCTTGGCCGCCTCGGCGATCCCCGTCATCGCGTTGGTCAGCCCCGGCCCCTGGTGGACCGTGACGACGCCGACCTCCCCGCTCATCCGGGCGTAGGCGTCGGCCATGGTCGCCGCCCCGCCCTCGTGCCGCGCGGCGACGAACCGCACGCCGTGCTCGACCAGCGCGTTCGTGACGTGGAAGTTGCCGCTGCCGACCACCCCGAACGCCGTGCGGACGCCGCCGGCGGCCAGCGCCCGGCCGACCGCCGCGGCCGCCGTCTCCGGGACGGTCAACGTTCCACCAGGGCCAGGACGCGGACGGGGCTGCCGGAGCCGCCCACGATGGGCAGCGGCGGGGCGACCACGGCGGCCCCGGTCACCGGCAGGCGGTCGAGGTTGCGGAGCTGGGTCAGGCCGTACTTGCCCGCGCCGAGCAGGAAGGAGTGGCAGGGGAAGGGCGGGTCGAAGGAGTGGGCGGCCCCGGCGTCGGTGCCGACGGTCTCCACGCCGAGCCCGAGGATCGGGGTCTCGGCGGCCAGCCAGGACGCGCACTCGACCGAGATGCCCGGCGAGTGCGGGCCGGTCTCGTCGGCGTTGAGGAAGGCGGCCTGGTCGGCGGAGCGGGCGTCCCAGCCGGTGCGGTAGAGCAGCCAGCCGCCGTCGGGCAGCGGGCCGTTGGCGCGTTCCCATTCCTTGACGTGGTCGATCTGCAGCAGGAAGTCGGGGTCCTTGGCCGCCTCGGCGGCGAAGTCGAGCACGACCGCGGGCGCGATCAGGCTGCGTACGGGCACCTGGGAGACGTCCTGGCCGTCGCGGGCGGTGACCCAGTGGACGGGGGCGTCGAAGTGGGTGCCGGAGTGCTCGCCGGTGTGGATGTCGTTCCAGTACCAGGCCGGGCCGCGGTCGTCGTAACGGCTGATCTCCTCCAGCCGGAACGGGATGGTGTTGCCGAACGGCTCGGGCAACTGGAGGATCGGCGTCTCGGAGGACAGGGGCGCGGTGAGGTCGACCACCTCGATCGCACCGCCGCGCACGCTGTCCAGGAAGCTCTGCAACACCGACATGTCATCCTCCTTGTTGGGCTGAGCGCATCCTCCTCCAGCGGGACTCACCCGCGCAACGACACGGCAGGGCGGTCTTCACAGGTCGTCCCAGGTGGGTTGGGCGGCGGTGCCGCCGGCCGCGCGGGTGGACAACGATCCGCAGGCCACGGCCACGTCGAGGCACTCGCGCGGGCTCATCCCGCGCAGCCTGGCGGCGAGGTAGCCCGCGTCGAAGCTGTCGCCCGCGCCGACGGTGTCCACGGGCTCGACGGGCCTGGCCGGGGCCCGCGTCACCAGGCCGGACTCCCAGGCCAGCGCGCCGTCCGCGCCGTCCTTGACGACGACGGCCGGTCCGAGGGCGCCCAGCCGCGCCGCGACGGCCTCCAGCGGCCCGTCACGGACGCCGGACAGGCGGGCCGCGATCGCCCTGGCCTCGCCGGCGTTGGGCAGGAACACGTCGGCGGCGGCGAGCACGTCCGCCAGTCCGTCCCAGCGGCCGGCCGGGTCGTCGTTGGTGTCCAGCGAGGTCGTGGCGCCCGCCGCGCGCAGCTCCGCCAGCAGCGCGGGCAGCCCGTCCGCCAGTCCCGGCTGCAGGAAGTACGACGACACGTGCACGTGCCGGGCCAGGCCGCGCGGCACGTCCGCGGCGGTCAGGTGCGGCAGGCAGCCCGGCGAGGTGAGGATGGCCCGGTCCGTCCCGTCGGCGAGCACGACGGTCATGGCCGTGGGCCGGGGGTCGGTGACGCAGTGGGAGACGTCCACCCCGCGCTCGGCCAGCGCGCCGAGCACGAAACGCCCCGCTGCGTCGTCGCCCACGCGGCCGGCGAAGGCGGTGCGCAGGCCGAGCCTGGCGGCCCCGCACGCGGTGATCGCGCCGGACCCGCCGAGAACCAGGTCGCCGCCCGCGACGAGCTGTTCGCGCTGGCCGTACGCCAGGTCGCGCGGCGCGCCGGTCAGCACGATGTCGGGGTTGGCGTCGCCGACGACCAGGAGGTCGAACCCACCGGCGGCCGTCACGCCTTGGTCCACTGTGCGCATCCGGCGGTCTGGAACGCCTTGTCGCCCGGCTCGATGGTGACGCTCGCCGGGCCGGTCGGCGCGCCCGCGTTGATCACCGAGCCGAGGTCGGGGGACGTGCTGTTCAGCCGGGCCCAGAAGCAGTTCGTGGAACCGGCGACGGGACCGGTCGTGCGGTAGGCCCCGGGCTGCATGTCCACGCCCACGACGAACGTGCGCATCCCGGCCATCGGCCCGGTCTGCGCCGGTCCGGGCTGCGTGGGCCCGGTCTGCGCCGGTCCGGGCTGCGTGGGCCCGGTTTGAGCGGGACCGGTTTGAGCGGGACCGGTTTGAGCGGGACCGGTTTGAGCGGGACCGGTTTGAGCGGGACCGGTCTGGAGGGGGTCCGTCTGGAGGGGGCCGGTCTGCGGGGCGTCCGTCGGGGCGGGCTGGGTGGCGGGGACGGAGGCCGAGGGCGGCCCGGTGCCCTCGACCGTCACCGTGACCCTGGGGGCCGGCGAGGCCGACGAGCCCTCCGCGCCGTACCCCACGAAGACGCCCAGGATGAAGGCCACCACGGCGGCCAGCCCGGACACGAGCAGGATGATCGGCGGACTGCTCGTCGCCCGAGGGGGCTCAGGGGGGCCGTACGTCACGGACCCAAGGGTGCCATCTCCATCGACGCCCCTGTCAACGCCCCGGTCAGCGGTGGAGGTAGTCGACGAGCGACGCCTTCTCCGTCTCCAGTTCCTCGATCGCGCTCTTGACCACGTCGCCGATGCTGACGATGCCCACCAGGCGCCCGTTCTCGACCACGGGCATGTGACGGAACCGGTGGGTGGTCATCGTGCGGCGCAGCTCGTCGACGTTGTCGCCGGGCCCGGCCGTGCGGACCTCGGTCGTCATGATCGAGGAGACCGGCGCGTCGAGGATCTCGGGGCCCCGGTCGTGCAGCCGCCGAACCACGTCGCGCTCGGAGACGATCCCCTGGATCGTCGTGCCGTCGGTGGAGACGACGACCGCGCCGATGTTGTGGTCGGCGAGCTTGCCGAGCAGTTCCCGTACCGTCGCCGCCGGCGCCACCGTGGTGACAGCGCTTCCCTTGTTGCGCAGGATCGTCCCGATGAGCATGTGCACCACCTCTGCTCCCGTTGTCCCCGGCCGAGGGCCGGCTTATGCCCGGTCCTCACAGGCAAACAACCGAGTGGGGACCCCGTCAAGCGGTCACGTAGGCTGACTTGCCGCATCTCCGACGACGTGGAAGGCATCGATGACCGAGCAGCTCAACACCGGAAGCCACGACCTGCCCATCACCCCGGAGCTGGCCGCGTTCATGCGCACCGGCTGGGCCGACACCCGGCGCACCGGCGTGACCGCGCTGCCGATCGCTCCCTGGGCGGCCCGGCGCAGGGCGGCGCTGGCCGCGCGTTTCCCCGGTGAGCGGCTGGTCGTCCCGTCGGGCACGCTCAAGGTGCGCAGCAACGACAGCGACTACCGGTTCCGTCCGCACAGCGCGTACTCCTACCTGACGGGCGCGGGCGAGCCCGGCGATGTGCTGGTCATCGAGCCGTCCGGGCAGGCCGTGCTGTACGTGCGCCCGCGCTCGCCGCGCGAGGAGGGCGAGGAGTTCTACCGCGACCGCCGCTACGGCGAGTTCTGGGTGGGCCGCAGGCCCGACCTGGCCGAGGCGTCGGAGCTGTACCAGATCGAGTGCGCGCACATCCGCGACCTGCGCTCCGAGGGCCCGGCCCGGGTGCTGCGCGGCGTCGACGCCTCCGTCGACGCGCTGGTGCCGGCGGGCGGCCGCGACGCCGAGCTGGAGGTATTCCTGTCGGAGATGCGGCTGGTCAAGGACGAGTGGGAGGTCGGCGAGCTGCAGTCGGCCGTGGACGCCACCGTGCGCGGTTTCGAGGACGTCGTGCGCGCCCTGCCCGCGGCCCTCGGCCACCCGCGCGGCGAGCGTTACCTGGAGGGCGTCTTCGGGCTGCGCTCGCGCCTGGAGGGGAACGCGGTCGGCTACGACAGCATCGTGGCCTCCGGCGCCCACGCCTGCGTGCTCCACTGGATCCGCAACGACGGCGCGCTGGCCGAGGGCGACCTGCTCCTGCTGGACGCCGGCGTCGAGACCGACACCCTCTACACCGCCGACGTCACCCGGACGTTCCCGCTGTCGGGCCGGTTCACCGCGGCGCAGCGGCAGGCGTACGAGCTGGTGCTGGCCGCCCAGGACGCCGGCATCGCGGCGCTGAAGCCCGGCGCGAGCTTCCGCGACTTCCACCTGGCGGCCATGCGCGTCATCTGCGAGGGCCTGCACGACTGGGGCCTGCTGAAGGACTCCCCCGACGCCCTCATGGAGTCGGGCCTGTACCGGCGCTACACCCTGTGCAGCAGCGGCCACATGCTCGGCCTCGACGTGCACGACTGCGCCAGGTCGCGGGCCGAGGTCTACCTCGACGGCGTGCTGGAGGAGGGCAACGTCCTGACGGTCGAGCCGGGCCTGTACTTCCAGCCCGACGACCTGACGCTGCCCGCCGAGCTGCGCGGCATGGGCATCCGCATCGAGGACGACCTGGTGGTCACCGCCGAGGGCGCCACCCTGATGTCGAAGGCCCTCCCCCGCCACCCCGACGAGATCGAGTCCTGGATGAACGTCGTCCGATCGTGACGGCCCGGTCACTTTTCGTGGCCGACTGACAAGG
This sequence comes from Nonomuraea sp. NPDC004702, assembly GCF_053601695.1. Lineage (NCBI taxonomy): Bacteria > Bacillati > Actinomycetota > Actinomycetes > Streptosporangiales > Streptosporangiaceae > Nonomuraea > Nonomuraea sp. NPDC004702. Next base: position 45,331 of record NZ_JBSGCE010000017.1, read on the forward strand.
TTCGGCCCCGGCTGGCATCGTGGGCTGGATCTCGGCGGGCCGGGCAGCCCGCCGCCGTGAGGAGTCACCATGACCGCCGACCACCGCCTCGCCGCCCCCACCACCGAGGCACCTCCGGAGGCCCCCACCGAGGCTCCCGCCGAGGCGGAGAGCGACCGAGAGGCGGAGGGCGGCGGGGCGGCGGCGGTGGGCCGGTGGTTCACACGGGGGCGGGTGCTCGGCGCGCTGGCGGCGATGCTGGCGGCGGCCGTCGCGGCCACGGCCGTGCCGCAGTGGATCGACGCCTCCCGGGCCCAGGACGCGCTGGCCCGCCTGGAGCGCGAACGCGCCCTGCGTCTGGAGGTCTCCGGCGCCGCGAGCGCCTTCGGCCAGGCCCTGCTCAGCTACGACTACAAGGACCTCCAGAGCACCCGCTCGAACCTGTCCGCCCAGGCCACGGGCGACTTCCAGGCCACCTACGACGCGGCGTTCGGCGGCGCGATGTCCCAGGTGATCGTCAAGCTCAGGGCCGTCTCCCAGGCCAAGGTCCGCGAGGTCTACCTGGCCGACGCCGGCGAGGCCAGCGCGCACGCCATCGTCGTCGTGGACCAGCAGGTGAACACCGCGCAGGCGATTCGCTCGGTGCAGGATTCGCACCTTAAGATCACGCTTGTGAAGCAGAAGGGCGCCTGGAAGGTCCAGGACGTGACCGTGCTCGGCGCGGCCTCGGAGGACCAGCACAAGCTCGACGACCCCGCGGCGAAGAAGAAGGACTGACGATCGTCCCCTTGGCGATGGGCGGCCGCCCCGAAGAGGTGCGCGCCCCCGAGACGTGGCTGACCGAGGCCGAGCGCGAACGCGCCGACCGGTTCGTCTTCCCCGCCGACCGCGCCTGTTTCGTCGCGGCCCACCTGCTCGTCCGCCTGTGCGCCGCGGCCGTGCTGGATCTGCCGCCGGAGGGGCTGACCCTGCTGCAGCACTGCGAGGTGCACGGCCCCGGCCACGGCAGGCCGTACCTGCGCGAGGCCCCCGATCTGGGCGTGAGCTTCAGCCACACCCGCGGCTACGTGTGCGCCGCGGCCGGCCCCGGCCGGGTCGGCGTGGACGCCGAGCACGTGCCGGCGGGCCCGCTGAACGAGGGCCTGGCCGACCACGCGCTCACCCCCGCCGAACGCGCCCTGGTGACCGGCAACGACGACCTGATCCGCCACTGGACCCGCAAGGAGGCCCTGGTCAAACGCGGCGAGCTCACCCTGGACGAGCTGCGCACGACCGGCGTCGACCCGCTGCCGGTCGGCCACCTGCTGGAATGGCGGGCCGCGCCGGACATCAGGGTCGCCGTCGTCACCGACACGCCGGCCGAGCGGATTCCCGTCCCGTCGCTCTGAGGGCCCGGTCAGCGGCGGCGGGTCGGGGTGGGGTCGAGGAAGACCAGGGTGACGCCGGAGAAGCGGTCGCGCAGCCGCCGGTCGATCTCGTCGCAGGCGATCTCCACGCCCGCCGCGCTCGCCTCGTCCCGGAAGTCGATCTTGGCGGCGATCATGATGGAGCCCGGCCCGATCATCATCGTCAGCAGCTCGACCACGTCGTCCACCTCGGGCTGGGCCAGCAGCACCGCGCGGATGCCGACCTCGATCTGCCTGGGGGCGGCCTGGCCGATCAGCAGCGACAGGTTCGACTGGATCAGGATGAGCGCGACCACCAGCAGGAGCAGGCCGATGGCGACCGAGGCCGCGCCGTCCCACAGGGCCGAGCCGGACAACTGCGAGCCGAGCAGCCCGAGCGCCGCGATCACCAGGCCCACCAGCGCGGCGGCGTCCTCGAACAGCACGGCCTTGAGCGCGGTGTCGGACGTGATCCGCACCAGCCGCGCCGGATGCACCTTGTACCGGCCGGCCTCGGCGCGCAACTGCGAGTACGCCTTCGTGAACGAGATGCCCTCGATCACGAACGAGACGGCCAGCACGACGTAGGACGGCGTGAGGTTGCCCAGCTGCTCGCCGTGGCTGATCTCGTGCAGCCCGTGGGTGACGGAGAAGCCCGCACCGCCGACCAGCGTCGCGACCGCCGCCATCATCGCCCAGAAGAACCCCGCCTTGCCGTAGCCGAACGGGTGGCGCTCGTCGGGCGGCTTGCCCGCCCGGCGTACGGAGACCAGCAGCAGCAGCTCGGTCATCGTGTCGGCGGCCGAGTGGGCCGCCTCGGACAACATCGCGGCCGAGCCGCCGATCAGCCCCGCGACGAGCTTGGCCAGGGCGATGGTCAGGTTCGCGGCGCCCGCGACCAGCACGGTCGCCAGGCTCTCCCCCGACTTCTCCTCCATCAGATCACTGTACGGCGGCCCTGCGCGGCGGCCCCCCGCAGGTAGCCGCGTCGTCGCGGGCGTGCGATAGATTGGGGATCATGAGCGCGCCCCGCTGGCTTTCCCCCGCCGAACAGCGTGCCTGGCGTACGCATCTCGCGTTGCACAAGCTGCTCATGCACCGCCTCGACCGCGAGCTGCAGGAGCACCAGCTCTCGCTGAACGACTACGAGATCCTGGTCAACCTCTCCGAGAGCCCCGAGCGGCGCATGCGGATGAGCGACCTGGCCGACGCCACGATCCAGTCGCGCAGCAGGCTGTCGCACCAGATCTCCCGCATGGAGGCCAAAGGGCTGGTCACCAGGGAAGACTGCCGCGACGACCGGCGCGGCACGTTCGCCGTCCTGACCGACGAGGGCTGGGCGACGATCCAGCGGGTGGCGCCCGACCACGTCGCGAGCGTGCGCGAGCATTTCGTCGACCGGCTCACCGACGACCAGCTGGAGGCGCTGGAGCAGGCGTTCGGCCCCATCGTCGACCACCTGAAGAAGCTGCGCTGAGGCCCAACCGATATCGGTGACGGCTCACCGGCGTTCCCGGGCGCTCGCTACGATCCGCTCATGCTCCGAAAGCTGCTGATCGTTGTCGTGCTCGCGCTGATGCCGGCCTGCTCCGCGGGGGGCGGGGGTGACGAGCTCCCCGCCGGGCCCGAGGTGATGAAGAAGTCCGCGGAGGCCATGAAGGCCGTCAGGTCGGCCGGTTTCTCGATCGCCACGGAGGGCAAGCCCAACGTGCCGCTCAAGAAGGCCGACGGCAGGCTCACCTCGGCGGGCGACGCCGACGGCACGATCACGCTGGACGTGCTGGGCACCCTGCAGGAGATCACCTTCGCCCTGATCGGCGACACCGTGCACTTCAAGGGGCCGACCGGCGGCTTCCAGACGATGACCAGGCAGCAGCTCGCCCAGTTCTACGACCCGTCGGTGATCCTCGACCCGGGCAAGGGCATCGCGCAGCTGCTCGCCTCGGCGACCGACCCCAAGGTGGAGGCGGTCGAGGACGGCTCGTACCGGGTGGCCACGACGTTCTCCGGGCAGGTCGTCGGGCAGATCGTCCCGGGCGTCACGCAGGGCGTCAACGGCAAGGTCTGGATCGACAAGGCCAGCAGCAGGCTCACCAAGGCGAGCCTGCCGCTGCAGAACGGCACGGTGACGGTGACGTTCAGCGACTACGACGCGCCGGTCACGATCACGCCGCCCCCGTCCGGATGAGCCGGATGAGCCGGGTGAGCCGGAACGTCCCGGCGGACCGCGCCCGGCGGGTCGCGCTCGGCGCGGGCGGCGCGGTGGTGCTGCTGGCCGCGCTCGACGCCTACGTGGTCGTGACGGTCCTGATGGACATCGCCCACGACGTCGGCGTGCCGCAGAACCACCTGGAGCGGGTCACACCGGTCGTCACCGGGTTCCTGCTCGGCTACGTCGCCGCGATGCCGCTGCTCGGCCAGCTCTCCGACCGTTACGGCCGGCGGCCGCTGATCCACGCCTGCCTGGCGGCGTTCGCGCTCGGCTCGGTGCTGACCGCGCTGGCGGCCGGTGAGGCGATGGTGGTGTCGGGCCGTACGGTGCAGGGCGTGGCGGGCGGGGCGCTGCTGCCGATCACGATGGCGCTGATCGGCGACCTGTGGGAGGAGCGCGACCGACCGCTCGCGCTGGGCGCGGTGGGCGCGGCGCAGGAGCTGGGCAGCGCCCTCGGCCCCCTGTACGGCGGCGTGCTGGCGCTGGTCCCGCCGGTCGCCGTGGCGGGCGTGGAGCTGGGCGGCTGGCACGCCATCTTCTGGGTCAACGTGCCGCTCGCCGCCCTGGCCGCCGTGGCCGTGCAGCGTACGGTCCCGGCCCGGCCGCCCTCCGGCACGGCCCGCGTCGACGTCGTCGGCGGCGCCCTGCTGGCGCTGGCGCTGGCCCTCCTGGTCGTCGGCCTGTACAACCCCGACCCGGCCACGACCGTGCTGCCGCCGTGGGGTCCGCCGGTGATCGCGGCCGGGGCGGTGGCGGGCGGCGTCTTCGTCTGGTGGGAGATCCGTTCCCCCGTCCGGCTGCTCGACCTGTCGGCCGCCCGCAAGTCGCCGCTGCTGGCGACGCTGGGCGTGAGCTTCCTGGCGGGCGCGGCGCTGCTGGTGACGATGGTGTTCGTGCAGTTCGCCGCCCAGACGCTGCTGGACAAGGACGCCCTGGGCGCGGCGCTGGTCCTGGCCCGGTTCCTCGGCGCGCTGGCCGTGGGCGCGCTGCTCGGCGGCGTGCTGGCCCGGCGGGCCGGCGAACGCGCGGTGGCGGTGCCCGGCCTGCTGATCGCCGCGGCCGGGTACTGGCTGATGAGCCGCTGGCCGCTCGACCTGGCCGGCGCGGGCCTGGCCGTGGACGCCGACCTGGTCGTGGCGGGGCTCGGCCTCGGCCTGGTGATCGCGCCGGTCTCGTCGGCGGTCCTGCGGGTGAGCCCGGCCGTCCAGCACGGCGTCGCCTCGGCGGCGGTCGTGGTGGCCAGGATGATGGGCATGCTCGTCGGCGTGGCGGGCGTGTCGGCGTGGGGGTTCCACCGGTTCCAGTCGCTGACCGCCCACCTGGACACGCCGCTGCCGTTCGGCGTGGACGCGCAGACCTACCAGCGGCGGCTGGCCGACTACCTGGCCCAGGTCGATGCCGCCCTGCACGTCGAGTACACCGAGATGTTCCTGCTCACGGCGTTCGTCTGCCTGCTGGGGGCGGCGGTGGCGCTGCTCATGCCGCGCCGCGCCCTGCCGGGGGCGGCGCCCGCCCTCGCGGACGCCGCCCCCGACCCCGAACATTGACCGCGGATCAGGTGGCGCCGCCGGTCAGGGCGACAGGCGGTGCAGGTCGCGGGGGAAGGCGGTGGTCTGGCGGATGTTGGCGGCGCCGGTCAGCCGGGCCGTCCAGCGTTCCAGGCCGAGGGCGAACCCGCCGTGCGGCGGCATCCCGTACCGGAACGCCTGGAGGTAGCCCTCGTACGGCGCCACGTCCCCGTCCAGGGCCTGGACGTAGTCGTCGTACCGGTGCAGGCGCTGGCCGCCGGTCACCAGCTCCAGGCCCCTGAACAGCAGGTCGAAGCCGTTGGAGTAGCCCGGTCTGGCCGGGTCGGGATGGGTGTAGAACGGCCGCTTGGACATCGGGTAGCCGGTGACGAACAGGAACTCCGACCCGTGCTCGCGCAGCGCCCAGTCCGACAACCAGCGTTCCTGGGCCGGTGACAGGTCGGGCTCGTCCTCGCCGGTCAGCCGCTGGGCCTCGGTGAAGTGCACGGCCGGGATCTCGGCGGGCACGGCGGGCAGCACGGCCCCGGCCGCCTCGACGGCGGACCCGGCCCGGCGGCGCACCGACTCCACCATGCCGGCGACGACCTCCCGCAGCACGGCCATCACGTCCCGGTGGTCGGCCACGAAGCCCAGCTCGGCGTCGAGGCTGGTGTACTGGGCCAGGTGGCGGACGGTGTCGTGCGGCTCGGCACGGAAGACCGGCCCGACCTCGTAGACCCGCTCGAACACCCCGACCATCGTCTGCTTGTAGAACTGCGGCGACTGCGCGAGGTAGGCGCGGCGGCCGAAGTAGTCGATGCCGAAGACGTTCGCGCCGGACTCGGTGGCCGAGGCCACGATCTTGGGCGTGTGGATCTCGGTGAAGCCGAGGCCGTCCAGCGTCTCGCGGAACCCGGCCACGCTCGCCGCCGAGATCTCCAGCGGCGCCCGCAGCAGCGGATGCCGCAGCGCGACGGGCGCGTGGTCGAGGACCGTCGGCAGCGTCGCGGCCACGACCGGCCGGTAGAGGTCGAACGGCGGCGCCTGGGCGGGCTCGGCCAGGACCTCGATCTCCGGGCCGGTCAGCTCGACCCCGCCCGGCGCCTGCCCGGCCGGGGTCACGGTGCCGGTGACCCGGACGACGCTCTCCTCCGGCGGCAGCTCCCCGTCCGCGCTGACCACCTGGGCCAGCCCGGCACGGTCGCGTACGACCAGGAAGGAGACGGATTTCAGGTGCCGGCGGCGATGGACCCAGCCGGCGATCGTCACTCGTCGGCCGGCGTGCTCAGCGAGCGACGCCGACAGGACACGAGAGATCATTACAGCTCCTCTGCAGGAAATGCATGACCCCTTGGGAGTGCGGGGGAGAAGGGAGCTCCCGGTGCCACCGCACTTTCGCCGCCCGCGAGGGGCGGCCTCCACGACCCGATGACGGGGGTCAGGCCGGCGGGGCATTTCCTCCCCGCACTCGGGAGTGTCTTCACCAGCGGACACGGGACCGCCTTCACAGCTGCCGGCGGCTCTCTGGGCCCGTGCGGCCCGCTGGCTACTCGTCTCCGTCCACGTGTTGCCGTAGATGATACGGCAACGCCGTTACTTGTCCTTCTTGGGGCGCTTCTCGCGGATCTTCATCGTGACGTCGATCGGCGACCCGGCGAACCCGAACTCCTCGCGGATGCGCCGCTCGATGAAGCGCCGGTAGGTGTCCTCCAGCCAGCCGGAGGTGAACAGCACGAACTTGGGCGGCTCGACGGACGCCTGCGTGGCGAACAGGATCTTCGGCTGCTTGCCACCCCGGACGGGCGGCGGCGTCGCGTGCACCAGCTCGGTGAGGAACGCGTTGAGCCGCGCCGTCGGCACCCGGGTGGACCAGGAGTCGAGCGCCTTCTCCAGCGCCGGCACCAGCCGGTCCATGTGGCGGCCGGTCTTGGCGGAGATGTTCACCCGCAGCGCCCACGGGGTGCGCACGAGCTGCCGGTCGATCTCCTTCTCCAGGTAGTAGCGGCGGTCTTCGTCGACGAGGTCCCACTTGTTGAAGGCCACCACCATGGCCCGCCCCGACTCGATCACCAGGCCGATGATCCGCAGGTCCTGCTCGGTGAGCGGCTCGCTGGCGTCGATCAGCACGATCGCCACCTCCGAGCGCTCCAGGGCGGCGCGGGTGCGCATGGCCGCGTAGAAGTCGGCGCCCTGCAGCTCGCGGTCGCGCCGCCGGATGCCGGCGGTGTCGACGAAGCGCCAGGTGCGCCCGCCCAGCTCGATCAGCTCGTCGACCGGGTCGCGGGTGGTGCCCGCCATCGGGTCGACCAGCACCCGCTCTTCGCCCGCCAGCTTGTTGAGCAGCGAGGACTTGCCCACGTTGGGCTTGCCGAGCAGCGCCACGCGGGCCGGTCCGCGCTCGCCGCCGAAGGTCACCTGCGGTGTCTCGGGCAGCGCGTCGAGCACCACGTCGAGCAGGTCGCCGCTGGAGCGGCCGTGCAGCGCCGAGACCGGGTAGGGCTCGCCCAGGCCGAGCGCCCACAGCGCGGCGGCCTCCAGCTCCAGCTGCTGGTTGTCGACCTTGTTGGCGGCCAGGAGCACCGGCTTGCCCGACTGGCGCAGCACCGCGCCCACGATCTCGTCGGCGTCGGTGGCGCCCACGGTGGCGTCGACCACGAACACGATCACGTCGGCCAGCTCGACGGCGACCTGGGCCTGCTCGGCGATGCGCAGGTTCATGCCGGTGGCGTCAGGGTCCCAGCCGCCGGTGTCGACGACGGTGAAGCGGCGGCCGCGCCAGTTGGCGTCGTAGGTGACGCGGTCGCGGGTGACGCCCGGCACGTCCTCCACGACCGCCTCGCGGCGGCCGATGATGCGGTTGACCAGCGTGGACTTGCCCACGTTGGGGCGGCCCACGATGGCCACGACCGGCAGAGGCGTGGTGTCGCCGTGCTCGGTGACTTCCAGCTCGTCGAGGTCAGCCTCGACCCAATCCCCCGTTGACATGCTTGTTCATCCTTAGGTGAGTACCGCACCTGGAGGTCAGGTGCGCTCCTTGACCAGCCTCAGCACCTCCGCGATGACCTCTTCGAGGTTCAGCGCGGTGGTGTCGAGCTCGACGGCGCCATCCGCCATCGAGAGTGGGTCCGTCTTACGTGTTGAGTCCAGGGTGTCACGCTGCTCCATGGCGGCCTGCTGCGCCTCCACCGTGGAGCCGGCCACTTCGGCGCTCCTGCGGCGGGCGCGGGCCTCGGCGCTGGCCGTCAGGTAGACCTTGACGGGCGCGTCGGGGCAGACGACCTTGCCGATGTCGCGCCCCTCGACCACGATGTCACCGGCGCCGGCGATCTCCCGCTGCAGCGCGACCAGCCGCCTGCGCACCTCGGGGACGGCGGCCACGGCGGAGACCGAGCCGGTCACCTCGGCCTCCCGGATGGGCCCGCCCACGTCGACGCCGTCGACCAGGATCGTCGGCCCCTCGGGGTCGGTGCCGGAGACGATGGACGGCTCGCCGCAACGGGCCGCGACCGCCTCGGGATCGGCCAGGTCGACGCCCTGCCGGAGCATCCACCACGTCATCGCCCGGTACATGGCCCCGGTGTCGAGGTAACGCAGGCCCAGCGCACGGGCGACCCCGCGCGACACGCTCGACTTGCCCGACCCCGAAGGACCGTCCATGGCGACGACCAGACCGGACACGGCCTCTCCCTCTTCACGTGTGTTTCCCCAACCTGAAGAGGCTACCGCCTCCGGTCAGTCCGCGATCCAGCTCCCGTGGAAGCCGAGCGGGACCCTGGCGGGCAGGTGCACGACCGCGACCGGCTCGCCGGTGAAGTCCTGGGCCGAGAGGATCACCAGGTCGGCCGCTCCCCTGGCCGGGTCGTTGACGTAGGTGAGCAGGTAGCCGTCGTCCTCGGCGGCGCCGGAGGGCACGAAGACCGGCTCCCCCACGTACGCGCCGCGGCCGAACCGCCGCGCCTCCTGCGTGCCGCGTTCCAGGTCGTGCTTGATGAGCGTGTTGTCGAACGCCTCGTCCGGCAGGTCCTCCAGCTCGGCGGCCGGGTAGATCACGTCGTGCAGGTCGGCGGCGGCCGAGGTGTAGCCGTAGCGGTACGGGCTGCCGGTGCGGCGCTCGTCGATGCGGGGGAACTCCTGGGGGCGGTCGTCCAGGCGGGTGGTGGTGACCCGGCCCGCGCCGGGGTCGATGCGCCACCGGTCGAGCGTGGGCGCGCCGCCCAGGTCGAGCCGGGCGTCCACGAACCGCTTGGGGTAGCGGACGACGTCCACCACGACCTGGTCGCCGTCGTCGTAGGCGTTCAGGGTGTGGAAGACCCAGCAGGGGTCGATCTCCACCCACTGCACGTCGCCGGTCTCGCGGGAGAGCAGGCCGAGCCGGGCGGGCCGGGCGTCGTCCCACGCGTACGGGAGCGGCGCGCCGCGCTCGGCGTGGGCCATGCTGAGCGTGACCGGCAGGTCGTAGATCACGACGTACCGGCGGGTCAGCGCGAAGTCGTGCAGCATCGGGCGGTCGGCGACCGGGATGTCCCTGACCTGGGCCACCACGCCCTTGGGGTCGATCACGATGTGCTGGTGGTGATCCCAGCCGGCGAAGTAGGCCATCGCGTGCAGCTCGCCGGTCACCGGGTCGAGATGGGTGTGGGCGGCGTACCCGCCGGGCAGGCCGCCGACGAAGTCGCACGCGCCGACCGTGTCGAGCTCGTAGCTCAGCTCGTACGGCAGCCCGCCCGCCTCGACGGTCGCGAACGTGCGCCCGGCGATGCCGATGACGTGCGTGTTGGCCGCGAAGTCCATGCCCGCGTGCACCGGGCCCGGCGCCGGCGGCTCGCCCAGCCGGCGGGCCACCTCGGCGTTGCGCACCCACCGGTTGCGGTACCACTCGGCCCGCCCGCCGCGCAGCCGCACGCCGTGGACCATGCCCTGCCCCATGAACAGGTGGGTGGCGGCCGGGTCGTCGAGGCTGAGCGGGTTGGGGCCGTTGCGCAGGTAGCGGCCGTCGAGCTCGGCGGGGATGCGGCCGGTGACCTCCAGGTCGAAGGCCGTGATCTCCTCCGTCGCGGGTGCGAAGCCGTTGCGGAAGGGTGTGCTGGTCATCGTGCGCTTCCTCTCAGGTCAGGAACGGCGTGAGCACGGAGGTGTAGAGCAGCCGGTAGCGCCGCTCCGCCTCGGCGCTGTCGAAGAATCCGGAGATCTCCAGGCTCACCGCGCCGTGGATCGCCATCCACAGCACGTCGGCTATCTCGCCGGCGGCGGCCCCGCGCAGCCGTCCGGCCTCCAGGCAGGCGGCCACGGCCTCGACCAGGATGTCGAAGGTCCGCCGGCCGGCCGCGACCGCGTCGGGGGCGGGCTGGAAGCCGTGCATCGCGTTCTGGAACATGACCCGGTAGTAGTCGGGCTCGTCCAGCGCGTACTCGCGGTAGGCCGCCAGGCCCGCGTGCAGCGCCGGGAGCGGGTCCTCCTCGGCGGGGACGGCGAGCAGGCGCGCCTCCAGCCGGGCGAAGCCCTCCAGCCACAGCGCCTCGCTGAGGCCGTCCTTGCCGCCGAAGAGGGTGTAGATCACCTTCGTGGAGCAGCCGACCTCGCCGGAGATGCGCCGGACGGTGAGCGCCGCCGGGCCCTCGGCGACGAGCAGGTGTTTGGCGGCGTCGAGGATGGCCGTCCTGACCACGCTCTGGCCTTCCTGCTGGGCTTGCCGGTACGCGGTGACCGCCATGTGAGTAACACCGTTTCTTCTCGGTAACGCTGTTACCGACCTTTGTACGCCTCCCGCGTCCCGCCGTCAATGCCGCCGACGAGGAGTAAGGGCGTCCGCCCAGGTAAGGAGGTCCGGCGTGACGGAGACGAACCGAGCGCGGGTCACGGTCGTGGTGGCCACCAGGGACCGGGTCAGAACGCTGGCCCGGACGATCCCCCGCCACCCGAGGCCGGTGATCCTCGTCGACAACGGCTCCTCCGACGGGACCGCCGGCTTCGTCCGCAAGCACTTCCCCGACGTCCAGGTGGTCGAGGCGGGGGCCAACCTGGGCGCGCCGGGCCGCAACGTCGGCGTGCGGCTGGCCGAGACGCCCTACGTCGCCTTCGCCGACGACGACTCCTGGTGGGCACCCGGCGCCCTGGAGCTGGCCGCCGACGTGCTGGACGCCCACCCTCGCCTGGCCGTGCTGGGCGCGCGCGTGCTGGTCGGGCCGCAGGAGCGGCTGGACGCGGTGTCGGAGGCGATGCGCGACTCCCCGCTCGGCGTCGAGGACGACCTGCCGGGGCCGAGCGTGCTGGGCTTCCTGGCCTGCGGGGCCGTCGTGCGCAGGGAGGCGTTCCTGGAGGCGGGCGGCTTCGACGACGTGATCTTCTTCTTCGGCGAGGAGGAGCGGCTGGCCGTGGACCTGGCCGCGCGCGGCTGGGGGCTGGCCTACGTGGACGACGTCGTCGCCCACCACCACCCCTCCCCCGCCCGCGACCCGCGCGGCAGGCAGGCGCTGGCGGCGCGCAACGCCGTGCTGACCGCCGTGCTGCGCCGCCCCTGGCCGGTGGTGGCGCGCCGGTCCCTGGAGGCGCTGCTGGGCGGTCCGGCGGGCCGGGAGGGGCTGCGCACGGCCGTACGGCGGCTGCCCAGGGCCCTGGCCGCCCGGCGCGGCCTGCCGGTCGCCGTGGAACGCGCCCGCCGCAGACTGGAACGCACGGCCGGCTGACGCCGTGGGCGGGGCTCGGCGCCCGCCCGTCTCGTCGTGCTCAGTGTCCCCGGTCTGGGAACGTCAGGGGACCTGCCAGCCGCGTTCGCGCAGGGCGTCGGCGAGCGGGGCGGCCGCGTCCGGCTGGACCCACAGCTCGGCGATGCCCAGGGGCAGTCCGGGCGCGTGCTCCAGCCGCACGTCCTCGACGTTGACGCCGACCTCGTCGCACACCTGGAACAGCCGCGCCAGCTGGCCGGGACGGTCACCGATGACCACCTGGACGACCACGTACGCGGGAGCGGGGCCGCCGTGCTTGCCGGGGATGCGCCCGTGCCCGGCGACGCCGCGCTTGAGGAGCTGGGTGAGGTCGCCGCTCGCGGTGCCGTCGCCCTCGGCCAGGGAGCGCAGCGCGGTCGCCGCCTCGGCCAGGTCGCGGGAGACCGCCTCCAGCACCTCGGCGACCGGGGTCGCGTTGCCCGACAGGATGCCGAGCCAGAGGCCGGGGTCGCCGCCCGCGATCCTGGTCACGTCGCGCACCCCCTGCCCGGCCAGGCCGAGCGCGACCTCGGTGGCGTCGGCCAGGCGGGCCGCCACGGCCGAGGCGGCGACGTGGGGGGCGTGCGAGACGACGGCGACCGCGCGGTCGTGCTCCTCCGCGCCCACCTCGACGGGGTTGGCGCCGCACAGCTCGACCAGCTTGAGCACCGCCGCCCTGGCGTCGTCGGCGGCCTCGCCGGTCGGGCAGAGCGCCCACGGCCGGCCGAGGAACAGGTCGGCCCTGGCCGCGCCCGGACCGGACTTCTCCCGCCCGGCCAGCGGGTGGGAGGCGACGTAGGTCGTCAGGTCGCAGCCGAGCCGCGCGGCCATGCGGATGGGCTCGGCCTTGACGCTGGCGACGTCGGTGTAGAACCGGGCCACGCCGCGGCTCTGCAGCTTCAGCAGCTCGTCGGCCACGTGCGCCGGGGGCACCGCGATGACCGCCAGGTCGACCTGCCCGGCGGGCAGCCGCTCGGGCTCCCACTCCTCGCCCGCGCCCAGTTCCCTGGCCAGCCGCACGGCGGCCGCGTCACGGTCGGCGAGCAGCACGCGCACGTCGTGCTTGCGCAGCGCCAGGGCCGCCGAGGTGCCGATGAGACCGGTGCCGACGACGAGCACGGTACGGAGTTCCGAGGCCATATCGATGTCCTGATTTATCGGGCTAGTGAAAGTGTTGCCTGCCGTGTCCGTCAGGCACGTGCCGCACGACGATCCGGCTCACGCCGGTCGCCTACTGGGCGATGTCCTGCCGCAGCGCCACCGCGCCCCGCAGATACACATGCTGCATCTCTGCCCGCGGACGGTCGGTCTCCACATGCGCCATCAGGCGCACCACGCGCGGCAGCGCCCCCGGCACGCCGATCTCGGTGCAGCAGATCAGCGGCACGTCGTGGAAACCCAGCTTGCGCGCCGCGAGGGCGGGGAACTCGGAGGTCAGGTCGGGGGTGGCGGTGAACAGCACGCTGATCACGTCGTCGGTGGTCAGGCTGTTGCGCTCCATGATCGCCTGGACCAGCTCGGTCGTCCCTTGGATGATCGAGTCGCGGTCGTCGGCATCCACCTGGATCGCCCCGCGGATCGCCCGCACCATGCGCCCTGTTCCCCTTCCATAGCGGGAGAGCCCGTGCGGAGAATGCGCACGGGCCCCTGCGTTCCGGCCAGATTACAGCTTCACGGCCGCGTAAAGCTCGCCGACCTCCTTCAGGCTCAGCGCGCGGACCGTGCCGGCCTTGGTGCGGCCCAGCTTCACCGGACCGAACTCGATCCGGGCCAGGTCGATCACCCGGTGACCGGCCTCCTCCAGCATGCGCCGCACGACGTGCTTGCGGCCCTCGTGCAGCACCACCTCGACCAGCGCCTGCTGGCCGTGCTCCTGGACGATGGCGAAGCTGTCGGCCTTGGCGATGCCGTCCTCCAGCTCGATGCCCTGCTTGAGCCTGCGGCCCAGGTCGCGCGGGATCGGCCCCGGCACCTTGGCCCAGTACTTCTTCTGCACCCCGTAGCTCGGGTGCGTCAGCCGGTTGGCCAGCTCGCCGTCGTTGGTGAGCAGCAGCAGGCCCTCGGTCTCGGTGTCGAGCCGGCCGACGTGGAACAGGCGGGGAGCCAGCTCCTCGACGTAGTCGGCCAGGCACGGGCGGCCCTGCGGGTCGTCCATGGTGGACACGACGCCGATCGGCTTGTTGAGTGCGTAGTAGACGAGGTCGGGGGCGGTCGGGATGCGCTTGCCGTCGACGTGGATGACCTGGGCGGCGGGGTCGACCTTGGCGCCGAAGCGGCGCACGACCTGGCCGTTGACCGTGACGCGGCCGTCGCCGATCATCTCCTCGCAGGCGCGCCTGCTGGCCACGCCCGCCTGGGCGAGCACCTTCTGCAGGCGAACGCCGTTGGGCACCTCGGTGGTGTCGCGCTCGTCGGTGTAGTCGTCGTCGTAGAAGGCACGGTCGCGCAGCGGCTGACGGGCGGCCTTGACGCGCCTGGCCTGGGGGCTCTCAGCGCCGGCCGTACGACGTCCGCCGCCGAGCGTCTGCACGTCGTCGCGCCTCGGGGTGCGCGGCTGCTGCCCGCGGGGGTTGTCCTCGCGCCTGCCGAAACGGGCGCGGGTGTTGCCGGCGGAGGCGGACCTGGGAGCGTCGTCCCTGCGCCCGCCGCGGTCGGCACGGAAGCCGCCGCGCTCCTGACGCTCGCCGTCGCCGCCGCGTACGGGACGCCCGTCGCCACGGGAGCCGGCGTAACCGCTACGCTCCCCGCGCCGCTCGCCCGCGTAGCCGCCGCGGCCCGCGGAGGATCCGCCACGACCGCCGGAGAAGCCGCCACGGTCGCCCGAGAAGCCACCGCGCTCGCCGGAGCCGCCACGGTCGCCGGAGTATCCGCCGCGGTCGCTCGAATACCCGCCACGCTCGCCACCGGCGTAGCCGCCGCGCTCACCGCGCCGGTCGCCGCCGTAGCCGCCGCGCCGGTCGTCGCCGAGCCTGCCCCGGTCGCCGGACCGGGAAGCCCCGCCGAAGCCCTCACCACGCGGCCGGTCCCCGCCCTCACGACGCGGACGCTCGAAGCCGCCCTCACGGCGCGGACGCTCGAAACGGTCACCGCCCTCACGGCGGGGACGGTCGAAACGGTCGCCGCCGCGCGGGCCGCGGTCACCGCGGTCGTCACGGGGACGGTCGTCGCGGAAGCGGTCGCCGCGGTCGCCACCGGCGGGCCGGTCGGCGCGCTGGTAGCGGTCGCCGCGGTCGTCACGCGCCGGACGGTCCGCGCGGTCGCCGCGCGAGTAGCCGTCACGGTCGCCGCCGGAACGCCCGAAGCGGTCACCACCTGAAGCGGGACGACCGGAACGGTCACCGCCGAAGCCGGGACGACCCGAACGGTCACCACTGAAACCGGGACGACCCGAACGGTCACCACCGAAGCCGGAGCGCTCGCCGCCGGAGCGACCCGAACGGTCACCACCGAAGCCGGAGCGCTCGCCGCCGGAGGTGGGACGGCCGGAGCGGTCGCCGCCGCGGAAGCCGGAGTCCTGGCGGGGCCGGTCGTCGCGGTCGCCGAAGCGGGCGCGGGCGCCGCCGCGGTCGGCGCGAAGGGAGTCGCGGCGGGAGTCGTCCCCGCCGAAGCCGCCGCCGGAGCCGTCGCGGCGGTTGTCGTCGGAGCGGAAGGCGGGACGCCCGCCGCGGCCGGAGCCGCCGGTACGTCCACGACCGCGTCCATCACCGGACGGGGTGCTGCGCCTGTTGATCACTTTGTTGTCTCCTCGAGGTTCTCCACGTCGTCGGGGAGGAAGGGGGCGAGCTCGGGAAGCTCGCTCAGGTCCCGCAGTCCCAGACGTTCCAGGAAGTATGAGCTTGTCCGGTAGAGCACTGCCTGGCTCTCCGGGTCGGTGCCGGCCTCCTCGACCAGCCCCCTGGCGACGAGCGTCCGCATGACGCCGTCGCTGTTGACGCCGCGTACGGCGGCGACACGGGCGCGGCTCACCGGTTGCCGGTAGGCCACGACCGCGAGGGTCTCCAGCGCGGCCTGGGTCAGCCGCGTCTGCTGGCCGTCGCGGACGAACCGCTCGACCAGCGCCGCGCAGTCGGCCCGCGTGTAGAAACGCCAGCCACCCGCGACTTCCCGCAGATCAAAACCCCGCCCGGCGGCCGTATATTCCGCCGCCAGCCCCCTGAGTGCCGCCGCGACCTCGTGAGTGGGGCGCTCCAGGACCTGGGCCAGCGTGATCTCGGCGACGGGCTCGTCGACGACCATCAGGATGGCCTCCAGGGCCGCCTCAAGAGCGGGCCCTTCCGCCTGAACCTCCCCCTCCGGGGTGTCCTGCTGGTCTTCCTCCCGGTCGGCGGCGGTGTCCGCGGGCCGCTCGGGGCCCGCGGAAGGCGACTCGGTGAAGGACGACTCGGGCGCCGGCGACTCAGGGGCCGGCGACTCAGAGGACGGCGACTCGGGCGACGGCGAGGGCTTCGGCGGCGCGACCGGCAATTCGGGGCCGGCGGGCAGGGCGGACGCCTCCTCCGGCGAGGACGGCTGGACGAGAGAGCCCGGGAGCGTCATCCAGGCGGGCAGCGGCGACCCCGAGTCGGGGGCCTTGCGGGGGCCCGGCAGGGGGTTGGGGTTGTCAGTCATTCGATGGTTTCTCCGCGGGTTCCTCGTAGTCGTCCCCCACCGCGACGTCGCCGTCGTCGGCGCCCGTCCAGGTCACGTGGAGCTCTCCCAGCGCCTCGACCTGCTCGAACGTCACCGCGGACTCCCGGAACAACTCCAGCACGGCCAGGAAGCGGGCGATGACCTGGAAGGTGCCCTCGCAGTCGGCCGTCAGCGCGCGGAAGGTGGCCCGGCGCAGCCTGCGCAGGTGCATGACCAGGATGGCCGCCTGCTCCTTGACGCTGGCCAGCGGCTGGTAGATGTGGCCGACGCTGACGGTGGGCGGCAGTTTCGGGGTGAACGCCCTGGCCGCGATGCGGGCGAGCTGCTCGGGCCCGATGCCGAGGATGAGCTCGGGCAGCAGGTTGGCGAACTGCGGCTCCAGCGACACCGTGCGGGGGAAGCGCAGGCTCTCCTCGGCCATCCGCCCCGCGAAGACCTTCGCGACCTCCTTGTACGCCTTGTACTGCAGCAGCCGGGCGAACAGCAGGTCTCTGGCCTCCAGGAGCGCGAGGTCCTCTTCGTCCTCCACCTCGCCGGACGGCAGCAGCCGGGCCGCCTTCAGGTCGAGCAGCGTGGCCGCGACCAGCAGGAAGTGGCTGGTCTGGTCGAGGTCCCACTCCGGGCCCTTGGACCGGATGTAGGCGATGAACTCGTCGGTGACCTTGGAGAGCGAGACCTCGGTGATGTCGAGCTTGTGCTTGGCGATCAGGCCGAGGAGCAGGTCGAAGGGGCCTTCGAAGACGTCCAGGTGTACCTGGAAGCCTTGGGGGGCCTCGGTCTGCTCTGCGGTCACCTGGCCATTGTCGCAGGAGCCGGCCAGCGCGAGAGCACCTCGCGGGCCAGTTCGCGGTAGGCATTGGCGCCGAGGGACGACGGGTCGAAGGTGGTGATCGGCTCGCCGGCGACGGTGGCGTCGGGGAAGCGGACCGTACGGTTGATCACCGTGTGGAACACCTTGTCGCCGAACGCCTCCACCACGCGGGCCAGCACCTCGCGGCCGTGCAGGGTACGGGCGTCGTACATGGTGGCGAGCAGGCCCTCGATCTCGAGGTCTTCGTTGAGCCGCTCCTGGACCTTGGAGATGGTGTCCATGAGCAGCGCCACGCCGCGCAGGGCGAAGAACTCGCACTCCAGCGGCACCATGACGCCGTGGGCGCAGGTCAGCGCGTTGATGGTGAGCAGGCCGAGCGACGGCTGGCAGTCGATGAGGCAGACGTCGTAGTGCGGCAGCAGCGGCTTGATGACCCGGCCGAGCACCTGCTCGCGGGCGACCTCGGTGACGAGCTGCACTTCGGCGGCCGACAGGTCGATGTTGCTGGGCAGCAGGTCGAGGCCCTCGACGCCGGTCTCCAGCAGGACGTCCTCGGCGGTGACGCCGCGGTCCATCAGCAGGTTGTAGACGGTCAGGTCGAGCTGGAGCGGGTTGATGCCCAGGCCGACCGAGAGCGCGCCCTGCGGGTCGAAGTCGACCAGCAGCACCTTCAGCCCGCACTCGACCAGCGCCGCGCCCAGGTTGATGGTGGTGGTCGTCTTGCCGACGCCGCCCTTCTGGTTGACCATCGCGACCACTCGCGCCGGGCCGTGCACCTGCGGCGGGACCGGTTCAGGGAACACCGGTCGCGGGCGCTGGGTGGGGCCCAGGTTGACGCCGTTGGAAGGCGCGTTGGTCTTGGTGTCACCCCAGGGGTTGTCGGGGGTCCCCGGGGTCGAACCCTTGGTCGTCACAGTCACCAGCTCGAACCTCCCTGACGATCCCGAACCGGACCGTCCGGACGGACACTATGGCGTCACCACTAAACGCGGCAAGGCGGCACGCCGGGGCACCGCGCACGCGCAAAAGACTATAGATCACTGCCGGGCGCGCGGGTGCGCCGCGGCGTAGACCTCGCGGAGTTTGTCGACCGTCACCAGGGTGTAGACCTGCGTGGTGGTGACGGAGGCGTGACCGAGCAGCTCCTGGACCACCCGGACGTCCGCGCCGCCGTCGAGCAGGTGGGTGGCGAAGGAGTGGCGCAGGACGTGCGGGCTGATGCCGGCCAGGCCGGCGCGTTCGGCCGCGGCCTGGAGCACTTCCCAGGCCCCCTGCCTGGTCAGCCGGCCGCCGCGGGCGTTGAGGAAGACCCCGGGGGTGCCGCGGCCGTGGGCCAGCAGGCCGGGCCTGGCGCGGACGAGGTAGGCGTCGAGCGCCGAGCGGGCGTAGCGGCCGAGCGGGACGACGCGGGTGCGGCCGCCCTTGCCGCGCAGTCGCACCTGGTCGGGTTCGAGGTCGTCCACGGCCAGGCCGACGGCCTCGGAGATGCGGGCGCCGGTGCCGTACAGGACCTCCAGCAGGGCGCGGTTGCGCAGGGTGAGCGGGGCGCCGTCGGGGCCGGAGGCGGCGATGAGGCGTTCGACCTCGTCGACGGCGATCGCCTTGGGCAGCCTGCGGAGCTGGCGCGGCGGGCGTACCTCGTGGGCGGGGTCGTGGGCCGTGACGCCTTCGCGCAGGGCGAACCGGTGAAGCCCCCGTACGGCCGAGACGGCCCGCGCGGCCGAGCTGGCCACGAGGGCGGGATGTTCCCGGTCGCCCTCGCGCAACGCGGCGAGGAAGGCCTGGACGTCGGCCTCCCCCACCTCGTCGAGCTTCAGCCGCCCGCGCGCCTGCAGATGTTCGAAGTATCGCCGCAGGTCACGGCGGTAGGACGCGAGCGTGTTGGCAGCCAGGCCCCGCTCCACCGCCAGATGGGCGAGGTAGCTGGAGAGCACCGCCTCCACGACATGGTCCTTCCGTCACGCCTCCGGGGCGTCGGCGGGGCGCAACAGGGCGAATCCCTCAACCGAAGCCGCATATGCGGCGAGGATACCGGCCACGGCCGGGGAATTGTGGATCATTCCCATGAGCGCCTTCTCGACCGCGTCGGACAGCGGCACCCATTCGACCGGCATGCCGATCTCCTCGTGCCGGTGGACGAAGGTGTTCTCCTCGTCGGGGATCCTGCTCAGGCCGCGGGCGAGGAAGACCCTGATCCGCTCGTCGGTCATGCCGGGAGAGGAGCGCAGGTCGACCAGGGTGTGCCAGGTGTCGGCGCGGTAGCCGGACTCCTCGGCGAGCTCGCGGGCCGCGGTGTCGGCGAGCGGTTCGCCCGCCACGTCGCGGATGCCGGCCGGCAGCTCCCACATGAGCTGCCGGGTGGGGTGGCGGTACTGCCTGATCATCAGGACGCGGTCGTGGTCGTCGAGCGCGAGCACGGCGACCGAGCCGGGGTGGACGACGTAGTCGCGGTCGGCGACCTCGTCCTGGGGCATCCTGACCGTGTCGGTGACGACCTTGATCACGTAACCCTGGAAGTGCTCCTTGGACGCGACGACGTCCCACGCCTCGGGCGTGTCCTGAACGTTCACTTGCCGACCTTGGTGCTCACGCGGCTGTCGGCGTAGGTCAGGGCGGCGCCGATGAGGCCCTTGAACATCGGGTTGGCCCGGGTGGGACGGGAGCGGAACTCGGGGTGCGCCTGCGTGCCGATGAAGAACGGGTGCACGTCGACGGGCAGCTCGGTGTACTCCACCAGGCGGCCGTCGGGCGACAGGCCGGAGAAGACCAGGCCGACGTTCTCCAGGCGCTCACGGTAGGCGTTGTTGACCTCGTACCTGTGACGGTGGCGCTCGTCGGCCTTGGCCTTGCCGCCGTAGAGCTGCCTGGCCAGGGTGCCCTCGCCCAGCTTGGCGGTGTAGCTGCCGAGCCGCATGGTGCCGCCCATGTCCCGCTCGCCGGCGACGACGTCCTCCTGGTCGGCCATGGTGGAGATGACCGCGTGCTTGGTGTCGGGGTCGAACTCGGCGGAGTTGGCGTCCTCGATGCCGGCCATGTTGCGGGCCGCCTCGATGACCATGCCCTGCATGCCGAGGCAGATGCCGAGCAGCGGGATGCGGCCCTCGCGGGCGTGCCGGATGGCGCCGATCTTACCCTCGATGCCGCGCACGCCGAACCCGCCGGGGATCAGCACGCCGTCGACGCCGTCGAGCTCGCGCTCGGCGCCCTCGGGGGTCTCGCAGTCGTCGCTCTTGACCCAGCGGATGTTGACCCGCGCGTCGTTGGCGAAACCGCCGGCGCGCAGCGCCTCGGTGACCGACAGGTACGCGTCGGGCAGGTCGATGTACTTGCCGACCAGGGCGATCGTGACCTCCTTGGCCGGGCGGTGCACGCGGCGCAGGAGCTGCTCCCACTCCTTCCAGTCGACGTCGCGGAAGGGCAGGCCGAGGCGGCGCACGACGTAGGCGTCGAGGCCCTCGGCGTGCAGCACCTTGGGGATGTCGTAGATGGAGGCGGCGTCGACGGCCGAGACGACGGCGTCCTCGTCGACGTCGCACATGAGGCTGATCTTGCGCTTGATCGCCGTCTGGACCGGACGGTCGGAGCGCAGCACGATCGCGTCGGGCTGGATGCCGATGCTGCGCAGCGCGGCCACGCTGTGCTGGGTCGGCTTGGTCTTCAGCTCGCCGGACGGGCCGATGTAGGGCAGCAGCGACACGTGCAGGAAGAAGACGTTGTCGCGGCCGACCTCGTGCCTGATCTGGCGGACGGCCTCCAGGAACGGCAGCGACTCGATGTCGCCGACCGTGCCGCCGACCTCGGTGATCACGACGTCGACGTCGGGGCCGGCCATGCCCCGGATGCGGTCCTTGATCTCGTTGGTGATGTGCGGGATGACCTGGACGGTGTCGCCCAGGTATTCGCCGCGCCGCTCCTTGGCGATGACGTTGGAGTAGACCTGGCCGGTGGTGACGTTGGCCGAGCCGTGCAGGTCGGTGTCGAGGAACCGCTCGTAGTGGCCGACGTCGAGGTCGGTCTCGGAGCCGTCGTCGGTGACGAAGACCTCGCCGTGCTGGAACGGGTTCATCGTGCCGGGGTCGACGTTGAGGTAAGGGTCGAGCTTCTGCATGGTGACCCGGAGACCGCGCCCCTTGAGCAGCCGGCCGAGGCTGGAGGCCGTGAGCCCCTTGCCGAGACTGGAGGCGACACCGCCGGTGACGAACAGATGCTTGGTTTGCGATGCGCTGCGCAAAGGGGCTCCCGTGGCTCGAATGGTGGCCGAAGTGTCCACGGGCTCTCAGGATATCAAACAACGCCCCTCACATGCCCGAACGGCATGACCTAGCGGTAACTTTGGGCCCTATGTCACTAGTACGCCGGGCCATGGGCGCACTGATTCACCGTGCGTACGCGGCGATCCGCCACGCCGGGGCGATCTCCCCGGACTCCACGGCGGGTTACCGTTTCCGCCGGATCGGCGAGGGAGTCAGCATCGCCTTCCCGCCGGGGGCGATCTTCGGCGAGCGGTGGATCGAGATCGGCGAGCACACGCTGATCGGCGAGCGCGTGTCGATCTCCTGCGGCATGTGGCCGGGCGTCGAGCTCGGCCCGGACTCGATCCTGCGGATCGGCGGCTCGTGCTCGATCGGCAGGGGCTCGCACATCGTGGCCCACCAGTCGATCGACATCGGCGACCACGTCTTCACCGGCCCGTACGTCTACATCACCGACCAGAACCACGTCTACGACGACCCCGAGACGCCGATCGGTCGGCAGTGGCCGCGCAACAGCCCGGTCTCGATCGGCGCCGGGTCCTGGCTCGGCACGGGCGCGATCATCCTGCCGGGCACGGTCCTCGGGCGGCAGTGCGTGGTGGCGGGGGGCGCGGTGGTGCGCGGCGAGTTCCCCGACCACAGCGTGGTCGCCGGGGTGCCCGCCAAGCGTGTCCGCGGGTACACGCCGGAGCTCGGCTGGCACGCCCCCGGCGCCGCCGAGGCGGCCGCCGCGATCGCCCTGGCGCTCGACGGGCAGGCCGGGCCGTCCTGAGGTCAGGGACGCGCGGACCCGGGAAACGGGGATGGACCGAACAAGCTTCTGGAGGTTAGCGTCGGTGCATGCGGACCGCCATCTGTGAGCGCCTGGGCGTCGAGTTCCCGTTGTTCGCCTTCAGCCACTGCCGCGACGTGGTGGCCGCGGTCACGAACGCGGGCGGGTTCGGGGTGCTGGGGGCCGTCGCGTACTCGCCGGAGCGGCTGGACGCCGAGCTGACCTGGATCGACGAGCGGGTGGGCGGGCGGCCGTACGGGGTGGACGTGCTCGTCCCCGGCCGGATCGACGCCTCGGCGCTCGACCTGCGGGCCCACCTGCTGGACTTCGTGCCCGACCGCCACCGCGACTTCGTCGCCCACCTGCTGGCCAAGTACGGCGTGAACGCGCCGCCGCAGCCCCTGAGCGCGGTGGCCGACGAGTTCGGCCGGCGGGTGACGGCGCCGGGGGCGACCGCGCTGGTCGACGTGGCGCTCAAGCACCCGATCGGGCTCATCGCCAGCGCGCTCGGACCGCCGCCGCCGGAGATGGTGGCGGGCGCCAGGCAGGCGGGCGTGCCGGTGGCCGCGCTGGTCGGAACGGTGGAGCACGCCCGCAGGCAGGTGGCGGCCGGGGCGGACATCGTCGTGGCCCAGGGCACCGAGGCGGGCGGCCACACCGGCGAGATCTCCACGATGGTGCTCGTGCCGCAGGTCGTGGACGCGGTCACGCCGGTCCCGGTGCTGGCCGCGGGCGGCATCGCCTCGGGACGCCAGATGGCCGCGGCCATGGCGCTCGGGGCCGAGGGCGTCTGGTGCGGCTCGGTGTGGCTGACCACCGAGGAGGCGGAGACGTCGCCCGCGCTGCGGCGCAAGCTGCTGGCCGCCTCGTCGCTGGACACCGTCCGGTCCCGGTCGCGCACGGGCAAGCCGGCGCGGCAGCTCAGGTCGGCCTGGACCGAGGAGTGGGACTTCGGGCAGGAGAGCCCGGGGCCGCTGGGCATGCCCCTGCAACTGCTGCTGGCCGAGGGGGCGATGGCCCGCATCGGCGCGGCGGCCGACCGCGGCGACCCCGGGGCCGTGGAGCTCGTCACCTACTACGTGGGCCAGGTGGTGGGCCAGCTCGATCGCGTGCGTCCGGCCCGTGACGTGGTGTACGACATGATCAGCGAGTTCACCGACGCCGTGACCCGCCTCTCGTCGTCCTGAGTGGTTCCTCCCGTATGGCCCGATAGCATGCGCGTGTGGTCGGGACACCGCCTGAGCTGGAGCGTGGCACCGGGGTTCCCGCGCACACGCAGATCGAGCAGTGGCTGCTGGCGGCGATCTCCTCCGGCGAGATGGCCCCGGGCGACCGGCTGCCCGGGGAGCGGGAGCTGGCCGCCCGCCTCGGCGTGAGCAGGATGACCCTGCGCCAGGCCCTGGCCACCCTCGAACGCGACGGCGTGCTGATCAGGCTCCCCGGCCGGTCGGGCGGCGCGTTCGTGGCCGAGCCGCGCATCGAGTGCGACCTGACGGGCCTGGCCGGGTTCACCGAGCAGATGCGCCGCGCCCACCTGCGGGCCGAGGCGCGGATCCTGACGGCCGCCACCGTGCCCGCACCCGCGGCCGTGGCCGCCGCGCTCGGCGTCGGGCCGGGCGAGCCGGTGCACGAGGTGGCCCGGGTGCGGTCGGCGGGCCGGTCGCCGGTGGCGCTCGAACGGTCCTTCTTCCCCGCGCTGCCCGGCTTCCTGGACGAGGACCTCGGCGGCTCGCTCTACGCCCTGCTGGCCGGCCGCTACGGGCTGGAGCCGCGGACCGCGGTCGAGCACCTGGACCCGGTGATCGCCGGTCCTGAGGAGGCGGCCGAGCTGGGCATCGCGGCGGGCGCGCCGCTCATGCTGATCGAGCGCACGGCCTACGCCGCCGACGGCACCCCCGTCGAGTACGCCCGCGACCTGTTCCGCCCCGACCGGGTGCGCCTGTCGGTGCGCAGCGGCGTCACCGCGCCCGCGACCCCGCCGGATCGTACAGCGGCTCCCTGACCACGACGCCCGGCACCCACTCCCCCTCGACCTCGACCTGGACCTCGGCCCCCGGCCCGACCGGCAGGTACGCGTAGGCGATCGACCGCTCGACCGTGTACCCGTAGCCGCCGGAGGTGACCCGGGCCACGACCCGGCCGTCCACCCGGACGGGCTCGTTGCCCAGGGCGACCGCCCGCGGGTCGGCCAGGGTGAGGCAGCGCAGGCGGCGGGCCGGGTGGGGGTCGAGGGCGTCGCGGCCGAGGAAGTCCTTGCCGGGCTTGACGCAGAACCCGAGCCCGGCCTCGTACGGCGTCGTCTCGGGCCCGATGTCGGCGCCCCACACCCGGTAACCCTTCTCCAGCCGCAGGCTGTCGATGGCCCGGTAGCCGCCCGCGACCAGCCCGTACGGCTCGCCCGCCCGCCACAGCGTCTCCCACAGCGCGAGCCCGTACTCGCTGGAGCAGTACAGCTCCCAGCCGTGCTCCCCCACGAACGTCACCCGCAGCGCCAGCGCGGGCACGTCGCCCACGGCGAGCTCCCGGGCCGACATGAACGGCAGGTTCGGCGGGTCCGGGGTCAGCCCGGCCAGGGTGTCCCGGGCCTTGGGGCCCCACAGGGCGAAACAGGCGTACTGGCCGGTGACGTCGGCGATCCTGGCCGTCGAGCCGGTGAGCGCGGCCTGCCGGCGCAGCCAGGCGAGGTCGCGGGAGCCCGACGCGGTGCCGGTGACGATCAGGAACTCCTGCTCGCCGCGCCGGGTGACGGTGAAGTCGCACTCGATGCCGCCGCGCCGGTTCAGCGCCTGCGTGTAGGTGACGGCGCCCACCTGGCGGGCCACGTGGTTGTCGCACACCCATTCCAGCAGGGCGGCGGCGTCCGGACCGGTGACCTCGATCTTGGCGAAGGAGCTCTCGTCGAACAGCCCGGCCGTGGCGCGGGTGGCGCGGTGCTCGGCACCGACGGCGGGCGACCACAGGCGTCCGGCCCAGCCGCGGGGGCGTTCGTCCGTGCCGTCGGGGGCGGCGGAGTAGTGGTTGACCCGCTCCCAGCCCGCCTTCTCGCCGAAGACGGCCCCGTGGGCGGCGTGCCAGGAGTAGGCGGGCGAGACCCGCAGCGGGCGCCCGGCCGCGCGCTCGTGGCCCGGGTAGCGGATGTCGTAGTACGTCTCGTAGTTCTCGACCGAGCGTTTGACGGTGTACGACGGCGACCGGTACTGGCGGCCGAAGCGGCGCACGTCCATGTGGTGGACGTCCATGCCGGGCTCGCCGTCGACGATCCAGTCGGCCATGACCCTGCCGATGCCGCCCGCGCCGGCGATGCCGTGGGCGCAGAACCCGGCCGCCACGAAGAACCCGCCCACCTCGGTCTCCCCCAGGCAGAACTCGTTGTCCGGGGTGAACGCCTCCGGCCCGTTGATCAGCTTGCGGATGCCGACGTCGGCCATCGCGGGCACCCGGATCCGGGAGTTGGCGGAGATCTCCTCCAGCCGTGGCCAGTCCTCGGGCAGCAGCCTGCCGTTGAAGTCGGCCGGCACGGCGTCGTAGGAGGTCGCGGAGGCCGTCCAGGGGGCGCAGGTGCGCTCGTAGCCGCCCATGACCAGGCCGCGCACCTCCTGCCGGTAGTAGACGAGCAGGTCGGGGTCGCGCAGCGTGGGCAGGACGGGGTGGTCGTGGCAGGCGTCGGTGACGACGTACTGGTGCGACATCGGCACGATCGGGATGCGCACGCCGGCCATACGGCCGATCTCGGCGGCGAACATGCCGCCGCAGTTGACCACGATCTCGCAGGCGATGTCCCCCTGGT
Organism: Nonomuraea sp. NPDC004702; assembly: GCF_053601695.1. NCBI lineage: Bacteria > Bacillati > Actinomycetota > Actinomycetes > Streptosporangiales > Streptosporangiaceae > Nonomuraea > Nonomuraea sp. NPDC004702. The sequence continues at coordinate 71,368 of NZ_JBSGCE010000017.1, forward strand.
CGGTGCGGACGCCGGTGACGCGCCCGCGCTCGACGTCGATGCCCAGCACCCGCGTACGGGTGCGCAGGCGGGCGCCGCCCTCGCGGGCGCGGGCGGCGAGGGCGTAGCACAGCATCGAGGGGTCGATCTGGCCGTCGGTCGGCAGGTACGCCGCTCCCACCACCCCCGACGGGTCCATCAGCGGGAACAGCTCCACCGCCGCGGCGACCGAGATCTCCTCCAGCGGCAGCCCGAACGTCCTGGCCCAGCCGATCTGGCGGCGGATCTCGGCCATCCGCTCGGGGGTGGAGGCCAGCTTGAGTCCGCCGCACTCGGTCCAGCCGGCGTCCAGGGTGCGGTAGAGCTCGACGGAGTACTGGTTCATCCGGGTCAGGGTGGGGTCGGAGCGGAGCTGGCCGACCAGGCCCGCCGAGTGGAAGGTGGAGCCGCTGGTGAGCTCGTCCCGCTCCAGCAGGACGACGTCGCGTTCGCCGCGCCGGGTGAGGTGGTAGGCGACGGACGCGCCGCCCACCCCGCCGCCGATGATCACGATGCGGGCCGAGTCGCTCATGGTCGCGAGGCTAACCCGCGTACCCTAAAAGGTCTAGACCGTTTAGGACGGCGGAGCTAGCATCGATCATGGCGATCGCCCGGGTCCTCGACCGCATCCCGCTGCTGTCCGGCCTGCCGCGCTCCGTCGAGGAGCTGCCCGGCGGGATGACCAACCGCAACTACAAGGTCACCACCCCGGACGGGGTCTACGTCGTGCGCGTGGCCGCCAGCGACGGCTCCCTGCTGGGCATCGACAAGGACGCCGAGCACGCCGACTCGCTCGCCGCCGCGCGGACCGGGGTCGGGGCGCCCGTGCACGGCTACCTGCCGGAGGCGGGCGTGCTGGTGATCGGGTTCCTGCCGGGCCGGACGTTCACCGAGGCCGACCTGTGGGAGCCGGCGAACCTGGCGCGGGTGGCGGAGGTGTGCCGGCGGCTGCACGCGGGGCCGCGCTTCGTGCGCGATTTCGACATGTTCGAGGTGCAGCGGGGGTATCTGCGGATCGTCCAGGAGCGAGGGTTCCGACTTCCTGCGAAATATCTGGATTTCATGCCCGTCGCCGCAGAAATCAGGAAATGTCTGGCGGTACGTGCCGAGCCCACCGTTCCCTGCCACAACGATCTCCTTCCCGGCAACATCGTCGAGTGCGGCGACCGCCTCCATCTCATCGACTACGAGTACGCCGGCAACAACGACCCCTGCTTCGAGCTCGGCAACCTCTGGAGCGAGGCGGACCTGCCGCCCGGCCACCTGGAGGAGCTCGTCACCGCCTACTACGGCCGCCGCCTGCGCCACAGGATCGCCCGCGCCCGGCTGCTCGGCCTGATGTCCAAGTACGGCTGGACCCTGTGGGCCTCGATCCAGGACGGCGCCAACGACACGATCGACTTCGACTTCTGGTCCTGGGGCATGGAGAAGTACGAGCGTGCGGCGGCCGAGTTCACCCGGCCGGGCCTGGCCCGCGTGATGGAGGCCGCGGCGGGGGCAGACTAGGGGGATGTTCGCCGCGCTGACCGGTCTCGGCCTCTCCACCGCCGCCGGCCTTAACGCCTACATCCCGCTCCTGGTCGTGGGCGTGCTGGCCAACCTCACCGACAAGGTGAAGCTGCCCGACGGCTACGCCTGGCTGTCGAACTGGGGCGTGCTCGCGATCATCGCGGTGCTGCTGCTCGCCGAGATGGTGCTCGACAAGGTGCCGGCCGTCGACACCGTCAACGACGCCATCCAGACCGTGGTGCGCCCGGCCGCGGGCGGCGTGGTCTTCTCCGCCACCAACGCCGCCGCCGAGCTCGACCACTCCACCTGGATGACCGAGAACCCGTGGGCCGGCTGGCTGCTGGGCATCGTGATGGCGCTGGCCGTCCACACGCTGAAGGCGACGGCCCGTCCGGTGATCAACGCGGGCACGGCCGGGGTGGGCGCGCCCGTGGTGAGCACCGCCGAGGACGCCGGCTCGCTCGGCATGAGCCTGATCGCGGTGTTCCTGCCGGTGCTGGTGATCGTCGCGCTGCTGCTGTTCGTCGTGCTCGCGTGGTGGACGTTCCGGCGGGTACGCCGGCTGCGCGCCCGGCGCAGGATCAGGAGGAATCCACCCGCAGGCTGAGTACGCCTCACCCTGCGGGCTGATTCGCCGCCCCGTCCGGCGCTTCTACGGTGTTCCCTCATGAAGCGAGTCATCATCACGGGGGGAGTCGCTGCTCTCGGCCTGGCCGCGTCGGCCGCGCCCGTCCCGGCGTCGGCGTCCGCGTCTGCGTCGGCGTCGGCGTCGGCGAGCGTCACGGTCGTCGCCGCCAAGCTCGACGGCCCGCGCGGCCTGACCTTCGGCCCCGACGGCGCCCTGTACGTCGCCGAGTCCGGTTCCGGCGGGAAGATCAAGTGCGCGACCGTGCCCGCCGAGCCGGGCGGCGAGGCGAGCAAGGTGTGCCTCGGCCTCACCGGGAAGATCTCCAAGCTGGCCGACGGCACGCTGACCACCGTGGTCAAGGACCTGCCCTCGGCCGGCTCCGACGGCCTCGGCACCGGCCCGCACGACGTCGCCTTCGCCGCGGACGGCTCCATGCTGGTGCCCGTCGGCCTGGGCGGCAACGGCAAGCTGCGGGCCGACCTCGGCCCCAAGGGCCGCACCCTCGGCACGCTGCTGAAGATCAAGGACGGGAAGCCGTCCGTCATGGGCGACCTGCTGGCGTTCGAGGTCAAGCACAACCCCGACAAGAAGGACAAGGGCAGCGCGATCGACTCGTACCCGTTCGCGGTCGTGCCGACCCCGCAGGGCGGCGCGCTGGTCACGGACGTGGGCGGCAACGACGTGCTCCAGGTGAGCGCGTCGGGCAAGGTGACGCTGCGGGCGGTGTTCCACGCGCGCAAGGTCGCGGCCCCTGCCATGCTCAAGCTGCCCAAGGGCAGCAAGGTGCCGATGCAGTCGGTGCCGATGGGCATCGCGGCCGCCCCCGACGGCTCCTACTACGTGGCCGAGCACGCCGGGTTCCCGCAGCCCGAGGGCGTGGCCAGGGTGTTCAGGCTGGCCGGGAAGAAGGCCGAGACCGCCGTCAAGGGCTTCACCACCGCGGTCGACGTCGCCTTCGACGCCTCGGGCCGCCTGCTCGTGCTGGGCTCGGTCGGCCCGGTGCCCGCCGACCACCAGCCCCGTACGTCGCTCTACCGCATCGAGGCCGACGGCACGCGCACCGAGCTGCTCAAGCCGGGCACGCTGACCGTGCCGCTGGGCATGGCGGTCGCCGGCGACGGTTCGGTCTACGTGTCGAACAAGGGTTTCACCCCCGGCAAGGGCGAGATCGTCCGGGTGGAGCCGCCCGCATAGACGTGTGAGCGCCATGGCCCCCAACCCCCGTGGCGCGCTCACACGGAGGGCCCGGCAGCAGCGTCCGCGCTGCCGGGCCCTTCACCATGCCGGTCAACGCCGGTCATCGCCGGTCAACGCGCCCTGAGCCAGCCCTCCAGCACGCGGACGAACTCCGCCGGGCGCTCCTCGTGCAGCCGGTGGCCCGAGCCCTCCCAGCACACGACCTTCGAGCCCGGATGCTTGAGCAGGCCGGACTCCCAGGCCGCGCGTCCGGGGTCGGCCCAGATCGACAACACCGGGCAGCGCCGGCGGGCCAGGTACTCGTCGCTGACCGGCCGCACGCCGATGGCCCCTGGGACGGTGAACATGGCCTCGAACGCCTCGGCCAGCACGTGCGGGGCCATGCCGTACAGGCGGCGTTTGTGCCAGCGCCGGATGACGGCGGGCGTCGCGGAGGTGGTGCACCACCGGTCGATCTCCTCGGCGGCGGCGTGCGGGTGCGCGCCGCGCAGGCCCGCGATCATGCCGGGGAAGCCCGCGGCGAGGTCCTGGCCCATGCCGTAGCCGGGGTCGAGGGTGACCAGCGCCCGTACGCGGCCCGGATGCTCGACCGCGAGGATCGAGACGACCTGGCCGCCCATGGAGTGGCCGACCGCGACCACCTCGGGGACGTCCAGGCGGTCGAGCAGCGTGTTCAGGTCCTCGGCCATCGCCTGGGGGGTGTTGCCGGTCTCCGGGACCGAGGAGTAGCCGTGGCCGCGCAGGTCCACGGCGATGACGCGGTGGCGGGCGGCCAGGGCGTCGATGTGCCAGGACCACTGGTGGGAGTCGGCGCCCCAGCCGTGCACGAGCAGCAGCGGCGGGTCGCCGGCGCCGTCGTCGGTGTAGAAGAGGCTGATGGTTGCCGAAATTTCGGCGTACGGCATGAAAAATCCCCTTATTTGACGGCGCGGATGGCGGCGCACACCCGGTCCGTGGCGTCGGCGGCGGCGGGCAGGATCGCGCCCGTGCCGAAGAAGCCGTGGAACAGGCCCTCGTACCGGACGCACTCCGCCTCGACCCCGGAGTGGCGCAGGTGGCGGGCGTACGCCTCGCCCTCGTCGCGCAGCGGGTCGTGCCCGGCCGTGATCACCAGGGCCGGCGGCAGGCCCCTCACGTCCGCGCCCAGGGGCGAGCTGTACGGCTCCCCGCGCCGCTCCCGGTCGGGCTGGTAGCAGTCCCAGAACCACCGCATGTGTGCCGTCGTCAGGAAATATCCCTCGCCGTTCTGGTCGTACGAGGGCCAGTGACGGACGCCGTCCGTCGCGGGATAGACCAGCACCTGCAGCACGATCGGCGGCCCGCCCTCCTCGCGCGCCCGCAGGCAGGTGACGGTGGCGAGGTTGCCCCCCGCGCTGTCGCCCGCCACCACCAGCGCCCCCGGGTCGGCGCCGAGCCCGGCCGCGTGCTCGTGGGCCCACCGGGTGACGGCGAAGGCGTCCTCGACGGCGGCCGGATAGGGGTGCTCGGGCGCGAGCCGGTAGTCGGCGGCGACCACCACCGCCCCGGACCCGGCGCAGATCTGCCGGCAGACGCCGTCATGGCTGTCCAGCGACCCCAGGGTGAAGCCGCCGCCGTGGAAGTACACGACGAGCGGCCGCCCCTCGGCGCCCTCCGGCGGCCAGTAGACCCGCACGGGGACGCCCGCCGCGTCGCGGTCCTCCACCCGGCCCACGGGCATCGGCTCCGGGCTCGGGACCGAGGCCAGCACGCGGCGCGCCGCCACCGGGTCCCAGGGGCCCTCGCCCTTGGGGAAGAACTCGCTCATCAGGTCGATGACCGCGCGGGTCGGCTCGTCAACGGCCATCTCCGGCCCCCTCCTCCGCGGCGGGAGCGGCCTCGCGCGGGACGGAGCCGAGCAGGGCCGTCTCCCCCGCCGTCCAGCCGCCGTCGATCGCCAGCTCCGCGCCCGTGACGTACGAGGCCGCGTCGGACAGCAGGAACGCGATGGCCTCGGCGACCTCCTCCGGCTCACCCCATCGCCCGGCGGCGGCCAGCGGGAACGTGCCCTCGCCCGAGACCGCGCCCAGCGAGGCCGTCATCGGGGTGACGATCATCCCGGGATGCACCGAGTTCACCCTGATGCGGTCCCGCCCGAACTCCAGCGCCGCGATCTTGGTCAGCCCGCGTACGCCCCACTTCGACGCGCCGTACCCGCCCGTGCCGGGCAGCGCGGTCAGCCCCGCGACCGAGGAGAGGTTCACCACGGCCCCGCCACCGGACGCCCGCATGGCCCCGGCCACGGCCTTCAGCCCGAGGAACACGCCGACCAGGTTCACCTGGAGCACCCGCTCGAACTCCGCCAGGGTCTGCTGCTCGATGGTCCGCACGGTGACGATCCCGGCGTTGTTCACCAGCCCGTCGAGCCGCCCGTGCGCCTCGACGGTCGCGGCCACCACGGCCGCCCACTGCTCCGGGTCCGTCACGTCGTGCGGGACGAACGTGCCTCCGATGTCCTTGGCGGTGGCCGTCCCCTCCTCGGTGAGCACGTCGGTGAGCACGACCCGCGCCCCGGCCGCCGCGCACCGGCGCGCCGTGGCCGCGCCCATGCCCCGGGCGGCGCCCGTGATGATCACTACCTTGCCGTCGAGCACGCGCACCCCTCATCCGAGACGACCGAACATGTGCACTGAAGCACGCGCCCACGTCCCCGATCAAGAGCTTGCTCGGCACGGTCGCCGGAACCCGGGATCCCCGTCGCGCGTTGAACCCCTTGGGGGTCGAACTATCCTTCTAGGCAACAACCCCACGGGAGGTGGCGGAGATCAGCGAGTTCCTTGTCATCGTGCTGGCCATCCTGGCGTTTCTCCTGCTGCTGACCGGCGTGGGCGTCTATCTGCTGGTCAAGGTGGGCAAGAAGGCGGCCAAGAAGGCCCGGCAGGCCACCACCCGGCTGACCACGCACGTCAACGCCATGGGCACCGGCGACGCGGCCGAGGTCGAACGCCTCCGCCTCGACCTGCGCCGCGAGGTGACCCTCACCCGCCAGGCCGTCGAACAGGCCCAGCAGCGCGGCTGGGGCCTCGGCGACCTGCCCCGGCTGCTGGCCGACCTGTCGGCCCAGGCCGACGTGCACGACGGCCAGCTCGCCACGTACGCCCAGCAGCGCCGCGTCTCGCCGTACGTCGACCACGCCGCCCTCGACCGGCTGCGCGAGCACCAGGCCAAGCTGACCGCCATGTGCGCCCGCATCCGCGCCGACCTTCTGGGCGACCAGATGCACCACGCGTCCTCCGGCATCGACGAGCTGTACTCGCGCACGGAGCTGGAGATCGAGGCCCGCCGCCGTCCCCCGGACCCGCTGGACCAGATCGACGAGCTCTACCGCCGCTCGATGGAGCAGCGCAAAGACCACTCCTGAGGTCCGCCTGACGTGGCACCATGAGCGCGCCGAGCGCTCGTCCGGAAGGTGCCCGCCCGATGTCCCCAGCCCTGCCCGCCTGGTCGCGCCCCTTCACCGCGGCCGGCCCGCTCGACGCGCTCCCGCCAGGCGCTCCCCGGCACGCCGAGCTGATCGACGGCGTGCTCGTGACGCGGCCGCCGCAGAGCGCCTTCCGCGTGTTCGCGACCCGGCTGTTCGAGCGGTCGCTCAGGCCGCCCGCGCACCTGGCGGTGATCCGCTCGATGACCGTGGCCCTCGGGCCGCGCCTGCTGCTCGCGCCGGACGTCCTGGTGGCCCGCAGGCCGGCGATCGGCCCGGCCACCACGTCGTTCCGTCCTGATCAGGTGCACCTCGTCTGCGAGGTGGTCCCGGCGGCGTCCCGCGAGCGGGATCGCCGCGCCAGGCCGATCGGGTACGCCGGGGCGGGCATCGAGCACTACTGGCGGGTGGAGTGCGAAGACGACCAGCCGGTGGTGCACGCCTTCCACCTCGACCGCGACGCCGGGGTCTACGTGTCCGCCGGCGTCCATCGCGGGCGGCTGCGCCTCGACGTCGGGTTCGACGTGGACATCGACCTCGGCCTGGAATGGCCGCCCGCCTAGCTCCGGGCGTGGCCATGAGGGGCCCAGGCGGTCCTGGGGCCCCTCGGCGGCGCGGACCGGCAGCGGCCGGGGTCAGCGGTGCCGGCGGTACTGCAGCTCCATGATCCCGCCCTCGGAGGCGAAGCTGGAGACCAGGTCGAGCCGGTAGGACTTGGGGAAGCCGTCGAACAGCCGGGTCCCCTCGCCCGCGACGTAGGGGAACACGCTGAGCCGGAACTCGTCGATCAGGTCGAGCCGCATGAGCGACCGCCAGAGGCCGACACCGCCCCAGACCAGGATGTGGCCGTCGCCGTCCAGCCGGAGTTTGTCGATCTCCTCCGCCGGGTCGCCGTCGGCGACGGTGGTGTTGGCCCAGTCGGCCGTCTTCATGGTCCGGGAGAAGACGACCTTGCGCCCGGCGGTCAGGATGTCGGCGAACGGGTGGTCGGTGGCGGTCGTCATGCCCTTGGCGATGCCCTCGTAGGCGTTGCGGCCCATGACGTGCGCGTGCGCGCTCCGCAGGAAGTCGAGGTAGGCCGGGGAGTCGGGCCGGTTGTTCTCGGGCAGGTCGAAGCAGAACTTCCAGAAGTCGGTGCCCTCATCGGCGAGCAGGCCGTCGAGGGAGTAGTTGAAGACCGTCGCTATGAGCTTCCGCATGATCGCATCTCCGTGGTCGCGGGTCGTCCGGTGACACGTACGACACCGGAGCCGCCCGGAAATCATCGGTGTCCGGCCGGCCGCCGCTCAGTACTTGTCGACGCAGATGGTCAGCGCGGGGACGGGCCACGTCCAGGAATGTCTGGTCACGCCATCGCAGGCGGTGGCGTCCTTGTCGGCGTTCCCTCGCAGAACGCGCCGCACGGTGAACGTCTTCGGCGCTCGGCATTTCCGGGCGAAGTCCACGAACTCATCGTTCTTCGACCACTTGTAGCAGTAGTTCCGCCCGAATTGGTAGGCCAGGCAGTAGAGCACGTCGTCGTGGATGAGATAGCGGTGGTTGGTCGTGCCGTCGCAGAGCCCGGAGGGAGTGGTGATGGCGGCCACCCGATAGGGCGCGCCCTGCTTGCAACTGTCGACCACAGGCGCGTCCGGCAGTCCGGACAGGCAGTCTCCGACCTCGAAGGCGGCCACCGGCTCGCTCGGCTCCACGGTCGGGGCCGAGGTGGGTGGCGAGGTGGGTGGCGCCTGGGTGGGAAAGTCGGTGGGCGCGGGGAACGACGACGACGACGTCTCGGCGGGCTCAGTCGTGGCCTCCGAAGAGCCGGTCAGGGCCTCGCGTACGTTGTTCTTGACCACGTTCTTCGCGACCACCGCGAGCACCACCAGCACGACGGCCACCACCGCGGCCCCGATGCCGACCATTTTCGACCGTCCGGCACCGGAAACCGCCTCGGCCTGCCGGGCAGGCGGCGAGACCGGCTCCGGCCGCGCGGCCTCGCGTAATCGCGCGGCCCACTGCGCGGGCATGGGACGGCTGAACGGCGGCTGGTCGAGCGCGGTCGTGGCGAACTCCGCCAGGCCGGGATGGACGGCGGCCAACGCGGACACGTCGGTGGTGGACGGGTCACGGGCGAAGACGCGGACGGCCAGCAGCGCGAACTGGTAGGCGTCACCCTGCGGCGTCCCCGGCTGCTCCCCGGCGGGGATCCGCCGGTCGGGCGGCGTCTCCACGGGCGGCAGCGCCCGCGCTCCGCCCAGCCCCATCGCGTCGCAGCCGATGAGGAAACATCCCGGCGGCGGCTCTGTCGTGAACAGCACGTTCCCAGGGGACAGGTCGCCGACGACCACGCCCGCCGCGTGCGGGCGGGCGAGCGTGTCGGCGAGATCGGCCAGGATCAGCAGGCGGTCGCGGTCGGTGACGTCCTCCTGGCCGAACAGGCGGTCGAGGGTCGCGAGCCGGCGTACGGCGCCGGACGGGGCGGGCGTCTCGCGGAAGAACCGCTGTGGCACGGTACGCATCAGGAAGCCGACGACGGCGCCGTTCTCCTCCACCAGTTCGGCGGGCCAGGCCGCGCGCTCCTCCAACCAGGCGGCGTCCGAGGGGGAGAGGCGGCCGGCCAGCTGCGTCATCGCGGTGAGGACGGCGACGTCGAGGCCCGGTCGGACGTCGTAGTCGATCTCCTTGTACGCGACTCCCGGCCGGCCGTTGATCCTGCCGCTGAGCTCCTCGTACACCATTCCCTGGCCCTCGCGGCCGAGCGGCCGCCCGAGGGCGAGCTTTGCGCGGCCGATCACGGTTTGTCACCTCTGGCCTTGACCATGCAGCGACCCTAGTTCCGCGGGCACCGGAGATCAAAGAGACATGTCTCACCTCCGGCACCGAGCCCGTTCGGCCGCCGACGACTTTCCCGAGAGGAAAACAGATGCTACTTTCCTTACAGGAAAGCAGTAGCCGACCCCGGAGAAGGCCCATGAACCAGCACGACGCCCAGACTTCGCTCGACGACATCCACCGCCTCCAGGCCAGGACCCGGCAGCAGATCGTCCGCCAGAGCTTCGCGCTCCCCCGCGTGCTCGTCTCCGCGCTCGGCCTCTTCGTCATGCTCGCGGCCTTGGACCTGCCGAGCCCGTGGTTCTACCTCGGCGCGGCGCTCGGGGTGGTCGTGTACGCGGGCGTGGGGATCGTCTACGAGCACCGGGCCTCGGTCCGGCGGAAGGCCACCGGCCGGGAGGCCCTGTTCCACGGCGTGCTGCTGGCCTGCGTCATGGTGGGCTTCGGCATCGGCCGGATCGCCTCCTTCGCGCTGTTCGACCTGCCGTCGCACGGGCTGCTGTCGCAGGCGGTCGCGGGCGCGGTGGTGGCGGCCCTGGTGTACGTCGCGGCCACGCCCGTCAACCGCCTGGTCATGAGGTCGATCGTGCGGCAGGACGGCGGGGTCGCCTGATGGATCCGCTCTTCGACGAGTTCCTGCACGTCCCGGCGCGTCTGTCCATCGTGGCGCTGCTGGCGCCGGCCGAATGGGTGGACTTCGGCTTCCTCAGGGACTCGGTCGGCACCAGCGACTCGGCGCTGTCCAAGCAGGTCTCCGCGCTGGCCGCCGCCGGATACGTGGTCGTCCGCAAGGACCAGGACAAACGGGCGCGGCGGACGTACGTGCAGCTCACCCCGCAGGGGCGGTCGGCGTTCCAGCGGCATGCGGCGGCCCTGGAACGGATCGTCGCCCTCGCCCGCGACTCCGCCGCCCGTCCCGCCGCCGACCAGAAGTGACGGGCCCCGCCGGGGCCTTCGGCAGGGCGCGTGTCGCGCTCAGCTGTTCCAGTCCGCGTAGATCACTGCGGCCAGCTCCTGTTCCGTGGCGCCCTTGCGGGCCAGGGCCTTGGTGGCCTGGGCCTGGGCCGTCGTGGGCAGGCGGCCCTCGATCAGCACGGGCAGCGAGAGCCGGCGCACCAGCACCTCCGTGGCCGCGATCCCGTACGGGCGGCGCGTCACGGCCACGTTGACCCGCAGCGCGTGCTCGTTGCCGGGCGGCACGCCGGGGCGGTCGATCTCGACGGCCGAGTAGCGGAACCCGTTCGCGAGGTCGCAGGAGGCGCATCCGGCCGGGCCGCGGCTCAGCCGGCCGCCGCACTCGGGGCACGTCAGGCGGTCGTAGGCGGCGTCCACGACCCGCCACGGGTGCTTGTCGGGCTCGTCGACCACCATGCGGGCGATGAGCTGCTCGTCCGGCGGGGCCACGGTGCCGAACTCCGCCAGCAGGAAGGCACGCCAGCCCTCCTCGACCAGTTCGTCCACCAGCCCGGCGCAGCGGTCGCAGTCCGGCGCGCCGGCGGGTTCCTGATGTCCGCACACCTCACATCGCCGCATGGCCGAACCGTACAAGCCGGGCTGGTCACGGCGCACCCGGTTATCGGGCCGCCGTTTATTCGATTGTGAGTGCCCGGCCGGACCCGGCATACTCGTCCGCGTCGATCGCAGCGAGACGAAGGGAGGCTGAGACCGTGACGACCGTTGCCCGCGTGCCGTTTTCCGCGACCTCAGACCTTCCCACCAGGTGTCCGCTGACCTGATCCGTCCGGCGAGCCGGTGGGGCCTCGAAACTGGAGACATCTCACCGTGCCCAAGCACTCGCAACACCGCCGCCGTGGCAAGTTCGCGCTCGACGCCGACGACATCGAATGGCTCGAAAGCACCCCCGAGACCGATGACGGCCCGCCCGAGGGCGACCGCTGGTCCACCTGGGACCAGAGCACGCCCACCGAGAAGGGGCCGAAGCCGCACCCCGGCTGGCTGGTCACCGAGCTGGCCGCCGTCGACACCGAGCTCGGCCTGCTCAAGACCGGCAAGGAGGCCGACGTCCACCTGATCTCCCGGGGCGTGCCGGGCACCGACCGGGTCTGCCTGCTGGCGGCCAAACGTTACCGCTCCTCCGAGCACCGCCTGTTCCACCGGGACTCCGGCTACCTGGAGGGCCGCAGGGCCCGCGAGAGCCGGATGAACCGGGCCATGGCCAACCGCACCGCCTTCGGCAAGCAAGTGATCGCCGCGCAGTGGGCGGTGGCCGAGTTCACGGCGCTCTGCCGGCTGTGGGAGCTGGGGGTGCCGGTGCCGTACCCGGTGCAGATCGTGGGGACGGAGATCCTGGAGGAGTTCGTCGGCACCCCCGACGGGTACGCCGCCCCGCGCCTGGCCCAGGTCTCCGACGGCCTCGACGACCTGTGGGAGCAGCTCGTGGCGGCCATGGTGACGCTGGCCGCGGAAGGGCTGGCGCACGGGGACCTGTCGCCGTACAACCTGCTGGTGCACCAGGGGCGGCTGGTGATCATCGACCTGCCGCAGATCGTCGACGTGATCGCCCATCCCACGGGCCCGTCGTACCTGGAACGGGACGCCCGCAACGTGGCCACCTGGTTCGCCGCCAAGGGCGTGGCCGCCGCGGACCCCGACGCGCTCGCCGACCTGCTCCGCAAGGAGTCCGGCCGGACGTGACCGGCGGAACGCGCGCGGCCCGGCCGCCGGAGCGCCGGGCCCGTCCGCGCGGATCGGCTACGTACGAGCGGGGACGGGCAGAGGCCGTTCCTCCCCTGCCACCGCCGGTAGCCGGGTGTCGAGGAGGACGCGTACCGCACCCACCCACACCATCGCCGAGCCCAGCAGGTGGGCGAGGACGACGACCTCGGGCAGGTCCGTCACGATCTGCGTCAGGCCGACGAGCCCCTGGCCGAGCAGCACGGCGAGGAACAACGTGGTGCGCCGGTGGGCCGCCGAGCCCGGCTCGCGCCGGGTCCTGAGCCACAGGGCTACGGCCAGGCCGAGGCTGAGCGCGGCGGCGACCCCGTGCAGCCAGACCATCGCCGTCCAGTTGAACGGCATGCGCGGCACGTCGGAGGAGTCACCCGCGTGCGGCCCGGTGCCGGTGACGATCGTGCCGGCCGCGACCACCAGCGCCACGGACGCCACCAGCGCCGCCGGAAGGCGGCCCACCGGCACGGAGAGCGGTCGCGCGGGCCGGTCGAGCAGGCGGGCCTTGTGCCAGACGACCGTGGTGGCGGTCAGGAACAGCACGGCGGCCAGGAAGTGCGCGGCGACGAGGTACGGGCTCAGCCGCGCCCACACGGTGAGGCCGCCGACGACCGCGTTCAGCACGACGATCCAGAACTGCACCCACCCCCACCGGGTCAGCTCGGGCACCGGACGGCGCTGCAGCCGGGCCACGACGATGAGCCAGCCGACGGCGACGCACACGACCCCGGACAACACCCGGTTGGTGAACTCGATCGCGCCGTGGACGCCGAGCTCGGGCGTGGCCGCGAAACCGGCCTCCGAGCAGCGCGGCCACCCGTCACAGCCCAGCCCGGACCCGGTCAGCCGGACGACTCCGCCGGTCACGATGATCATCAGGCTGGTGGCCAGCGCCGCGCCCGCGGCCCGGCGCAGGGCGGCTCGTTCGAAGGCGACCCGGGCGGCGAGCCACTGGAAGGGAGTGGTCATGGGGGAAGAGGTCTCTCTGCTGCTCGGCGAACCGCCGCGGGGCGGCCGAAAACACGATCAAGACCTTACTCTACAGCCCGTAGAGCACCCCTCCCGGCTCCACTTTCCTCGGCAGGTGTCCAGAGCCGTGCGGCACCCCCTTGCGGCCCGGGACGGCCACCTCCGCCGATGGCCGGAGGTGGCCTGCTTCCCCCGCGGGTCAGCTGGTTTCGTTCTTCTTGGTGACCTCACCGGTGGCGGCGTCGACCATCACCTCGTGCTTGGTCCCGTCCGGGGTCATCACGTCCGACTTCCAGACGGTCTTGCCGTTCTCGGTGTCGAGCTTCAGCTTGGTGACGCTTCCCTCCGGTACGGCCGCGGCGACCTTGTCGGCGGCCTGGGCGTAGTCGAGCTTGGCCTCGGTGATGCGGGTGTGCATCTTGGCCTTCTCCTGCTCGTCCATCTGCTCGGCGGTCGGCCCCTTGACGACCTTGCCGGACTTCACGTCGACCTGGTGTTCCGTGCCGTCGGAGCCGACGACCTTGACCTCCCAGACCATGCCGTTCTCCTCGCTCTCGACGGAGACGACCTTGGATCCGGGCACCGCCGCCATCGCGACCTTGGCGGCGTCCTTGAGCTCTCCGGCTCCTGGCTTCATGGACGTGGTGCCCGGCGAGGGGGACATGGTCCCCGTTTCGGGCGGGCTTTCCATCGACGGAGACGGGCTTCCCATGGTGGGGCCCGGCGTGGGCTCGACGGCGAACTGGCCGACTTCCCGTACGGCGCCGCAGCCGGCTGCGAGCAGCGCCGCACCGACCAGTGCCCCGATGATCGACTTGTTCATACCTGGACCGCTGCCCCAGGAACCCGCCTTCATTCCCGCAGGTCAGAACCCTGAGCCACGGCCGGGGCCGGCGAGGGCGCGCCACGCGGGGACCCGCCGCCGGCCCGCCGGCCCCTACTGGACGACCGCTTCACGCATGCTGTCGGCCCCTACTGGACGACCGTTTCGCGCATGTCGCCGGCCCCTACTTGACGCCTGCTTCGCGCATGTCGCGCAGCTCGCGCTTGAGCTCCTTGATCTCGTCGCGCAGCCGGGCGGCCACCTCGAACTGAAGGTCGGCGGCCGACTGGTGCATCTGCTCGGTCAGCGACTCGATCAGCGACTCCATCTGCGCCCGCGGCATCTCGCCCGCGATGGCCTTGGCGTGCTGGCCCGCCTGGCGGGCGGCGAAGCCGGGCACCGGGGCCTTGCCGCGCGACTGCTGACGGCCGCCGCCGAGCAGCTTGTCGGTGTCGGCGTCCTCGCGCTGGAGGGAGTCGAGGATGTCGGCGATCTTCTTGCGCAGCGGCTGCGGGTCGATGCCGTTGGCCTCGTTGTAGGCCATCTGCTTGGCCCGGCGCCGGTTGGTCTCGTCGATGGCCCGCTCCATCGACGGCGTGATCTTGTCGGCGTACATGTGGACCTGGCCGGACACGTTACGGGCGGCGCGGCCGATGGTCTGGATCAGGGAGGTCTCCGAGCGCAGGAAGCCCTCCTTGTCGGCGTCGAGGATGGCCACCAGCGACACCTCGGGCAGGTCGAGACCCTCGCGCAGCAGGTTGATGCCGACCAGCACGTCGAACTCGCCGATGCGCAGCTCGCGCAGCAGCTCGATGCGGCGCAGCGTGTCGACCTCGCTGTGCAGGTAGCGCACCCGGATGCCGAGCTCCAGGAGATAGTCGGTCAAGTCTTCGGACATCTTCTTGGTCAGCGTGGTGACCAGGACGCGCTCGTCGCGCTCGGCGCGCTCGCGGATCTCGTGGACCAGGTCGTCGATCTGCCCCTTGGTGGGCTTGACGACGATCTCGGGGTCGACCAGGCCGGTGGGCCGGATGACCTGCTCGACGACGTCGCCCTTGACCCGCCCCAGCTCGTACGGCCCGGGCGTGGCCGACAGGTAGACCGACTGCCCGATGCGCTCCAGGAACTCCTCCCACTTCAGCGGCCGGTTGTCCAGCGCGGACGGCAGCCGGAACCCGTGGTCGACCAGCGTGCGCTTGCGCGAGGCGTCGCCCTCGTACATCGCGCCGATCTGCGGCACGGTCTGGTGGGACTCGTCGAGGACCAGCAGGAAGTCTTCGGGGAAGTAGTCGAGCAGCGTGTTGGGCGCGGTGCCGGCGGCGCGGCCGTCGAGGTGACGGGAGTAGTTCTCGATGCCGGAGCAGGTGCCGATCTGGCGCATCATCTCGATGTCGTAGGTGGTGCGCATGCGCAGCCGCTGGGCCTCCAGCAGCTTGCCCTGCCGCTCCAGCTCCGACAGGCGCGCGGCCAGCTCGGCCTCGATGCCGGCCACTGCCGCCGCCATGCGCTCCTCGCCGGCGATGTAGTGGGAGGCGGGGAAGATGTAGAGCTCTTCGTCCTCAGTGATGACCTCGCCGGTCAGCGGATGCATGGTGGCGAGCTTCTCGATCTCGTCGCCGAACATCTCGATGCGCACGGCCAGCTCTTCGTACTTCGGGATGATCTCGATCGTGTCGCCGCGCACCCGGAACGTGCCCCGGGTGAAGGCCAGGTCGTTGCGCGTGTACTGCATGTCGACCAGGCGGCGCAGGAGCTGGTCGCGGTCGACCTCCATGCCGACGCGGAGCCTGGCCATGCGGTCGACGTACTCCTGCGGGGTGCCCAGGCCGTAGATGCACGAGACGGAGGCGACCACGATGGTGTCGCGGCGGGTGAGCAGCGAGTTGGTGGCCGAGTGGCGCAGCCGCTCGACCTCGTCGTTGATCGAGGAGTCCTTCTCGATGTACGTGTCGCTCTGCGGCACGTACGCCTCGGGCTGGTAGTAGTCGTAATAGGAGACGAAATACTCGACCGCGTTGTTGGGCAGCATCTCGCGCAGCTCGTTGGCGAACTGGGCGGCGAGCGTCTTGTTGGGCTGCATGACCAGCGCGGGCCGCTGCAGCCGCTCGATCAGCCAGGCGATCGTGGCCGTCTTGCCGGTGCCCGTGGCGCCGAGCAGGACGCTGTCCTTCTCCCCGGCCCGGACGCGGCGCTCCAGCTCGGCGATGGCCGTCGGCTGGTCGCCGGATGGAGTCATCTCGGTGACGACCTCGAAAGGCGCCACCTTCCGCTGCAAATCTGTGACCGGACGCATGCTGCCACTGTAGGCGGCGCCACCGACAGAAACCGTCAGGCCATGGGCTGCCCGATCCGGGGGAACGGCGTGGTGGAGAACACCACCTCGACCGGCACCTCGAAGTATCCGGCAATGCGCAACGCCAGGTGAAGACTCGGGCTGTATTCGCCCCGCTCCAGGTATCCCACGGTCTGGTAGTGCACCCCCAGCGCCTGCGCGAGCTGCCTGCGGCTCACCCCCCGCTCGGCGCGCAGCAGCGCGATGCGGTTGTGGACGGTCTCGCTCATCAACCCTCCAGGTAGCAGACCTGCTCCATCCATAACACCCCTGCTATGGGACGTAACAGTCATATGACGACACATTGCAAGCGAACAGCAAGTCATACCCGATACGGTCGGATTCGCCTGTAGCGGAAAAGGAAGGTTCGATGTCACGACCCCGAGAGGCACTGATCCAGGCAGGTCAGGGCATAGCCCAAGCGGTCGCTCAAGGAGGTGACGTACGGCAGGCGATGAGCCAGGCGATCGGACAGGTCGCCGACCAGGCCGGCCAGCTCACCGGCCAGGCCCCCGGCTTCGCGCTCAACCCGCACGACTTCGCCGCCGCCCGCGACGGCGGCGCCTCCGTCGGCACGCTGATCGAGGCCAGGTCCGCCTCGCTGAACGAGGCCGGCGAGATCGTCAACCGCAGCTTCGCCGAGAACGGCATGCACGTCATCTCACCGGTGGTGATCCCCAAGGGCAGCACGGCCAAGGTGGTCATCCCGCTGACGGTGCTGGTGGTCCTGGGCCTGATCGGCGCGCTCGGCGGCATCGTGCCGGGGTCGGACATCTTCTTCGGCCCGCACTACTGGGTGGTGCTGGTGCTGGCCGCCGCGTTCCTGTGGTGGCGCCGGAGCGTGGTGATGGTCCCCGAGGGCTGCAAGGCGCTGATCACCAAGTTCGGCAAGCTGGTGCACATCGCCGACCCGGGCCGGGTGACGCTGTTCAACCCATGGAAGCGGGTCAGCTACATCGTCAACACCACCCGCGAGTACCCGTTCAACGCCCCCATCAGGGAGGCGCCGACCCAGCAGGGCGTCAAGGCCAGCGTCGACCTGTTCCTGCAGTTCAGGATCGAGAACCCGGCCGAGTTCATCTTCGTGCTCGGCTCGGTCAGCGGCTTCCAGTCCAAGCTGCAGAACGCCATCAGCGAGGTCACCCGCTCGCTGATCTACGCCCAGCGGGCCGAGGACATCTACGACCTGGTGGGCGAGAGCACCCTCGGCATGCTGGAGAACCTGAACCAGCAGTTCCTGCCCGCCGTACGGCTCACCGACGTGAACATCACCCACGCCGAGCCGTCCAGCCAGGAGTACCGCATGGACCTGGCCGCCCCGGAGATGGTCCGGGTGGCCAAGGAGGCCTACACCTACGAGTACGAGCTCCAGCTCCGCAAGGAGCAGAACGAGGGCGACCTGGTCAAGGAGCTGGCGGGGCTCCAGGAGACGCTCAGCGCCATCCAGGCCGAGATCGCCGGCTACCAGGCCCGCATGGACACCGCGCTCGAACGCGCCAGCCACCAGGCCACCGCGCAGGCCAGGCAGCGTCTGGTCGAGGCCGAGTCCACGGCCAACGCCAACGCCGCGCTCCTGGAGGCCCAGGCCCTGGACATCCGGGCGCTGTCGGCCGCCGAGGCCCCCGAGATCCTCGACTACCGCTTCCAGCAGGACCTGCTGACCAAGCTGGAGTCGGTGGCCACCCGGCTGCCGCAGGTGGTGCAGGTGGGCGAGCAGACCGACATCGACTTCCTGGCCCTGGCCCAGCAGCTCGTGGGCGGCAAGGGCGCGGCGCTGTTCTCCGCCGAGGACATGGCCGCCATCCGCGGCCGGCTCGGCGAGATCGCCGCCCGCGTCAGCAGCCGCGAGGACGAGATCGCGGCCCTGCTGAAGAAGGCCGCCGCCGACGTGAGCGAGCCGCAGGCGACGCCTGAGCCCGACCACGACCTGGAAAGCACGGTCGAGCGCCTGCTGCCCGGCCGCCTGAGCGAGGGTGAGGTCCGATGACCCGCGAGTTCTCGAAGATCAAGGAGTCGCTGGCCTCCTGGTCCGACATCCGCCAGCTGCTGCGCGGCGGCGAGCAGGGCCAGCTCGTGCCGGTGGTGATCCCCAAGGACCGGCGCGGCTTCGCCTGGGTGGCGCTCGTCCTGCTGGCCCTGTACTTCGCCGGGATGGCCGCGCTCACCGACCTCACCCTGCCCGCCGCGCTGGCCTCGCTGTTCTTCCTGGTCGTGGCGCTGGTCACGATCTGGCGCCAGGCGATCATCGAGATCGAGGAGGGCACCACCGGCGTGCGCAGCCGCTGGGGCGCGATCACCGGCACGCTCCCGCCGGGCCGCCACTACCTGTGGCTGCCGTGGGACCGGGTGGACGCGGTCGTGGACACCTCCACCGAGATCCCGTACTCGGCGCCGATCGTGGCCTGCCCGACGGCCGAGAACGTGCCGCTGAAGTCGATCGAGTTCTTCCTGAAGTTCCGCATCGTGGACCCGGTGGCGTTCGTCCGGACGATCGGCGCGGGCAACTTCGACCTCGTGCTCTCCAGCGCCGTGCAGGACGCGATCAGGCAGCGCAGCCGGCGGGTCAACACCGAGCGCGCCTACGACCTGCGCGGCTCCGACGTCGGGGACATGCAGGAGGCGCTCAACCGCCAGCTCGGCCGGTACGGCGTGCGCGTCACCGGCGCCAACATCCCCGACGTCCAGCTCCCCGACCAGTACCAGCAGCACCTGGCCACCCGGGAGAAGGTCGCCAAGGAGCTGTCGGCCTACGAGCGTGAGTGGGAGCTGACCCGCAAGCGCCGCATCGACACGCTGCTCATGGAGATCGAGCGCTCCAAGAAGACCCGCGACGCCCGCGTGGTCGAGGTCAAGGCCGCCCACAACACCGCGCGCAAGAACGTGGCGCGCATGCTGGAGGAGCAGGAGACCGAGGCCCAGCGCGTGACGTGGGAGATCGAGGCGCGCGGCAGGGCCGACCTGACCGCCGCCGAGAACGAGGCCAAGGCCCTGCGCAGGCTGGCCGAGTCGTACCGCGACAACCGGGCCGTGCTGCAGTACGAGCTGGCCCGCCGGCGCCTGGACGTGGGCGCCAAGCTCGCCGAGAACGCCCCCCAGCCGCTGGTCGTACGGACCCAGCAGGGCCAGGCCGACTCGGCGCTGTCCACCCTCGTCCTGGCCCAGCTGCTCCCCCGCATCTCGGGCACGGGACACCTCGCCGCCAACGGCCAGACCCCCACCGCATAGGAGAGACCCCATGGTGTTCCGCAAGTTGATGGCCGCCTTCGGCGCGGGCGTCGAGGTCGACACGGTGCTGACCGACGCGACCGTGCGTCCCGGAGAGCCGCTGCGCGGCGTCGTGCACTTCCGCGGCGGCGGCTCCGACTACAAGGTCGAGGGCATCTACCTCGACCTGACCGCCGTGGTGGAGGTCGAGAGCGGCGACAACGAGTACAAGACGACCTACAGCTTCCTGCGCCAGCAGGTGGCCGGGACGTTCCAGCTCGCCTCGGGCGCCCAGCACCAGCAGCCGTTCGAGATCATGGTGCCGTGGGAGACGCCGATCAGCGCGATCGGCGGCCACCCGCTGCACGGCATGCGGCTCGGCGTCCAGACGGAGCTGGCGCTGGCGGGCGCGATCGACAAGGGCGACCTCGACCCGCTGTTCGTCAGCCCGCTGCCGGCCCAGGAGCACGTCATCGCCGCCCTCGACCGGCTGGGCTTCGGCTTCAAGAAGGCCGACCTGGAGCGCGGCACGCTGTACGGCTCGACGATGCCGTTCTTCCAGGAGATCGAGTACTACGCGGGCGGCCAGTGGCGGCGGCACTTCAACGAGCTGGAGCTGACGTTCATCGCCGGTCCGCGGCAGATGGACGTCATCCTGGAGGCCGACAAGCGCGGCGGCTTCCTGACCTCCAGCCACGACACCTACAACCGCTTCACCGTGCGCTACGACGACCACCCCGGCGCGGCCGACCAGGCGTTGCAGCACGGCCTGGAGCAGATGGCCCGCCGCCGCGGCTGGTTCTAGCCGGGCGCTCCCCTGAGCCGGGCGGCGTCCCGGCTCAGGGGACCCGGTACATGCGCTCGGTCCAGGCCCGGTAGCGCCAGGTGTGCCCGACGCGGTAGTCGTGGCCCAGGTAGACGCCGAAGACCTGGCGCTTGAGCTCGCGCAGCGCCCCCGCGACGTTGGGGGCCCAGCCGGTCATCGGGTAGCCACGGTAGGAGACCGCCCGCAGCCCCAGCCCGCTCGCCGCGGCCAGCGCGAAGCGGGCCGAGGCGACGTGGTCGGGGTGGTCGCACAACCCCCGGCCGGTGGGCGGCTCGGGGTCGAGCGTGCGCAGCACCGTCGGCCGGAAGCGGGCGTAGAGCGCGCGCAGCACGCCGACCACGTCCCGCCGGCCGACGCAGCGCCTCTCGGGGCCGGCGCCGAACCGGCGCACGCAGGAGCGGTCCTGCCACAGCCTGGTCAGCGCGTCGCGGCCGCCGTCGGCGCGCGGGTCGCCGCCGTCCGGCAGCCCGACGAAGGCGAGCCTGACCGCCGGCCTGTCGGCCAGCTCCTCCAGGCGGACGGGGAAGCCGCCCGCCGTGATCGTGGTGACCCGCCAGACGTCGGGCGCGCCGGCCAGGAAGGCGTACGCGGCCCGCAGGCCCCGCGCGCGGTCGCGGGTGTAGGCGACGGGGTCGCGGTCGTCGTCCCAGCCGGCCTGGCCCTCGCCCGCGGTCAGGTAGACGGTCACCGTCGGGCGGTGCCACTGGACGGCGCCGTACAGGTCGGGGCTCATGAACAGCAGGTCGTCGTCCGGATGCGCCACGACCTGCAGGAACCGCTCCGACGACGACGGCCGGTGGACCTCCGCCCACGCCGCCGCGGGCGGGGCCGGGCACGCCAGCACGGCCACCAGCACCAGCGCCAGCGCGGCCGCCGAGAACATCCTGATCCCCTTCATCCCCACCCCCGTGCGCTTCCAGTATCGAGCCTGGTCAGGTCCCGGTCCTGAGCTGCCAGGGGGAGATGTCATGTCATTCCCGGGTAGGAGATACCTCCTTCCCGTGCGCTGGAAGTCGCATGCCGGCGGTCGTTACGATGACCTAGGGATTGACTGATCGTCGGACGGGTGGGCGAACGATGGCACGGTTCATGGCGGCGCTGAAGCGGGTCGCCCCATGGGCGGCCCAGAACGCCGACGGCGCCATCGCGCTGTTACTGGCCATCGTGATCGGCGTGCTCGGCATCATGCCCGACACGGTGGTGCCGACCGATGTGCAGACCCAGCTCGTCAACGCCGCGACGCTGGTGATCATGGCGCTGGTGGCCACCGCCCTGCTGCGCGACCGCGCCCGTCAGGCCCCGGTCGAGGAGACCATCACCTCCGGCGCGCTGGCCCAACTCCCCGTCCGGCTGTCGCGGCTGGAGGAGATCGAGACGCTCGTCCACGGCACCCGCAAGGCCCTCGACGCGCTGCAGCTGGTCAGGGTGCTGGGCAGCAAGCAGGAGATCGCCCAGATGCACGCCGAGGCGCGCAAGGACACCACCCGGTGGAGCTTCAAGGGCGGCACCGGCACCTACCTGCGCGCGGTCACCCTGCCCGAGTGCGTGGCCGCCGCCCGACGGGACAAACGGCACCTCGTGGTGCGGGTCGAGGTGATCGACCCGTCCAACGTCGAGGTGTGCGAGACGTACGCCCACTACCGGCGCTCCCTGTCGGACTCCCCCGACGCGACCGGCGAGACGTGGACCACCGACCGGGTCAGGAAGGAGTCGTACGCGACGATCCTGGCCGCCTTCTGGTACCGCCAGCGTTACGGCCTGCTCGACATCGAGGTCGGTCTGTCGTCGTCGATGACGACGTTCCGCTGGGACCTGTCGGCCACCCGGCTGATCATGACGGTGGAGGACCCCAACCGCGCCATGACCGCGCTGGCCGGCACGTTCTACTACGAGAACTGCGACACCGAGCTGCGGCTCAGCTTCGAGCAGGCGCGGCGGGTGCCGATGGACATGTACAAGAAGGCGCCGCTCGGCGACGAGCCCACGATCGAGGAGGTCCAGGACCTGTTCGGTCGCATCGGGGTGCCTCTTCCCAAGGCCTACGACGGCCGCGACGTCGTGGACATCGCGCGCAAGGCCCTGCGCGCCGTCGATCCCTACGGCGAGGCGCGTCCTGCGGCCCTCCGACGAGACGGAACGTGAGTGCGACTCATGAGCTACCGGTCGGTCTTCCAGCGGGTCCGCGACGGACAGGCCAGGTCGTGGGCGCTCGGCGTGCTGCGGGAAACCGCGCGCCCCAGGGCCGTACGCCATCCGCTCGGCTTCGTCTGCCTGCCGCTGGAGCGTGAGGGCGGCGAGGGGGTATGCCTCCACCTGTGGTCCGACTCGCTCCAGCACGCCGAGAGCACCACCTCGCAGATCCACTGCCACAGCTGGGACCTGGTCAGCCACGTGCTCTACGGCCAGGTGCGCAACGTGCACGCGGTGGTCACCGACGCGGGGCCCGACGCCACGCACCGGGTGTTCGAGGTGGTCAGCGGCGCCGACGGCGACCGCATCTCGCCCACCCGCCGCACCGTGCGGCACGCGACCGGGCTGGTGGAGCTGTTCGGCCCCGGCGACACCTACACCCTGCCGGCCGACCGCTTCCACAGCAGCGTGGTGCCGGAGGGCGGCGAGGCGGCCACGATCGCGCTCGGGCGCGGCCGGCCCGGCAGCCGCGACCTGTCGCTCGGCCCGCTCGGGGCGGGCGGCCACCACGTTCCCCGGGAACCGCTGAACGCCGAGGAGACGGCGCTGGCCGTCCGGCTGATCACCGCCCACCTGACCTGAGGGGTGCCCGATGGACCTGGATCACGCTCGCTCTGTGGCCGTCGAGGCCGCCCAGGCCGCCGGGGCGCTGCTCGCGGCGGGCACGCGTGGGGCCGTCGGCATCCGGGCCAAGGGCGAGGCCGGCGACGTCGTCACCGATCTCGACCTGGCCTCGGAGAAGCTGCTGGTCGAGCGCATCCTGACGGCCTTCCCGTCGCACACGATCGTGGCCGAGGAGTCCGGGCTGATCGGCGCGGCGGGCGGCGAGTGGACGTGGCTGGTCGACCCGCTCGACGGCACCAACAACGTGGCCATCGGGCTGCCCACGTACGTCGTGGGGGTGGCGTTGTGCCGGGGCGGGCGGCCGGTGCTGGGCGTGGTGCACGACCCGGTGACGGCCCAGACCTGGTCGGCGATCCGGGGGCGCGGGGCCGTGGCGTCCACGGGGGCGCGGCTGGCGCCGCCGTACACGGCCAGCCCGCACGGCCCGCTGCTGGCCTGGACCCAGGGGTACGGCGTGAGCAGGGGCGACGCCACCGTGCTGGCGTTGAAGGCGGCGCTGGAGGCGGGCGCCCGGCGGGTGCTGCAACTGTGGGCGCCGCTGCTGTCGTGGGCGATGCTGGCCCGCGGCGACATCGACGGCATCGTCGGCTACCGCGCCGAGGCGGTCGACCTGCCGGCCGGCGCGCTGCTGGCCCAGGAGGCCGGGATCGAGATCAGGGCGCTCGACGGCGGCCCGTTCGAGGAGAGCATCGACGGCACGGCCGAGGACCGCAGCTTCGTGGCCGCCCACCCGCGCGCGCTGCCCGGGCTGATGTCGCTGCTGCCCGGCTGACGCCTCCGGCGCTCAGCCGAACGTGACCAGGGCCCAGACCGTGGCCAGCAGCCCGGTGACGGCCAGGCCGGCGCCGGTGAGCAGGAAGCGGCGCAGCGGCACCGCGACGCCGTGGCGGCGGCACGACTCGAACCACAGGAGCGTGGCCAGCGAGGCCCACGGGGTGATCACCGTGCCCACGTTCGTGCCGACGAGCAGGGCCAGCAGGCGGTCCTGGTCGGCGGCCGGGATGACCGCCTCGACAGCCTTGTAAGCGGGCAGGTTGTTGATCGCGTTGGACAGGCCCGCGCCCACCGCGGCCGTCCGGTACGGGTCGCCCTCCGTGCCGATCATCCACGTCATCAGCGCGTCGAGCCCGTGGGCGCTGAGCGTGGGCACCACCAGGAACAGCCCGGTCACGAAGATGACGAGCTGCCAGGGCAGCAGGCTCCAGGTCAGCTTGGGCCGGTCGCGCAGCAGGAAGGCGGCCACCACCAGCACGGCCGCGGCGGTGGCGGCGACGGCGACGTGCGCCTTGAGCAGCAGCAGGGCGATGAACAGCAGGCAGCCGGCCGAGGCCGCGCCGAACAGCACGCGGTCGGCCACCGGCTCCAGCACCGGCGGCGTGTAGCGCAGGTCGCGGCGCTCGCCCCGGCGCCAGAAGAACACCCACAGGAACACCATCGTCACCGCGATCGAGGCGATCTGCGGGGCCCACATGCGGGCGGCGAAGCCCTGGGCGTCGAGGCCGAGCTTGTCCACGCTGAGCAGGTTGGTCAGGTTGGAGACCGGCAGCAGCAGGCTCGCGGTGTTGGCCAGCCAGATGGTGGTCATCGCCAGCGGCAGGGCGGCGATGCGGGCCCGCGGCGCCAGGGCGAGCATGACGGGGGTGAGCAGGACGGCGGTGGTGTCAAGGTTCAGAAAAATCGTGACAAATGACGCGAAAGCCGTACAAAGAAAGAAAAGTGCGGCATAGTTACCGCAGCCGAGCACCGCCATCCTGGCCGCGATGGCGTCGAAGACCTGCGCTTCCTTGGTCAGCTCGGCCAGCACGATGATGGCGACCAGGAAGATCAGCAGCGGCCCGATCGTCTCCAGGCTCTCGACGGCGTCGCGCCACGGCAGCAGACCGGTCGCCACGAAGACCAGACCGAGAGCAAGCAGCCCGATCCGGATCAGATCGAGCACAGCCAGACGCCGCCACACCCGACGATGATCGCACACTGACTCCAAATCACCGATTCCTCGGTGGATACTGAGCAGATGGCACGTGACGGCAGGCCGACCGAGATCTTCGTCAGCTACTCCCCGGCCGACACCGCCTGGGCGACCTGGATCGCCTGGGAGCTGGAGGCGGCCGGCTACCGGACCATGATCCAAGCCTGGGACTTCGTGCCCGGCACCAACTTCATCGACTTCATGGACCGCGGGGTCAGCGAGGCGCAGCTCGTCGTGGCCGTGCTCTCGCGCAACTACCTCACCTCGCGCTACGGGCGCATGGAGTGGCAGGCGGCCATGCGCGCCGACCCCGACAACCCCTCCAACAAGCTCGTCACGATCCGGCTGGAGGACGTGCAGCTGGAGGGCCTGCTGTCCACGATCACCTGGGTCGACCTGCTCGGCGTCACCGACTCCGGGCAGGCCAGGGCGCTGCTGCTGGGCCGGGTCGGCGAGGCGCTGGCCGGGCGGGCCAAGCCGGCGGCCGCCCCCGCCTTCCCCTCCGGCCGGGTCGTGCCGCCTCCGGCCGTCCCGACGCTGCCCCCGACGACCGACCTGGCCAGGGCCCGCCGCACCCCGGTGACGGCCCCCAAGTTCCCGCCCTCGGGCGGCGACGACCGCGGGCGCGAGTCGGTCAACGTCCTGCACATCGGCGGGCCGAGGTTCGGGCGGGCGCTGCCCGATCCCGGCGAGCCGTTCACGCCGGAGGACATGCAGGCCCGCATCTGGGCCGACCTGACGGCCATGTACGACCGGGGCATGCCGCGTCCCGACCTCATGGTGGTCAGCGGCGACCTGACCGAGTCCGGCAGCCTGGGGCAGTTCGCGCAGGCCACCCAGTTCGTCACCGACATGCGGCTGCTGATCGGGCTGGAGCCCCACCGGCTGGTGCTGCTGCCCGGCCCGCGCGACGTCACCAAGGCCGCGGCCAGCGCGTACTTCATGACCTGCGAGGCCGACGACGTGAGCCCGCAGCCCCCCTACTGGCCCAAGTGGCGGCATTTCGCCGGGCTGTTCCGCGAGGTGTACCAAGGGCTCGACGACCGGGTGTTCGACGGCGGCCAGCCCTGGACGTTGTTCGAGGTGCCCGACCTGAGGGTGGTCGTGGCCGGGCTCAACTCGACGATGGCGATGAGCCATCTGGAGCGCGACGCGTACGCGCTGCTGGGCGAGGCGCAGGCCGCGTGGTTCGCCGAGCGGCTGCGCCCCTACGAGGAGAGCGCCTGGCTGCGGCTGGGCGCGATCGGCCATCCGCCCGCCGCGTTGCGGGACGCGCCCACGTTCGACCGGCTGCTCACCCACCGGCTCAACCTGCTCTTCCACGGGTCCGGCGCGGGCGTCCCGGCCGCCGAGCCGCGGCCGGGCTTCGCAGCGGTCGCGGCCCCGCGCTCCGGCCGCCACCAGGTGATCGAGATCTCCCCCGACGGCATGCGCACCTGGACGCCCGACACCGGCAAGCCCGCGCGCGCCCGGCACGGCTGGCGGGCGGTGCGGGCCACGTTCACCGGCGAGACCCCCGGCACCCCGCCGCCCGCCCCCCAGCCCGAGGAGCGCGAGCCGAGCCCTGTGGAGCTGCTGCTCGACCGCATCACCGAGGTCTGCGAGGCCCGGCACGAGCGGGCCAAGATCCGGCGCTTCCCCGACCATCTGGTGGTCACCCATCCCGAGGACGGGTTCGTCCGGCAGCTCATGATCGGCGCGCACGTCGGCGAGCTGACCGAGGCCGCAGCGACCGGGTTCGCCCGCCGCGCCCACGCCGCCGACCTGGCCGCCGAGCTGATCTACCAGGGTCCGCCGGCCTCCCGCGCGCTCCGCGACGACCTCATGCGCAAGGGCGTGCGGGTGCGCAGCTTCCTGGAGTTCCAGGGCCTGCTCGACCTGTCGGGATATGTCGCCGAGCAGACCGCCCGGCTCACCGGGGACCGCCGCTACCCGCCCGGCCTGTACGTCCCCCAGCGCTACCGCGAGCTCGACCGGCCGGGCAGCCAGATCAGGCAGGGGCTCACCGACGAGCTGATGCGGCTGCTGGCCGCCGACCACGGCCGGTTCCTGCTGCTGCTCGGCGACTTCGGCCACGGCAAGACGTTCGCGCTGCGCGAGCTGGCCAGGCGCATCCCGGCCGAGCTGCCGCACCTGACGCCGATCTTCATCGAGCTGCGCGCCCTGGACAAGGCCCACTCGGTCGACGCCCTGGTCGCCGCCCACCTGGCCGGGCACGGCGAGGAGTTCATCGACCTCAAGGCGTTCCGCTACCTGCTCCGGCAGGGGCGCATCGTGCTGCTGTTCGACGGGTTCGACGAGCTGGTCACCCGGCTGACCTACGACCGGGCGGCCGACCACCTGGCCACCCTGCTGGCCGCGGCCGAGGACAAGGCCAAGATCGTGGTGGCCAGCCGTACGCAGCACTTCAAGTCGCACAGCCAGGTGCTGACCTCGCTCGGCGAGATGGTGGGCGTGCTGCCGCAGCGGCGGGTGCTCAGCGTGGAGGACTTCACGCACGACCAGATCCGCTCCTACCTGGCCAACCGGTTCGACGACGGCGACGAGGCCGGCGCCCGCATGTCGCTCATGGGCGAGATCAAGGACCTGCTGGCGCTGGCCCAGAACCCGCGCATGCTCAGCTTCATCGCCGACCTCGACGCCGACCGCCTGCGCACGGTCGCCGGCGCCCAGCACACCCTCAGCCCGGCCCTGCTGTACGAGGAGATCCTCAGCACCTGGCTGGCCTTCGAGGAGCGGCGGGCCCGCGTGCCCGGCTCGCCCGGCGCGTTGTCGATCGGCGAGCTGTGGCGGGTGGTGACCGCGCTGGCGCTGCGCCTGTGGGACAGCGGCGAGACGCTGCTCGGCGTCGACGAGCTGACCGAGATCGGCGAGACGCTGAGCGACCTGGCCTCGGGCCAGCTCTCGCCCGCGCACGCCGCGCACGCGATGGGCTCGGGCAGCCTGCTCGTGCGCACCGAGGAGGGCATGTTCGGGTTCATCCACGCCTCGGTGATGGAATGGCTCATCGCCCGCCATATCGCTGCGAACCTCGACAATCCCCTCCCGCTGACCCGCAGGCCGCTGTCGGCGCTGACCGTCGAGTTCCTGTGCGACCTGGCCGACGTACGGGCGTTGCGCGCCTGGGTGGCCGACCCGCCCGCCGACGACGTGGCCATGGCGAACGCGGTCAAGATCGCGGCCAGGCTGCGCACCCCGGCCAAGGCCGACCTGCGCGGCGCGAACCTCAAGGGCGAGGACCTGTCGGCGCGCGACCTGCAGGAGGTCGACCTGACCGGCGCCGACCTGTCGGAGGCCACCCTGGCCGGCACGAACCTGTCCAGGGCCGTCCTGCGTGACGCGAGCCTGGCCGGCGCCCGGCTCGACGGCGCCCGGCTGACCGGCGCCGACCTGACCGGGGCCGACCTGTCGGGCGCGCGGCTGGCGCAGGTCGACCTGAGCGACGTCACGGTCGAGGGCGCCCGCTGGCACCGGGCGTCCCTGATCAACGTCACCGGCACGCTGCCGCACCTGCCGGGCGCGGCGGTGGTGCCGGGCCAGCCGGTGGAGGTGGAGTTCGCGCCGGCCGGCATCGGCGTCCCGTACGGCTACCACTTCCAGACCTCCCGCCTGCCCGAGCCCATCGCCTACAGCCCCGACGGCTCGACCATCGCCATCGGCAACGAGGACGGCGGCGTGCTGCTGTGCGCGGGCGGCTCCCCGGTCCGCACCCTCCAGGGCCACCGCGGCCGCGTCTACGCCGTCACCTTCGCCGGCGACCTGCTGGCCACCGGCGCGAGCGACGGCACGGTCCAGCTCTGGGACACCCTCACCGGCCGGCGCCTGCACACCCTGACCGGCCATCCCGACGGCGTGTGGCCGGTACGCCTCAGCGCCTCGGGCGAGCTGGTGGCGGCCGGCGGCGGCGACGGCGTGGTCCGGGTGTGGGAGACCGCGACCGGCCGGCTGGTCCACGAGCTGCCGGGCCACCGGGCGCCGGTCTACACCGCCTCCTTCGGCCGCTCGCAGCTGGTGACCGGCGACTCCGCGGGCGTCGTCCGGGTCTGGGACCTGGCCACCGGGGAGACGGCCGTGACCCTCGACGGCCACCGCGGCAGTGTCTACCGGGCCGTGCACAGCCCCGACGGCACCCTGCTGGCCACCGGCGACGAGGCGGGCACGATCCGGCTCTGGGACACCGCCACCTGGTCCCCCCGGCACGAGCTGACCGGCCACACCGGCAGCGTCTACTGCCTGACGTTCTCCCCCGACGGCTCGATGCTGGCCAGCGGCGACACGTCCGGCAACGTGCGCCTGTGGGAGCCGTCGGGCGAGCCGCTCGGCGTGCACACCACCCACACGGCGGCCGTCTACCAGGTGACCTTCAGCCCCGACGGCCGCACGCTGGCCAGCGGCGACTCCGGCGGCACGGTCCGGCTGCAGCCCGTGGGCGGCGGCAAGCGCGTCGAGCTGACCGGGCATCGCAGCTCGGTCTGGCCGTTCGCGTTCCGTCCCGACGGCCAGCAGCTGGCCACCAGCAGCAACGACGGCACCGTGCGGCTGTGGGACCCGATTTCCGGGCAGTGCCAGCGGGTGCTGCGCGGCCACGGCCGGCGGATCTCGTCGGTGCGCTTCAGCGCCGACGGCTCGATGCTGGCCACCAGCGGCAACGACGGCGTCGTCCGGGTGTGGGAGCCGCGCACCGGGCGGCGGCTGCGGGAGTTCACCGGCACCGCCGACCGGCTGATCTCCGCGCTGTTCTCGCCCGCCGGCCCGGTGCTGGCCACCTCCAGCAACGACGGCGGCGTGCACTTCTGGAACGCCACCACCGGCGACTACGAGCGCGAGCTGCACGCCGAGACCGACCACGTGTGGGCCGAGGCGTTCAGCCCCGACGGCAACATGCTGGCCACCGCCAACGACGACGACAGCGTCAAGATCTGGTACCGGCCGACCGGCCGCATGGCCGTCGACCTGGTCGACCACCGAGGGCGGGTGCGCTCGATCGCCTTCAGCCCCCTCGGCGACTACGTGGCCACCGGCTGCGACGACAAGCTCGTCCGCCTGTGGCACGTCTCCTCCGGCGGCCGGGTGGCGACGCTGGAGGGCCACACCGACCGGGTGTACTCCGTGGCCTTCTCCCCCGACGGCCGCTACCTGGCCAGCGCCGGCAACGACGGCCGCGCGCTGGTGTGGGAGCTGCGGCCCGGCCAGCCCTGGCAGCCGCGCCTGGCGCACACGCTCACCCAGCACGAAGGCCGGCTGTGGAGCCTGGCCTTCGACGCCACGGGCCGCCACCTGGCGACCGGCGGCGACGACATGACCGTGCGGGTGTGGGAGACCGCGACCGGGCAGCTGCTGCACACCCTCACCGGGCACGCGCGCCGGGTGTGGTCGGTGGCCTACAGCCCCACGTCCGACCTGCTGGCCAGCGCCGGCGACGACGGCGTGGTGATCCTCTGGGAGGGCGGCGAGCGGCGGGCGACGCTGCTGGGGCTGCCCGAGGGCTGGGCCGCCCTGGCGCCGGACGGGCGGTACAAGGTGCACGGCGAGCCGGGCGGGCAGTTCTGGCACGTCATCGGGATGTCACGGTTCGAGCTGGGGGAGCTGGATCCGTACCTGCCGGAGGTGAGTCAGGTGCCGCTCGACTCGCCCTTCTGACCGCAGGGGAGTGACTGCTATCCGCGGGCGGCGCGGCGTACGAGCTCGTGCCAGACCTCGTCGACCCGGGCCTCCAGGTCGTCGAGGGAGCCCTCGTTGGGGATCACCAGGTCGGCGGCGGCCAGGCGGTCCTCCCGGCTCGCCTGGGCGGCGATGCGGGCCTTGGCGTCGGCCTCCGGCATGCCGCGGTGGTCGGCCAGGCGCCGGATCCGCACCTCGTCGGCCGCGTCGACCACGATCACCACGTCGTACATGGGGGCCAGCTTGTTCTCCACGAGCAGCGGCACGTCGTAGACCACGATCGCGTCGTCGGCCGCCTGGCCCTGCAACTCGGCCACCCGCTCCCCCACCAGCGGATGCACGATCGCGTTGAGCGCGGCCAGCCGGTCGGGGTCGGCGAAGACCACCGCGCCCAGCCGCTCCCGGTTCAGCGAGCCGTCGGGGCGCAGCACCCCTTCCCCGAACGCGGCCACCACCCGGGACAGCCCCACCGTGCCGGGCTCGACCACCTCTCGCGCGATCTTGTCGGCGTCGATGACGACGGCGCCCCTGGCCGACAGCCGCCTGGACACCTCGCTCTTGCCGGAGCCGATGCCGCCGGTCAGCCCAATCTTCAGCACCGGAAAAGACTACCCATCCCGGCGTACCCGGTCATCCCGCCGGCTCGCTCAGTACCCGCCGCGGCGCGGCGCGGCGGTCGGACGGCGGGAGGGGTTGGCCCGGCCCGTGGGCTTGAGGTCGCGCGCCGGCTGGTCGTGCCGGTGCGGAGAGCGGGCCTGCTGGTCGGACCTGGCCTGGGTGATCGTGGCGGGAAGTTTGATCTGCATACATTTCCTCCTTGGGGGGTGGGGGTCAGGCGCGGGTGAGCCAGGTGACCTGGGCGCCGTTGTCGAAGGACTCGCGCCTGGTCGGGGTGAACAGGGTGGGGCTGAACCGGCCGGAGAACATGGAGATGCCCGCCCCGGCCACCACGGGGTAGCGCTTGAGGATGATCTCGTCGATCTCCGGGAGCAGGGAGCCGGCGAGCTTGCCGCCGCCGCAGAGGTAGATGTCCATGCCGGTGTCCTCGGCCTTCAGCCGCCGGACGAGCTCGATCGGGTCGCCCTTCTCCACGTGCACCGTGGGGTCGTCGATCGTCAGCGTGCTGGAGACGACGTACTGGCGCAGGTGGGAGTACGGGCTGGTGGTGGGCACCTCCAGGGCCGGCTCGAAGGTGCCGCGGCCCATCACCAGGGTGTCGAACACCTTGTTGGGCACGCCCTCAAGGCCGACGAGCCTGCGGACGTGGGTGGGCAGCGTCTCGGGATAGCGGGTGTTGATCCAGTCGGCCATCTCGGCGGACACGGGGTAGAAGTCGAACTCGGCGCCGGGCCCGGCGATGTAGCCGTCGAGGGAGACGCCGATGTAGTAGACAAGCTTTCGCATTCGGAGCAACTCCTACTGTAGTACTATGACTGAAGTGGTTTGAACATAGTACTACGTCTGGAGTGGTGTCAAGTGCGGAAGAATCCCGAGCGGAGGCAGGCGCTGATCGACGCGGCCATCGAGGTGCTGGCCAGGGAGGGAGCCCGCGGGCTGACGTTCCGGGCCGTCGACGCCGAGGCGGCGGTGCCCCCCGGCACGGCCTCCAACTACTTCGCCAACCGCGACGACCTGTTCACCCAGGTCGGCGGACGCATCTACGAACGTTTGCTGCCCGACGAGGCCACGCTCGCCCGCGGCCAGGAGGGCGTGCAGGACGAGGCCCGCTACGCCGAGCTCATGCACGAGCTGGTGGACCGGGTCACCGCCTTCAACTCCGGCTACCTGGCCCTGCTCGAACTGCGGCTGGAGTCCACCCGGCGTCCTGAGCTGCGCGCCGTGCTCACCAAGCGCATCCGCGAGGACATCGACGCCAACATCGGCTACCACGCGACGTCGGGCCTGCCCGGCGACTCGACCTCGGTGGTCCTGCTCTACCTCGCCCTGAACTGGCTGATCGTCGAACGGCTGACTTTGCCGGACATCTTCAGCGAGCAGGAGGTCCGCCAGCTCGTGGACGCCGCCGTGCGGAGATCACTGCACGGCTGACAACGCGTTCACCGGGCCAGGAGCTTGCCGAAGGCGGTGTCGGGCGAGGCTGGGCCGAACTGGTCCGCGTGGCAGACCTGGGTGCCGGTGGCGAGGAACGCCGCCGGACGAGCCGCGCGGGACGGCGGGCCTGCCCGCGCGGCCGTTCTGGGCCGGGGCTCCTGCGACGACCTCGGCCTTGTCGTCGGCCGTGACGTCCAGGGCTCTGCCCGAAGCGGTCACCCGCCTGCGACTGCTCACCGATCGGGTCGGTGGCGCTCCCGTCGGGGGCCGTCATGGCGTCCTGGGTGATGAGACGGGCCGCGAGTCGAGCTCTTCGTCCCTGGAATCACCACAACCCCGCCCGCCCGGACGCCGTGGCGCCGGACAGGCCCCGAAGAAACGATCAGTCTGCGCTGCGGCGCAGGTGGATCAGGGTGAGGTGGTCGTCCATCCGCTCCCGCCGGGTCTCGCGGTAGCCGAGCCGCCGGTACAGCCGCAGGTTCCCCTCCGACAGATGCCCCGTGAACAGGTCGAACGCCCCCGCCTCCGGCACCTGCTCGTGCAGCGCCGTGAGCAGGGCCGTGCCGAGCCCCTGCCCCTGCCGGTCGGGCGCGACCACCAGCCGTCCGACCAGGCAGGTGGTACCGGCCACCTGCCCGCGCACTGCGG
The DNA here is from genome assembly GCF_053601695.1 of Nonomuraea sp. NPDC004702. NCBI lineage: Bacteria > Bacillati > Actinomycetota > Actinomycetes > Streptosporangiales > Streptosporangiaceae > Nonomuraea > Nonomuraea sp. NPDC004702. The sequence goes on from NZ_JBSGCE010000017.1 coordinate 104,959, forward strand.
CGACGATCCGGCCGGCGTCCACGGCCTTGAGCACGACGCCCGTCTCGACGGCCTTGCGCACCTGCTCCAGCGACTCCACGAGCGGCGGGATGTAGGGGTCGCCGTAGAGCTGGGCCTCGCTCACGTACGCCGCCCGCTGCAGGGTGAGGATCTCGCCCGCGTCCGCCGCCACCGCCCGTTCGATCTTCACGCCAGCACCCTATCTGCTGCCTTCCCACCGCCACCGCCGACTTCCCCGCCCTCCGACCGCCCGCCGCCCGGCCTTGGACGGTCCTCCCGCGCTGCCGGCTAGGGAGCGTTGCCCGCCGTGAGCTCGCCCGGGCAGAACGTGCCCTGCTTCGGCAGGACGCCGTTGACCAGGTAGTCGTGCACCTTCGTACGCAGGCAGGCGGCGCGTAGCCTGCTCACGCCCTGCGCCAGGTACGCGCCCTGCCCGTCCCCGTGCCACAGGACCCTCGCCCCGGGGATCTGCCCGGCCGCCCTTGCCGCCCCGGAGGACGGCGTCTCGTTGTCCAGCCGTCCCACGCCGACCAGCACCGGGGGCACCTTGAGCCCGGCTGGCAACGGGTGCGGCGCCCAGGCCGGCGAACGCGCCGCACCCAGGCACCTGGCGACCTCCGCCCGCCCGCTCAGCCACCCCACCCGTGGGGCCGCCTTCCGCAGCCGCGCCTCCATCTGAAGGAACCGGCGATAACCGGGCGCCGCCAACCCGAAGTCATGACACCACCTGACCCCCTCCGCACTTGCCAGCCCCACCTCCCCCACCTCGGACGCCGCTCCCCCCACCACACCGGGAGCCGCCTCCCCAGGCTGCGACACCGCCCCCGCCGTCCCTGAAGCCGCCCGCGCATCGGACGCGACGCCTCCCCCCGCCACCCCAGAGGCCGCCCCAGGGGCCGCGGCACCAGGGGCCGCCGCTGCAGGAACTGCCGTGTCCGGGACTGCCGTGTCCGGGACCGCCGCTCCAGGAACTGCCGCTCCGCGTCGAGAGGTCGCCCCAGCCGGTCCCTGAGGTGTCGCCCCCGACCTCCCCGGCAGCGCCTCAGAGGGCCGGGTGCTGACCGGTGCGGGAGGCGTCTGCCCTGCGCCGAGGGGTGTTCCCGCCGTACCTGCGGGGGCCGCCTGTCCCGCGCCGAGGCGTGTTCCGGCCGTACCTGCGGGAGCGGCCTGCCCCGCGCCGGGGATTGCCCCCGCCGTACCGAGAGGCGTCTGTCCTGCGCCAGGGGTTGCCTCCGTCATGCCGGGAGGCACCTGTCCTGCGCTGAGGCGGGCTTCGGCCGTCCCTGCGGGGGGCGTCTGGCCCGGGCCGGGGGTGGCTGCCTTCGGGGCGGGAGGGGTCGGTTGTGGGGGCTCGGCGGGGAGCAGGGCGGCCAGGCCCGTGGCGTCGCCCGTTCGGGCTCTGGAGAGGGCCTGCGCGAGCGCCGGCCACCGTGCGGGCATGAGGCCCGCCCATACGGCGGCGGCGATCTCGTGCCCGCTGACCGTACGCTCGCCGCCACCGAGCCGCAGAGGCGCGCGCCTGACCAGACCGTCGAACACCCGGACGGCGTCGGCGCGGCCGAGCGGGCAGCCGGGACGGTTCCGGCACCAGTCGCGGAAGTACCCGAGCTGCCGCTCCTGGGCGCGGGCATGGGCGAGCAGCCGCCGTTCGAGCCCGGTCTCGGTGTGGTCGGGCAGCCCCTCCAGGTACATCCGCCCGGCCCGGCCGGGGAACAGCTCCAGGTACGCCTGCCCGTACACGCTCCCGTAGCCGTTGCCGAGGTAGCGCAGCCGCGACTCCCCCAGCGCGGCACGTACGGCATCGAGGTCGTGGGCGACCTGCCAGGACGTCAGCCCGGCGTAGGCGGGCCCGAGCGCGGCGCGGCAGGCCCGGTCGTGGACGGCGTTGTCCCGGGCGAACGCGCGCCAGGCCGTCCGTCCCTCGGCCACCTGCAGCCGGGCCGGGTCCGGCCGGGGTCGGGGGCACGCCCCCGCGTGCCCCCCATCCCCGGCCCCGCGCGCCTCGACCAGCACGACGTCGAACCATCTGGCCAGTTCGCCCACGGTGTCCGGCCGCGCCACGACCTCTCGGACGACCGACGCGGCCCCCGTGTTGACCACCAGCGCGCCGAGCCGCCGCAGCGGGTCCTGGGCGGGCATCATGGCGAGCCGGACGGCCACGCGGGCCTCGCGCGGCCTGGCCCAGTCGGCGGGGACGGGCAACGTGGAGCACCGCAGCCCACCGCCGCACTCGGACCAGACGAGCCTCTCCCGCCCAGGCGCCGGCCGCACCGCCCCGGCAACGCCCCGCTCCTCCTGCCCCGCCGCCCCGAGCTCAGACGCTCCGAGCCCCTGCCCTGCCGACCAGGCCGTCCCAAGATCAGACTCCGCCGACCCGGCCGTCCCGAGCTCCGACGCCGCCGATCCGGCCGCTCCGAACTCCGAGCCTGCCGCTCTGGTCGCCCCCACGTCCGCCCCAGCCGATCCGGCCGTGTCCTGCCTGGGCTTCTCCGGCCAGGCCGCCTCGGGTCGCGGCTCCGCGAGCTCGGTCACGTCGCGTTCCGGCCATGGGGTCGGCGAGGCGACCAGGCGCATCGCCTGCCCGACTCCCCCGCCTGCCGCCGGAACCAGGACGGTGACCGCCGCCACCACCGGGATCACGCGCCGAACCATACGCACCGCATCGCCCCCGAACGCTCGTACCTCCAGCCGCATGTCAGTTTCCCAGCGGCCGTCTTCGCAGGTAGAGAAGTCGTAAAAGGTGGATGGGTAAAATCTCGCGCCCGCTCGGCGATTCTCCGTGCCACCGAACCTCCGCCCCCTCACAGAACCCCGCTCGGGCCAGAGGAGGGAAAAGACAGATCGGCTGTAATCAGACCCTCAAGGGTTGCCCAGCCCACCCTGCGGCTCGGCCTCCCCTCCTTGAGGGAGGCGACGCGCCACATGCCAGGGTGGCACCAGCGCCTCCGCGTCGTTGCCGTCCGTACCTGGTCGGGAAACAGCGAGAAGGCAGACCCGGGCAGCGGGCGCTACGCCGCGAAAGCCGGCGACCGAGCGGGCAGCGTGTTCTTGAGCGCGGCCGTCATCCTTGGACGGGTTGCGTGATGCGCTCAAGCCATCGCCGCAGAAGGGCGGTCTCGGCCGGTTCCAGGGCCTCGGTCCCGGTGAGATCGAGTTGTGCGTGCAGGCGCAGCGCGGCGGCGTACAGCGGGTCGGCGTCGTTCTGAGCGGCCGGCCCGGTCAGGACGTGGGAGAACACGGCGTCTCGCATGCGGTGGGACAGCGCGGGGTCGTCGAACAGAGCCGGTCTGGCGATGTGGTCGAGGGCGGTGCCGACGTTCGCCGACAGGATCAGCCGAGCGGCGGTCTGCGGCTCGGCCTTCAACGCCCCCGCCGCCGCGCACCGCGTGAGCGCCGCCACCAGCAGGTCCATCACGCGATCTCGCGCCGTCGAGTGTGACCACGGCCGCGGAGTGAACATCAACTGGTAGAGGGCCGGCTTCGCCCGGGCGAAGGCCATGTGGCCGTCCCAGCCGGCGTGCAGGTCGGCGACCGGGTCGCCGGTCTGCTCCTGGGCGGCCTTGAGCGCGGCATATTGCTCGTAGCCGTGGTCGGCGACGGCGTCCAGCAACCCGCGCTTGTCACCGAACAACCGGTAAAGCACGGGCTGGCTCACGCCGACGGCCTCGCAGACCGCACGCGTGGCCACCTCATGGTCCAAGGACGACGCCAGCTGCCGCTCCGCGGCCTCGATCATCGCCGCGCGAAGCGCGTCCGTCTCTGCCATGCGATCGATGATAGCGCCAATCAATAGCGGCGATACGAAGTGTGCTACCGTCGATTCACGTAACGCCGATACGGGGAATCCGTATCACCGATAGAAACCAGGGAGTTTTCCATGAGTGACCAGCGTGTGGCCGTCGTCAGCGGCGGCTCCCGGGGAATCGGCAAGGCGATCGCGGTGGCGCTGGCGGCACGGGGCTGTGCGGTCGCAGTGGGCTTCCAAGGGTCGGCCTCCGCCGCGGCGCAGGTGGTCGAGGAGATCGCGGCATCCGGCGGCCGGGCGATCCCGGTCCAGGCCGACGTGGCCGACGAGGACGCCGTCGCGGAGATGTTCGAGGCGACCGAGAAGTCCTTCGGCGGGGTCGATGTGGTCGTCAACGCGGCGGGGCGGCTGTCGTTGTCCCCCATCGCCGACCTCGACCTCGACGAGCTGGACGCTCTGCACCGCACCAACATCCGCGGCGCGTTCGTGATGGCCCGGGAGGCCGCGCGCCGCATACGCGACGGTGGCGCGATCGTCAACCTGTCCACCTCCGTGGTCGGCCTGCAGTTCCCGGGCTACGGGGCGTACGCCGCCAGCAAGGGAGCCGTCGAGGCGATGACACTGGTGCTCGCCCGGGAACTGCGCGGGCGGAACATCACGGTCAACGCGGTCGCGCCCGGCCCGACCGCCACCGACCTGTTCCTCGACGGCAAGAGCGAGGCGACGATCCAGCAGCTCGCCAAGCAGCCGCCGCTGGAACGGCTCGGCACCCCCGAGGACATCGCCGAGGTCGTCGCCTTCCTGGCGAGCCCGGCCGGGCACTGGGTCAACGGCCAGGTCGTGCGCGCCAACGGCGGGATCATCTGATGGCCGCCGCGCGACAGGCCATCGTCGCCACCGGGACCTCCAGCGGGTTCGGCCGGCGAGCCGTTCCGGAGTGGCGGCGGGCGCGTGGCGGTCCGCGATTCGCCTCATGCCGACGCCGACGGTGTGCCCGGCTCGCGCCAGGGCCGGAGCCGTCAGGACGGTAGCGAGGTCGTCTCGATCGTCGCCGACCATATCCGACCGTATCCGCGCCGGGTTCTACCGCCGCGCCGGCAGCGCAGACCTCCGGCCAGCCGCGGCCTCACTCTGAATCTCCACACGAAAGGAAACCGACATGCCGTTCGCCAACCTCAAGGTTCCCGCCGACACCCTGACCCCCGAGTCCAAGAAGAAGCTCATCGACGCAGTCACCGACGCCTATGCCACCGTCTACGGAGAACGAGCTCGGGCCACCACCCTGGTCCTCCTGGAGGAGGTTCCGGACGGCGGCTGGGGTCTGGGTGGCAACATCCTCACCGCGGACATGCTCGGCCGCAGCTGACCCGTCCGGGGCACCGGGCCGCCCCCGGCCCGGTCCCACCGCCGAGCCTCACCCCGGCCCCCAGCGCAGAGACCGTGTGACCTGTCCCGAATCGCCCAACCAAGTCGCGGATGTACCCGCGCCATCCCGGACAGCAGGGCGAGCCACGGTGAGTGACCACACCTGGGGTCGGGTGGGCCGGAGGCCGCAGACCAAGCGGCCGCAGCTCAAGCGCGGAGGCCGCAGCTCAAGCGCGGAGGCCGCAGACCAAGCGCGGAGGCCGCAGACCAAGCGCGGAGGGCGCAGCTCAAGCGCGGAGGGCGTCGATCAGGGCGTCCACGGCGGCGAGCGCGACGGAGGTGTCGAGTCCTGCGCGGGAGACCAGGGACAGGCCCTGGACGGTGAACAGCAGGAGCTGCGCCTGGGCCTCGGGGGTGGCGGCCCGGGCGACCTCGCCGTCAGCCTGCGCGCGGCGCAGGGCGTCGGCGACGATCCGGGTGAAGCGGTCGTGCGAGCGGGCGACGATCTCGCGGGCCTCGGCATCCTGCGGAACCAGTTCGGCGGTGGTGTTGCCGATCATGCACCCTTGCGGAACGCCGGCCTCGGAGGCGTACTCCTGTGTCCGGGCCGGGTTGGCGAGCACCTCGCGCAGCGCCGGCAGCACCGGCCCGGACGCCAGCGCCGCGATCAGCTCACGCTCATAGGTGTCCCAGTACAGCTGGACCGCCGTCAGGTAGAACTGCCGTTTGTCGCCGAAGGCGCCGTACAGGCTGCCCCGCTCCAGATCCAGCGCTTCGACAAGATCCTGGATGGAGGTCTCTCCGTAACCCCGCGACCAGAACAGCAGCAGCGCGCGCTGCAGCGCCTGGTCCTTGTCGAATGCGCGAGGGCGTCCTGTCCGTGCCATGTGCCCAGGTTACGACTTTTTGACCGCTTGCACAAAAGTCTGTACGTTGAAGGCCGAGCGACTTATTGAACGGTCACATAGAAGTCGTCGGCGCTCGCACCGGCGGAGAGGCAGAACCCCATGGGCTTTCACAGCAAGACGGCGCTGATCACCGGATCGGGCGCCATCGGCGGGCTCGGGCACGCCACGGCGAAGGTTCTCGCCGCCGGCGGGGCGAACGTGATCATCACCGGCACCGACCCGGGCCGCGGCGCCCAGGTCGTGGACGACGTGCGGACCGGCGCGGCCGGCTCCGTACGCTTCATCGGCGCCGACCTGGCCGACCCGCAGGCGGTGCGGCGGCTGGCCGAGGAGGCCGGGGCGGTGGACATCCTCGTCAACAACGCCGGTGTCGTCCCGTTCAGCGCGACCGCCGACCAGGACCTCGCCGCCTACGACGCGGCCTTCTCGGTCAACGTGCGCGCGCCGTTCATCCTGGTCGCCCAGCTCGCACCGAAGATGGCCGCCGGCGGGGGCGGCAGCATCGTCAACGTCACCTCCACCGCCGCCGGTCTGGGCATGCCGCCGATGGCGGTCTACGGCGCCACCAAGGCAGCGCTGGAGTCCCTGACCCGCACCTGGGCCGCCGAGTTCGCCGCCTCCGGCGTACGCGTCAACGCCGTGGCGCCCGGCCCCATGACCACCTCCAAGGTGGTGGCGGTCATGGGACCGGACGTCGGCGGCATGGGCCTGACGACCGCGCTCAAGCGCGCCGCCGCCCCGGCCGAGGTCGCTCGCGTCATCGCCTTCATCGATGGCGACCAGGCCAGCTATGTGACCGGCGCCGTCGTGGCCGCCGACGGCGGACGCACCGCCATCTGACCCCGAACGCACCGGCCAGAGCCACGTCCGCAGTACGGGGCCGGCCCCTGGCGGGTGCCTCGCGATGGCGGGACGGCCCGTCATCATCACCACCACCATGCGTTATGCGCCAGTCAGGAGGATGACTTCATGGGGCGTCTTGCAGGAAAGCATGCACTGATCACCGGCGGGACGAGCGGCATCGGGCTGGAGACAGCCCGTCAGTTCCTCGCCGAGGGAGCGATTGTCGCGATCACCGGCCGCTCACGGGAACGGCTGGCCGAGACCGCCCGGCAGCTGGACGGCCCGCTGCTGCCCATCGTCAGCGACGCCGGCGACGTCCCCGGCCAGGCGGCGCTCGCGGCGCGGTTGCAGCAGGAATGGCCGAAGCTCGACATCGTGATGAGCAACGCCGCCGACGTCACCCATCTCCCGATCGAGCAATGGAGCGAGGAGGCGTTCGACACGCTCGTCGCCACCAATCTCAAGGGGCCGTTCTTCCTGGTCAGAGCTTTGCTTCCGCTCTTGTCACAGCAGGCCTCGGTCATTCTCGTCGGCTCGGTCTCCGCCTACGTCGGGCACGAGAACGCGGCAGTCTACGGTGCCGCCAAGGCGGGCCTGCTGTCCCTTTCCCGCGGGCTGACCTATGAGCTGAAGGACCGGGGCATCCGGGTCAACGGGCTGAGCCCGGGGCCGACCCTCACGGACGCGTTCAAGTCGCTGGGCCCCGAGCGACAGGCCGCCATCTACGACGAACTCCGGCGGACCGTGCCCCTGCATCGCATCGGCACCACCACCGAGGTGGCGAAGGCGGCCGTCTACCTGGCCTCCGACGAGTCCGCCTACACCGCCGGCACCGTCCTGCGCGTCGATGGCGGCATCGGGGAACTCGCCTACTGACCTCCATGTCAGCGGCCTGCCGACGGTCTTGGCTGCGCGGATCAGCGAACGTGTCGTCGTATCGCTGATCTTGCCTGAGGCGGCCACGACCTCCGCTCGGGCGCGGCCACACCCCTGCTCGCAGACCGGCGTCCGGTGCGAGTGGTCTCGGAGGACGACCACCTACTCACGGCACGGCACGGTGTGTCGATGTCGGAGTAGCGCCGTGCGGCACGAGCACCACCAGGCCGTCGCCGTCACGGCGGCCCAGCTCATGACCACCCCGGCGATCTCCCTACGGCAAGCCCCGCGCGAGGCCCGTCCCGGAGAAGGGCATGAAAAAGCCCCGCACGGAAACCCGTGCGGGGCCTTTCAAGGCTGAGCCTTAGCTCTGGCCGCCCGCGAGCTTCTCGCGGAGGGCTGCGAGCGCCTCGTCAGAGGCGAGCGCGCCGCTGGCCGGAGCCGACGACGAGCTGCCCGACGGAGGAGCGGTCTCGCCGCTGTAGGACGAGGGAGCGGCCTCGCCGGCCTCCGCCTCGGCCTTGCGGGCCTCCTCGATCTGCTTGCGGTGAGCCTCGAAGCGAGTCTGGGCCTCGGCGTACTGCCGCTCCCACTCCTCACGCTGCTTGTCGAAGCCCTCGAGCCACTCCCCGGTCTCCGGGTCGAAGCCCTCGGGGTAGATGTAGTTGCCCTGGTCGTCGTACGTGGCCGCCATGCCGTAGAGGGTCGGGTCGAACTCGACCTCGGTGCCGACACCCTCGTTGGCCTGCTTCAGCGAGAGGCTGATGCGACGACGGTCGAGGTCGATGTCGATGATCTTCACGAAGATCTCGTCGCCGACCTGGACGACCTGCTCCGGGATCTCCACGTGGCGCTCGGCCAGCTCGGAGATGTGGACCAGGCCCTCGATGCCCTCCTCGACCCGGACGAACGCACCGAACGGCACCAGCTTGGTGACGCGGCCCGGCACGACCTGGCCGATCTGGTGGGTACGGGCGAACTGCTGCCACGGGTCTTCCTGCGTGGCCTTGAGCGACAGGGAGACGCGCTCGCGCTCCATGTCGACGTCGAGGACCTCGACCGTGACCTCCTGGCCCACCTCGACGACCTCGGACGGGTGGTCGATGTGCTTCCAGGACAGCTCGGACACGTGGACCAGACCGTCGACCCCGCCGAGATCGACGAAGGCGCCGAAGTTGACGATCGAAGAGACGACGCCCTTGCGGACCTGGCCCTTCTGCAGGGTGTTGAGGAACGTCTGGCGAACCTCGGACTGCGTCTGCTCCAGCCAGGCGCGGCGGGAGAGAACCACGTTGTTGCGGTTCTTGTCGAGTTCGATGATCTTCGCCTCGAGCTCGCGGCCGACGTACGGCTGCAGGTCGCGGACCCGTCGCATCTCGACCAGGGAGGCGGGGAGGAAGCCGCGCAGGCCGATGTCGAGGATGAGACCACCCTTGACGACCTCGATGACGGTACCGGTGACGATGCCGTCCTCGTCCTTGATCTTCTCGATCGTGCCCCAGGCGCGCTCGTACTGGGCGCGCTTCTTGGACAGGATCAGGCGGCCCTCTTTGTCCTCCTTCTGGAGAACCAGGGCTTCGACGTGCTCCCCGACCTCCACGACGTCAGCAGGGTCGACATCGTGCTTGATCGAAAGCTCGCGCGAGGGGATGACACCCTCGGTCTTGTAGCCGATATCGAGAAGGACCTCGTCTCGATCGACCTTGACGACGGTGCCCTCGACGATGTCGCCGTCGTTGAAGTATTTGATGGTCTCGTCGATCGCTGCGAGGAAGGCTTCCTCGGACCCGATGTCGTTGACCGCTACCTGCGGGGTGCTCGAGGTGGCCTCAGTGCTGGACGTCATGTGTGGAATTGCTCCGAACGCGGACAGGATGTCGATGTGGCGGATGCGCGGCAGGCCCTCTTCCGCATCAAGCCGAGGAATTACGACATCGACGTGACCGAGCGCGAGCCCGCTCCGTCTGAGGCGCGCGCGAGCCCACAGCGCAGCGATCAGCATATGAGACCTTGGCCACGGGGTCAATCCGGAGGCACATCAGTACCCGATGATCTGGGACTCCCGCTTGGGGTTGATATTACCCCGTAGTCTGCGCGGGACGGAGATCCGCGTGGGATCGCCGTCCGAGACGTAGCGCTCGCCAGGGTGCTTGTTCAGCCACTCCAGCCAGTACTGCGAGCACCACTTGCGGCACTCTCCCCGCTTGCCGTTGCTCTGGATCCGCTGGATCGCCCCACGGTCGAAGTTTTTCGCGAAGGGCGAAAGCGACGGCTGGGCCCCGGCGAGGAACACGCCCGCGAAATCATAGCGGGTCCCGTCCCAGGAGCCGGTACGGGCGAGCTTCTTGGGCCGCGGCAGCGACCCGTACGGCAGGGCCAGGGTCTTGTCCGGCGGCGCCCCCAGCTTCTTCAGCAGGCGCTCCAGCCGGACGATCTGCTCGCGCACCTTCTTCTTGCCCAGCCGCCGCAGGTCCGGGTGGGACCAGGTGTGGTTGGCGACCTCGAAGCCGTGATCGACCAGCCACCGCACCGCGGCCGCCTGCCGCTCCTGGTCGCGCAGCCCGAACGGCTCACGGTTGATCCAGAACGTCGCGGCCGGCCGGAACGAGGGGTAACGGGCGGCCACGTCGAGGATCACGCCGACGGCGGTGTCGGGCTCGGGGTTGCCCGCGTCGTCGAGCGCGAAGTGGCTCGGGTGACCGTCGTCGAACGTCAGCACGACCGGGAACCGCCCGGCCGGCACCCGGATGTCGCCGGTGGCGAACTCCCTGGCCGTGATGGGCACGTAGCCCTGCTTGGCCAGTTTCTCCAGCTCCTGCCTGAGCTGGGCGGGGGTGCGGTCGATGGAGGCCACGCGCTTGCGCAGGATCCGGTGGTACATGATGACCGGCACCAGGCCCGCCTCGTTGGCGCGCACCTGCCGGGCGAACTCGGGGGTGGCGACCACGCCGGGCGGCTGGGAGGTGTCCTGCGGCTGCCCCTGCGGGGGTGAGACGGGGGCGATCACGCCGACCCGGGCCGACGCCTGGGTAGTAGGAGTCTCACCGTCAGGTAAGAGGCTCAGCCCGACGACGGCCACGGTCACCACGGCCACGTTCGCGATTGCGATGATCCGCGTGAAGGACGCTGGTACCCGCACAAATCTCCCGACATCTCGGCCAAACTGTCATCAGCGTAGACGAGAAGCCCCGGAGACGGCGGGGCCACGCCGTTCGCGATATGTCGGACTGCCCCGCCGTGTCGGGATAAACATCATCAGTGGCCGGCGTCCTGCCACGTACGCCCGACGCCCACCGAGACCTCCAGCGGAACGCGCAGGTGGTAGGCGGCGTTCATCTGGTCGCACACGAGCTGCCGCAGCGTCTCCAGCTCGCCCGGCGCGACCTCGAACACCAGCTCGTCGTGGACCTGCAGCAACATCCGCGAGGCCAGCCCCTCCTCGGCGATGGCCTGGTGGACGTGGAGCATGGCGACCTTGATGATGTCGGCCGCCGAGCCCTGGATGGGGGCGTTGAGCGCCATGCGCTCGGCCATCTCCCTGCGCTGGCGGTTGTCGCTGGTCAGGTCGGGCAGGTAGCGGCGGCGGCCCATGATCGTCTCGGTGTAGCCGTCGGTGCGCGCCTGGGCCACGATGGCCTGCAGGAAGTCGCGCACGCCGCCGAACTCGGTGAAGTACTCCTCCTTCAGCGCCCGCGCCTCCGAGACCGGGATGTTGAGCTGCCCGGACAGGCCGAAGTCGGACAGGCCGTAGGCCAGGCCGTAGTTCATCGCCTTGATGCGCGCCCGCAGCTCGCTGTCGATCTGCTCGGGCGGCAGGTCGAACACCCGGGCCGCGGTGGCCTGGTGGAAGTCGTGGCCGGACTCGAAGGCCTCGATCAGCGACTCGTCGCCCGACAGGTGGGCCATGATGCGCAGTTCGATCTGGCTGTAGTCGGCCGTCAGCAGCCGCTCGTAGCCCTCGCCGACCACGAAGCCCTGCCGGATGCGGCGGCCCTCGGCGGTGCGGATCGGGATGTTCTGCAGGTTGGGCTTCTCCGACGACAGGCGGCCGGTGGCGGCGATGATCTGGTTGAACGTGGTGTGGATGCGCCCGTCGTCGCCGACCTCCTTGATCAGGCCCTCGACCGTGGTGCGCAGCTTCTGCTGGTCGCGGTGGCGCAGCATGATCGTCGGCAGCTCGTGCTCGGTCTGGGTGGCGAGCCAGGCGAGCTGGTCGGCGTCGGTGCTGTAGCCGGTCTTGATCTTCTTGGTCTTCGGCAGGTTGAGCCGGGTGAACAGGATCTCCTGGAGCTGCTTGGGCGAGCCCAGGTTGAACTGCTCGCCGACGGAGCGGTGGGCCTCCTCCACGGCGTGCTTGACCGCGGCGCCGAACTCGGCCTCCAGGCCCGCGAAGTACTGGCTGTCGACGGCGATGCCGGCCCGCTCCATCTCGGCCAGCACCGACAGCAGCGGCAGCTCGACGTCGGCCAGGAGCTGGGTGCCGCCGCGGCCGGCCAGGAAGCCCTCAAGGGAGTCGGCCAGCTCGCGCACGGCGTGGGCGCGCAGCGCGAGGTCTTTGGCCGGCGCGTCCTCGTCGTCGCCGAACAGGGCGGCCTGGCCGCCGGACTCCTCCTCGGCCCGCAGGTCGCGGTGGAGGTAGCGCCTGGCCAGGTCCTCCAGCGCGAACGTGCGCTGGCCCGGCATGGCGAGGTAGGCGGCCAGCGCGGTGTCGCAGCTCAGACCGCGCAGCTCCATGCCCTGGGCCCACAGCGCCAGGATCGGGCCCTTGGCGTCGTGGACGGCCTTGGGCCTGCTCTCGTCGCCCAGCCAGGCCCGCAGCGCCGCCTCGTCGGCCTCGGTGAGCTTGACGGGGTCGATGTGGGCGGCGGTGCCGTCGGGCGAGGCGACGGCGATGCCGTCGATGCGGCCCGAGCCGCTGCCGTAGGAGCCCTTGAAGGCCAGCCCGGCGCGGCCCTGCGGGAGCGCCGCCAGCCAGCCGGCCACCCGGTCGGGGCCGAGGATGACGGTTTCGACCTCGAAGCCCTGCTCGGGCTCCGCCTCGCCGGTGCCGAGCACCTTGAAGACGCGCTCGCGCAGCTCGCCGCGGATCTGCAGGGTGTCGAACAGCTTGTTGATCTCCTCGCGCTCCCACGCGCCCTGGGTGAGGTCGCCGAGCTCGACGTCGAGCGGCACGTCGCGCAGCAGCTCGGTCAGGCGGCGGTTCATCAGCACCTGGGCGACGTGCTCGCGCAGCTTGTCGCCGACCTTGCCCTTGACCTCGTCGACGCGGTCGACCAGCGCGGTGAGGGAGCCGAACTCGCGCACCCACTTGGCCGCGGTCTTCTCGCCGACGCTGGGGATGGACAGCAGGTTGTCGCTGGGGTCGCCGCGCAGGGCGGCGAAGTCGGGGTACTGGGCCGGGGTCAGGCCGTACTTCTCCTCGACCGCCTCGGGGGTGAACCGGGTCATGTCGCTGATGCCGCGGCGCGTCATCAGCACGGTGACGTGCTCGTCGACGAGCTGCAGGGCGTCGCGGTCGCCGGTGACGATCAGGACGTTCATCCCGTCGCCGGCCGCGCGGGTGGCCAGGGTGGCGATGAGGTCGTCGGCCTCGAAGCCCGCCTTGGACAGATGCGGGATGCGCAGCGTGTCGAGCAGCTCGTAGATGAGCTGCATCTGGCCGCGGAAGTCTTCGGGCGTCTCGCTCCGGTTGGCCTTGTAGTCGGAGTACTCCTCGTGGCGGAAGGTCGGCTCCGACCGGTCGAAGGCCACCGCCACATGGGTCGGCTGCTCGTCGCGCAAAATGTTCGTCAGCATCGAGGTGAACCCGTAGACCGCCTCGGTGTGCTGACCGTCGGTGGTCATGAGGTTGGCGTCTTTGAGCGCGTAGAAGGCGCGGTAGGCCAGGGAATGCCCGTCAAGCAGCAACAGGCACGGGCGGCTGGGGGTCACTTCACTCTTCGGCACGTACGCAGCCTAGTCTGCGTCAACGACAGAAAACCCGAGCTCGGAAGAGTGGAGACATCCCCTTGACGCAGACCGATCCGCTGGACTTCTCCGCGTACGGCGCGGTGCACGAGGGCACGCTGGCCCACCGCATGGGCATCGAGTTCATCGAGGCCGGGCCCGAGCGCGTCGTCGGCAGGATGCCGGTCGAGGGCAACACCCAGCCCTACGGCCTGCTGCACGGCGGCGCGTCGGCGGTGCTGGCCGAGACGCTGGGCTCGGTGGCCGCGGCGATCCACGCCGGCCCCGGCCGCATCGCCGTCGGCATCGAGATCAACGCCACCCACCACCGCTCAGCGACCTCCGGCTACGTGACCGGGGTCGCGACACGGTTGCACGGCGGACGCACTTTGGCGACGTACGACATCGAGATCACCGACGAGGGGGGACGGCGGGTGTGCACCTCCAGACTGACGTGCATGCTGCGCGACCAGCGCCCCTGACGTCACTTTGACCGAACCTTTGCGCAGCGGCCCCATCGATCGCTACGGTTGTCCGAACAGAGCCCGCGGGGAGGCCCGGTAGATAACGTGTGCGGCCGGGGAAGCCCTACATGGCCCCAAAGGCCGCTCCGCGGGCTCGTCCACGTTTTCTCCCCATCGTTACCGTTTCGTTTTCGGCGTGGGCCAGGCGTCTTCCCTCATTTAGCCCCTGACCTGCCGCGTTGTTTGCTCACATGTGTGGCACACGCATGTCACTAATTGGTGACGAACCATACTGAAACGGGCGTCTGCGGAATAAGCTCCCGCCATTGCATCCCAGTTGTGCCTGCGATGCGCGCGTGTCGAGATGGAGGGGTACAACCCCGCCTTGACCTATTTGAGGGAGCACCATTGCGCAGAGCCGTGATCGCGTTCACGGCCTTCCTGGGTGGACTCATCTTCCTGCTGGCCAGTCCCGCGCAGGCGGGGCCGGCCGGATGCCAGGGTTTGAAGGGGACGCTCAAACTCCAAGGCCAGCCAGTGAACGGCGTCAAAATCGCCGTGACCACCGAGGGCGGACAACCCGTCAAGGAGGTCACAACAAACGCACAGGGCACGTGGGAAGTTCCTACCGACAAGGGCAAGTTCAAGGTCACCCTTGACCCGAACTCCCTTCCGAAGAACGCCGAGGTGCGCGGCGGCAGCAACGTGCGCACGCCGACCGTCTTCGAGGGCAACTGCTCGACCGTGCTGTTCGCGTTGCAGGCCAAGGGTGTCGCCGGGCAGCCGCAGGGAGACGACGACAGCGGGGAGAGCAGCGTCTGGGACACCGCGGCGCAGCTCGCCTTCGAGGGGCTCAACCTCGGTCTCATCATCGCCCTGGCCGCGCTCGGCCTGTCGCTGATCTACGGCACGACCGGCCTGACCAACTTCGCCCACGGCGAGCTGGTCACGCTCGGCGCGGTGCTGGCCTACATGTTCAACGTCGGCTTCGGCCTCCATCTCATACCCGCCGCGGTGCTCGCCGTGGCGCTGGGCGGCGCGTTCGGCTACGCCCAGGACCGCCTCTTCTGGGGCCAGCTGCGCAGGCGCGGCACCGGCATCGTCGCCATGATGATCGTCTCCATCGGCGTCGCGCTGGTCATGCGCTACGTCATGCTGATCTTCTTCGGCGGCCAGAACGAGGCCTACGCCCAGTACACGGCCCAGCCGGGCATCGAGGTCGGGCCGATCTCCGCGGCGCCCAAGAACTTCGTGGCGATGGGCATCGAGCTGGCCGTGCTGCTCCTGGTCGGCTTCGCGCTGCTGCGCACCCGGACCGGCAAGGCGGCCAGGGCCGTGTCGGACAACCCCGCGCTCGCGGCCTCGTCCGGCATCAACGTCGACCGGGTCATCCGGATCATCTGGACCCTGGGCGGCGCCATCGCGGCGCTGGCCGGCATCATGCTCGGGCTCTCCCAGAACCTGAAGTACACGATGGGCCAGGACATCCTGCTGCTCATCTTCGCCGGCGTCACGCTCGGCGGGCTCGGCACCGCCTTCGGCGCGCTGGTCGGCTCGCTGGTGGTCGGCCTGTTCATCCAGGTCTCCACCCTGTGGGTGCCGCCGGAGCTCAAGAGCGTCGGCGCGCTGGTCGTGCTCATCATCGTGCTCCTCGTCCGGCCCCAGGGCATCCTGGGCCGCCGCGAGCGAATCGGCTGATCGGGGGAGGATCAGAATGGACTGGATCACGATCATCAGCACGACGCTGAAGTCCGCGGTCGGCGTCGAGACCGTGCTGTACGCGCTCGCCGCGATCGGCATCAACATCCAATTCGGCTACACCGGCCTGCTCAACTTCGGCCAGGCGGCGTTCATGGGCGTGGCCGGCTACGGCCTGGCCGTCACCGTCACCGTCATGGGCCTGCCGTTCTGGGTCGGCATCATCGTCGGCCTGCTCGCCGCGGTGCTCCTGGCGATCCTGCTCGGCATCCCGACCCTCCAGCTGCGCGCCGACTACCTGGCCATCGTGACCATCGCGGCGGCCGAGATCGTCCGGCTGGTGTTCCGCTCGGTGGCCTTCAAGAGCGTCTTCGGCGGCTCGGACGGCCAGCGCGGCTTCTCCGACGGCTTCTACGCGCTCAACCCCTACCCCGAGGGCCAGTACGGCTTCAACCTCGGCTCCATCCCGCTGTTCTTCAACCACCGGGTGCTGTGGGTGCTGACCGTCGGCTGGGTGCTCATCGCCCTGTGCTGCGGGCTGGTCTACCTGCTGATGAAGAGCCCCTGGGGCCGCGTGCTCAAGGCCATCCGCGAGGACGAGGACGCCGTGCGCAGCCTCGGCAAGAACGTCTTCTCCTACAAGATGCAGTCGCTCATCCTGGGCGGCGTCGTGGGCTGCCTGGGCGGCTTCATCTACGGCCTGGCCTACGCCTCCGTCCAGCCCGACATCTTCGGCACCGAGACGACGTTCTACGCGTACACGATGGTCATCCTCGGCGGCGCCGCCCGCGTGCTCGGCCCCGTCGTGGGCGCGTCGATCTTCTGGGTGCTGCTCGTCCTGATCTACGGCGTGCTGTCCGAGGCCGTCGGCGCCGGGATCATCACCTTCATGGACACGAACCAGGTGGGCGCCGTCCGCTGGATCCTGGTCGGCCTGGGTCTCGTCCTGTTGCTCATCTTCCGGCCACAGGGCATCTTCGGCGACAAGAGGGAGATAGCAATCAATGCACGCTGAAACCACGGCCACCGAGCGCAAGGCCGCGGCGCTGGCCGCCTTCAAGGACCTGGCCCGCGACCCGGGCGTGCCGAAGCCGGACCCGATCCTCACCGTCGACAACGTCGTGCGCCGCTTCGGCGGCCTGACCGCGGTCGAGGTCGCCCACGTCGAGATCCAGCGGGGTTCCATCACCGCGCTGATCGGCCCCAACGGCGCCGGCAAGACGACCTTCTTCAACCAGCTCACCGGCTTCGACACCGCCGACTCCGGCTCGTGGACGTTCAACGGGCGCAGCATGAGCGGGGTGCCGGCCCACAAGGTCGCCCGCGCCGGCATGGTGCGCACCTTCCAGCTCACCAAGGCGCTGTCCCGCCTGACCGTCATGGAGAACATGCGCCTGGGCGCCCAGCGGCAGAAGGGCGAGACGTTCTGGCGGGCGCTCATCCCGTCGATGTGGCGCGGCCAGGAGGACGAGATCACCGTCCGCGCCGAGGAGCTCCTCGAACGCTTCAAGCTGGGCGCCAAGCGGGACGACTTCGCCGGCTCGTTGTCCGGCGGCCAGCGCAAGCTGCTGGAGATGGCCCGCGCGCTCATGGTCCAGCCGGAGCTGGTCATGCTGGACGAGCCCATGGCGGGCGTGAACCCGGCCCTGACCCAGTCGCTGCTCGGCCACGTCAAGGACCTGCGCGAGCAGGGCATGACGGTGCTGTTCGTCGAGCACGACATGGACATGGTCCGCGACATCAGCGACTGGGTGATCGTCATGGCGCAGGGCGCCGTGATCGCCGAGGGCCCGCCCGACACGATCATGTCGGACGAGCGCGTGATCGACGCCTACCTCGGCGCCCACCACGACGCCCCGCTCTCGGACACCGAGCTGGAGTCGCAGCTCCACGAGGCCGAGGCGGCCCTGGAGGCCGAGATCGAAGAGGAGACGCAGAAGTGAGCGACGCCCCCGAGGCCGCCCCCGAGTCGCAGGCGGCCGTCACCGACCGCACCGCGCACCTGGAAGGCGCCGAAGACGCCGTGCTGCGGTGCGACGAGCTGATCGCCGGCTACCTGCCGGGCGTCAACATCCTCAACGGCTCCGACCTCTACGTCAAAGAGGGCGAGCTGATCGGCATCATCGGCCCCAACGGCGCCGGCAAGTCGACGCTGCTGAAGGCCATGTTCGGGCTGGTCAACATCCGCAGCGGCACGGTGCTGCTCAAGGGTGAGAACATCACGAACATGAAGGCGCACTCGCTGGTCTCCCGCGGCGTCGGCTACGTGCCGCAGACCAACAACGTCTTCCCCAGCCTCACCATCGAGGAGAACCTGGAGATGGGCGCCTTCCAGGTGCCCGGCAAGTTCAAGGAGCGCTTCGAGTTCGTCGCCGAGCTCTTCCCGGCGCTCAAGGAGCGCCGCAAGCAGCGCGCGGGCTCCCTGTCCGGCGGTGAGCGGCAGATGGTGGCCATGGCCAGGGCGCTCATGACCGAGCCGTCGGTGCTGCTGCTGGACGAGCCGTCGGCGGGCCTGTCGCCCAAGCTCCAGGACCTGGTCTTCATCCAGGCCCAGCAGATCAACAAGGCGGGCGTGACGGTGATCATGGTGGAGCAGAACGCCCGCCGCTGCCTGCAGATCTGCCACCGCGGCTACGTGCTCGACCAGGGCCGCAACGCCTACACCGGCACCGGCAGGCAGCTCGCCAACGACCCCAAGGTCATCGAGCTGTACCTGGGCACGCTGGCCAAGGCGTAACCGGATCGAACGGAGAAGGGGCTCCCCCGGGGCCCCTTCTCCGTTTTTTAATGAACGCTGTGAAACGAATGCTGACAGTGGCGCTCGTCCTGCCCGTCCTGCTCGTCGGCTGCCAGGAGGACGCCTCCTCGGCGCAGCGGTACAGCACCGGCGGCGACCCGACCGACAGCCCGTGCGCGCGCGTGGTCTCGGCCATCGGCTACGCCGACCTGATGCTGAGACCGAAGGGCCAGGAGGAGCAGCAGTACTTCGAGGACGCCGTCATCGGCCGGCTGGCCGAGCTGCGCGGCATCACGCTCCAGTTCGGCGACCGGCTGCCGGCCTCGCTGCACGCCGCCGTCCAGAGCGTCGAGACGGCCACCGCGGGCCTGTCCAGGAACGACGTGCCGCACGCGCGGCAGGTCGCGCTGCTGCGGCAGTACCGGGCCGCCGCCGAGCAGATCGTGGCCGGCTGCGCATGACGGAAGGGCCCGGTCCGCGCGGACCGGGCCCTTCCTCGGGGTGCTGCGGGAGGCTGATCAGCCGGCGATGTTGCCGGTGCGGTACTCCAGCGCCTTGGTGGCGTACTTGTTGTCCTTGCCGTACTGGTAGATGCCGATGGTGGCCACGGCGGGGTCACCGGCGTCGTTGAACTCGACCGGGCCGCTCACGCCGTCGTAGTCGATGTCCTTGCCGGCCTTCAGCAGGTCGACGCAGCTCTTGAAGTCCTTGCACTTCTCGCCGCCCTTGCTGACCTCGGCCAGCTTGGCGGCGATGTCGGTGCCCGCGTCGCTCTTGGCGGCCTCGGCGGCCAGGGCGAGCAGGTTCATCGCGTCGTAGGACTCGGGGGCGTAGCTGTAGTCCTCCAGCTTGGGGTTGATGCCGAGGAGCTTCTTCTGGAACTCCTCCGGAGCGGCCGCGCCCGGGATGGTGCCCTTGACGCCCTCAAGCGTGCCCTTGGGCATCTTGACGTAGTTGGTGTTGGAGGTGTTGCCGTCGACCATGTACCACTTGTGCTTGTCGGCCGGCAGGCCCTGCTTGACCAGCTCCTGGATGACCTTGGCGGTCTCCTCGAACCCGATCAGGACGATGCCCTTGGGGTTCTTGGCCTTGATCTTCGCCACGTCGGCGGAGAAGTCGGCGGCCTTGGGGTCGTAGTCGACGCGCTCGACGACCTCGCCGCCGCCGTCGGTGACCGTCTTCTGCACCTGGTCGGCCAGGCCGGTGCCGTAGGAGTCCTGCATCGCCAGGATGCCGACGGTGTCGTTGCCGTCGGACACCACCAGGTCGCCGAGCACGCGGCCCTGCAGCTTGTCGGGCGGCGAGGTGCGGAAGTACAGGCCCTTGTCCTCGATCGTGGTGAACTTGTCGGAGGTGTTGGCGGGCGAGAAGTGGATGACGCCCGCGCCCGTGATCTTGTCGATCACCGACTCCGACACCGAGGAGGACGCCGCGCCGATGATGGCGTCGGCCTTCTGGGCCAGCAGCTTGTCCACCGACTGCGAGGCGATGTTCGTGGTGGTGTCGCCCGAGTCGGTGTCGTACTTGGTGACGGGCTTGCCCAGCACGCCCCCGGCCTCGTTGATCTCCTTGATGGCCAGGTCGACGCCGGCGAACTCGGGCGGGCCGAGGAAGGCGAGCGAACCGGTCTGGGGCAGCAGCGTACCGATCGTGAGGGTGCCGTCGCCCTTCGCCGCGGGAGCCGACGAGGATGGCGCGGCCGGCTGCGAGGACTGCGTGGCGGTGTTGCTGCCGCCACCGCCGCAGGCCGTCAGGGCCAAGCTGGTGGCGGCCGCGACGGCCAGCGCCCGTCCCACGGGAGCAATGCGGATCATGAAGTGTCTCCTTCATTTCCAGGCCGGGATCGTCAGCACCGCCGAGCGCTCCCGATCGAATGACGGAAACGTACAAAATCGCCGTGTACTCGAACCAGATGGCGGGGTGAACTGTCGGCACTTGGATGCGGAGTCGTAATCAGTCCTCAACTTACGGACCTGCGCTAGCAGGCTTAATGTGCGACGGGTGAAGCGTTTTACGCCTGTCCTAGTCACGGCGGTCCTTCTTGCCGGGTGCGCCTCGTCGCCGCCGCCCCCGCCGCCTTCCTCGGATCCTCCCGCCGGCGTATCGGTCACGCTGGAGCAATGGCGTTCCGACGAGCCCGTGCACGCGCTGGAGGTGGCGGTCCGTAATACCAGCGGCATACCCGTGTATTTCGCCGACGTCCAGCTCGTGACGCCGTCGTTCAAAACACTGCCGCCGGAAAAGACGGACGCCACGATCAAGCGGACCGAGCGCACCGACCTGCGCATCACCTACGGCGCGGCCAACTGCCTGCCCGCGGGCCTGCCGCAGCTCCGGCCCGCCACCGTGGTGGCCAACATCCGCGCCGGCGCCGAGCAGCCGCGCCGGGTGGTCTTCAAGGTGCCGCACCCCAGCCCGCTGCTGACCCGCCTGCTTCGGGACGAATGCTCGGAATTCCTCATCAAGGAGGCCGCCGGCATCGAGTTCGGGCCCGACTGGAAGCAGGTGGGCAAGGAGATGCGGGGCAAGCTGGTGGTCACCCGGCGCGGCGCCGGCAAGGTGACGCTGACCGAGCTCGACGGCACCACGCACTACATCATCACGCCGGACGCCGGCGGGCGGCCCGTGGCCGTGCTGGAGGCCGGGCGGCAGCGGACGGAGGTGCCGGTGACGCTCACCCCCGGCCGCTGCGACCCGCACGCCTTCGCCGAGGCCAAGAAGGCGTTCCTGTTCCCGGTACGGGCCACCGTGGACGGCGGGCCCGAGCGGGTGGTGATCGTGGTGCCGCCCAAGCCGCTGCAGGACCGGCTGATCCAGTACTCGTTGCGCGTGTGCGGCCTGGGCGGCGGGTGAGGGTCAGCCCTCGATGTTGCCCGTGCGGTACTCCAGCGCCTTGGGCGCGTACTTGTTGTCCTCGCCGTACTGGTAGACGCCGATCGTGGCCACGGCGGGGTCACCGGCGTCGTTGAACTCGATCGGGCCGCTGATGCCGTCGTAGTCGATGTCCTTGCCGGCCTTCAGCAGGTCGGCGCACTCCTTGAAGGTCTTGCACTTCTCGCCGCCCTTGCTGACCTCGGGCAGCTTGGCGGCGATGGACTTGCCGCTGTCGTCCTTGGCGGCCTCGGCCGCCAGGGCGATGAGGATCGCGGCGTCGTAGGACTCGGCGGCGTAGGTGTAGTCCTCAAGCTTGGGGTCGATCTCCAGGAGCTTCTTGCGGAAGTCCTCCGGAGCCTCGGCGCCGGGGATCGTGCCCTTGACGCCCTTGAGCGTGCCCTTGGGCATCTTGAGGTAGTTGGTGTTCGACATGTTGCCGTCCACCATGTACCACTTGACCTTGTCGACCGTCAGGCCCTGCTTGACCAGCTCCTGGATGACCTTGGCGCCCTCCTCGAAGCCGATCAGCACGATCGCCTTCGGGTTCTTGGCCTTGATCTTGGCGACGTCCGCGGAGAACTCGGCCGCCTTGGGGTCGTAGTCCACGCGCTCCACGACGCTGGCGCCGGCCGCCTCGGCGGTCTTGGTCACCTGGTCGGCCAGGCCGGAGCCGTAGGAGTCCTGCATGGCCAGGATGCCGATGGTGTCGTTGCCGTCGGCGGCGATCAGGTCGCCGA
Organism: Nonomuraea sp. NPDC004702; assembly: GCF_053601695.1. Lineage (NCBI taxonomy): Bacteria > Bacillati > Actinomycetota > Actinomycetes > Streptosporangiales > Streptosporangiaceae > Nonomuraea > Nonomuraea sp. NPDC004702. Next base: position 127,152 of record NZ_JBSGCE010000017.1, read on the forward strand.
GCACGCGGCCCTGCAGCTTGTCCGGGGGCGCGGTACGGAAGTACAGGCCCTGGTCACTGATGGTGGTGAACTTGTCAGAGGTGTTGGCGGGCGAGAACTGCACCACGCCGGCACCGGTGACCTTGTCGATGATCGACTCCGACACCGACGAGGAGGCGGCGCCGATGATGGCGTCGGCCTTCTGCGCGATCAGCTTGTCCGCCGACTGCGAGGCCACGTTCGTGGTGGTGTCACCCGAGTCCGTGTGGATCTTGGTGACCGGCTTGCCGAGCACGCCGCCCGCGTCGTTGATCTCCTTGACGGCCTGGTCGACGCCGGCGAACTCGGGCGGGCCGAGGAACGCCAGCGAGCCGGTCTGGGGCAGCACGGTGCCGATCGTGAGCGTGCCGTCGCCCTTGGCCGCCTCCGTCTGGGTGGCCGGGGCCGACGAGGACGGCGCCGCGGACGTGGTCTGCTGCGCGGCCGTGTCGCCACCGCCGCCACAGGCCGTCAGGGCCAGGCTCGCCGCTGCCGCGACGGCCAGGAAGCGCCCTGCTGGAGCAATGCGGATCATAAAAGAGACTCCCCTTATTCCCAGCGGGGGAACGATCTCCCTCGCTGCGTTTTCCGAGCTCAGCATGCCTCTTTGACGGGGAGATGTGGGGATTTCGGGTACTTTTATGCTAATTTGTAATGTCGCAATCACCCTCTGTAATTGCATGTTTCATCAGCGTTACGGCCATGACTCCATATCAACCACCCCAGCCCGAAATTTCGGGACTGGGGTGGTTGTATGGCGGGTTGTCCGGCTTGGGGTGCCGCCAGCGCCTAGCCGGCGATGTTGCCCTTGCGATATTCGAGCGCCTTGGCCGCGTCGTACTTGTTGTCCTTGTCGTACTGGTAGACGCCGATCGTCGCGACCGACGGGTCACCGGCGTCGTTGAAGTCCACCGGGCCGCTCACGCCGTCGTAGTCGATGTCCTTGCCCGCCTTGAGCAGGTCGGCGCACGACTTGAAGTCCTGGCACTTCTCGCCGCCCTTGCTGACCTCGATCAGTTTGGGGGCCAGCGCGGTGCCCGAGTCGTCCTTGGCCGCCTCGGCCGCCAGCGCGATCAGGGTCGTCGCGTCGTACGACTCCGCCGCGTAGGTGTAGTTCGTCAGCTTCGGGTTCACCGTCAGCAGCCGCTTCTGGAACGCCTCCGGGGCCGCGGCGCCCGGGATCGTGCCCTTCACGCCCTTCAGCGTGCCCTTGGGCATCTTGAGGTAGTTGGAGTTCGACATGTTGCCGTCCACCATGTACCACTTGACCTTGTCGGCCGTCAGGCCCTGCTTGACCAGCTCCTGCACGACCTTCGCCGTCTCCTCGAAGCCGATCAGCACGATCGCCTTCGGGTTCTTGGCCTTGACCTTGGCCACGTCCGCGGAGAACTCGGCCGCCTTGGGGTCGTAGTCGACCCGCTCGACCACGCTCGCGCCGGCCTCCTCGGCCGTCTTGGTCACCTGGTCGGCCAGGCCGGAGCCGTAGGAGTCCTGCATCGCCAGGACGGCGACCGTGTCGTTGCCGTCGGCGGCCACCAGGTCACCCAGCACGCGGCCCTGCAGCTTGTCCGGCGGCGCCGTGCGGAAGTACAGGCCCTGGTCGTTGATCGTGGTGAACTTGTCGGAGGTGTTGGCCGGCGAGAACTGCACCACGCCCGCCCGCGTGATCTTGTCCACGATCGACTCCGACACCGACGAGGACGCCGCGCCGATGATCGCGTCGGCCTTCTGGCCGAGCAGTTTGTCCACCGACTGCGAGGCGATGTTGGTCGTGGTGTCGCCCGAGTCGGTGTCGATCTTCGCCACCGGCTTGCCGAGCACTCCCCCGGCGTCGTTGATCTCCTTGAGCGCCAGGTCGACCCCGGCGAACTCGGGTGGTCCCAGATACGCGAGATTGCCCGTCTGGGGCAGCACGGTGCCGATCGTCAGCGTGCCGTCCCCCTTGACCGCGGCGGCCGAGGAGGGTTTCACGGACGCGGCGCCGGTGGCGCCCGTCCCGGCGGTCGTGCCGCCGGTCGAACACGCCGCCAGTGCCAGGCTCGCCGCTGTGGCGACGGCCAGGGCGCGGGAAATGCGGATCATCGAAAGCGTCTCCGTTCGAGATGAGCGGACCTTCCGTCCGCCCATCAGCATGCGCCGGGACGCCTGCGCAGAAAGAAGCCGAAGCCGGTTGGATGCCCAGTCGTGACCGGGCCACAACCCGCGGGGCTAAATCACCTGATATAGGTGCTTTTCATGCCCGCTCGGCCGCGTCGTCTATAACGATCTGAGCAACCTCCCGCATGCTCAGCCGCCGGTCCATCGACGCCTTCTGGATCCACCGGAACGCCTGCGGCTCGGTCCAGCCGTGCTGGGCCATCAACTGGCCCTTGGCCCGCTCGACCAGCTTGCGGGTCTCCAGCCGCTCGGAAAGGCTGGACACCTCCGCGCTGAGCGCCACCATCTCCTCGTGCCTGCTGACCGCCATCTCGATCGCCGGCACCAGATCGGCCTTGGTGAACGGCTTGACCAGGTAGGCCATCGCCCCCGCGTCGCGGGCCCGCTCCACCAGGTCACGCTGGGAGAAGGCGGTGAGGATGAGGCACGGCGCGATCCGGTCGGCCACGATGCGCTCGGCCGCCGAGATGCCGTCGAGCACGGGCATCTTCACGTCGAGGATGACGAGGTCGGGCCGCAGGTCGGCGGCGAGCTGGATCGCCTGCTCCCCGTCACCGGCCTCGCCCACGACGACGTAACCGTCCTCCTGGAGCATCTCCTTGAGGTCGAGGCGGATCAGGGCCTCGTCTTCCGCGATCACTACTCGCCGCTGCGTACTCACGAGCAGAAGAGTACAGACGTCCGGTAGATTAGATCCACGCCGGTGCGGCCTCGGGCATTACGCTGCGAGATCACAAACCGGACGAAGTCGCCCCGGTAGACCAACGGCAGAGTCGATGGCCTCAAAATCCATACAGTGTGGGTTCGAATCCCACCCGGGGCACCGGCCTGACCGCCCGGCTCCCTCATAGGCCGGGCGGTTTTTCGTTCTCCACCCGCTGACTGCCGGATCGACGGGCAGGCCCGAAAAGGTTGACCGGGTCAGGGCGTCCAGGAGGGCGAGCGGCCGAGGAGGGCGACCACGCGGTCGAGGGCCGTGGCGGCGCCGCCGGGCTCGACGCCGGGCAGGAACGCCTTCCCCGAACCGCGCGACTCCGGCGTGTCGGGCACCTGCGCGGCCAGCGGGAGTGCGGCCGCGGCGAGGTCGTCGTCGATGCCGGGCGGCACGCCGAGCGCCCTGGCGAAGTCCCAGGCGTGCACGACGCAGTCGATGAAGTGGAAGCCGATCGCCATGGCCGCCGGGAACGGGCCGCCGTCGCGGATCTCTGGCAGGAAGAAGGCCCGGTCGAGCACGCCGTCCGCGGCGAAGGCGGCGACGACGGCCTGGGCGGAGGCGGCGTACTCGGCCACGTGGTCCTCGCCCGGGGGGCGCGGCTGCCAGCTCGCCAGTTCCGACCGCGCGCCCGAGGCCGCCAGGGCGAAGCCGTGGTTCTGCACGATCTGGTGTGCCAGCAGGTCGCGGACGGCCCATCCGGCGCAGGGCGTCGGCCGGTCGAGGTCGGCGGGCTTGATCGTGTTCACCAGGTCGACGGTGGCCCGCACCGACCGCCGGTTGAGCTCGATGATGTCTGCCAAGGCGATGTCCCGTCATCGTCGAAGAACCCACCCGGCCGGCCCGGCAGGCCCGCGGGTGGCCAACCTGTCGATGATGGCGGCACCCTCGCGGCGGTGCGAGTGGTTTTCACCCGTGCGGGCGCCGGAGCGATCAAGGAGCCGGAGCGGCGGCCGGGCGGGATTTCGCGGGCGGTTCGCCGGGAAGAGTCCTCTGTGACGAGTTGCGACGGACGAGACGGGGGTGGCGGGGGATGCCGTTGAGCGTGACCGAGCGGGAGACGTTCCTGGCCGAGCCGCACATCGCGAGCCTGGCGGTGGAGACGGGCGCGGGGCGGTCGCCACTGGCCGTGCCCGTCTGGTACGACTACAGCCCCGGCGGTGAGATCAGGTTCCTGACCGACAGCGAGTCGCGCAAGGCGCGGCTGGTGGCGAAGGCGGGCCGGTTCACGATGCTGGTCCAGCGGGTCAGCCCGACCTACCGGTACGTGTCGGTCGAGGGCCCGGTGGTGCGCTCCGACCCCACGACGATCGAGGAGCTGACCCGCATCGCCGCCCGCTACCTGCCGCAGGAGGCGGTGTCGGGCTACGTGCACGGCTCGGACCTGCACGTCCTGGTGACGTTCCGGATGCGACCCGAGCGGTGGCTGTCGGCGGACCTGGGCTCCTTGGGCTGAGCGGGCGCCCGGTATTTTTGGCTCGTGACTGCAATCGATCCCACCTCGACCGGCGCGTTCGGCGTCGGCCTCGCCACCATCGCCGACGACGGCACCGTTCTCGACACCTGGTTCCCGGCTCCCGAGCTGGGCGAGCCGCCCGCGACGGGCACCGAGCGGATCTCCGCCGAGGAGGCCGGCGAGCTGGCCGCGCTGACCGGCCGCGACGCGGCGCGGGGCGTCGAGGTGGTGGCGGTGCGCACGGGCGTCGCCAAGCTCTCCGAGCCCCCGGTCGACGCGCACGACGTCTACCTGCGCCTCCACCTGCTCTCCCACCGGCTGGTCCGGCCGCACGGCGTGAACCTGGACGGCCAGTTCGGCCTGCTGGCCAACGTGGTGTGGACCAACTTCGGGCCCTGCCCGGTGCCCGGCTTCGAGCGCACCCGGCTGCGCCTGCGCGCCAAGGGCGTGGTGACGGTGTACGGGGTGGACAAGTTCCCGCGGATGGTCGACTACGTGCTGCCGGAGGGCGTGCGGATCGCCGACGCCGACCGGGTGCGGCTGGGCGCCCACCTGGCGTCGGGCACGGTCGTCATGCACGAGGGCTTCGTGAACTTCAACGCCGGCACGGTGGGCACCTCGATGGTCGAGGGGCGCATCTCGGCGGGCGTGGTGGTCGGCGACGGCTCCGACGTCGGCGGCGGCGCCTCGATCATGGGGACGCTGTCGGGCGGCGGCAAGCAGGTCATCTCGATCGGCGAGCGCTGCCTGCTGGGCGCCAACGCGGGCATCGGCATCTCGCTGGGCGACGACTGCGTGGTGGAGGCGGGCCTGTACGTGACCGCGGGCACGCGGGTGACGCTGCCCGACGGCACGGTGGTCAAGGCGGCGGAGCTGTCGGGCTCCAACGGGATCCTGCTGCGCCGCAACTCGCAGTCGGGCGCGGTGGAGGCCCTGCCCCGCACGGGTTCGGGCATCACCCTGAACGCCGCCCTGCACGCCCACTGACCGTCAGGGCCCTCTCCGCCGGCCGGCGCCACGGAGGGGGCCCCACAGGACGTCCCGGCGCAGGCTCACCCGTCCGGGCGAGCCTGCGCGGAGCGTGGGCGGTCAGTTCGCGTGCGAGACCGCGGAGCCGATGGTGTGCACCCGCAGCGCGTTGGTGCTGCCCGGCGTGCCGGGAGGCGAGCCGGCCACGATGACCACCTTGTCGCCCTTCTCCAGCCGCCCGAGCGACAGCAGCGACGCCTCCACCTGCCGCACCATGTCGTCGGTGTGGTGCACGAACGGCACGTGGAACGTCTCCACGCCCCACGTCAGCGACAGCTGCCCGCGCACGTGCGGGGCCGAGGTGAAGGCCAGCAGCGGGATCGGCGAGCGGTAGCGGGCCAGGCGGCGGGCGGTCTCGCCGGACATGGTGAACGCGATCAGGGCCTTGGCGCCGACGATCGCGCCGACCTCGGCCGCGGCCCTGGCGATGGCCCCGCCGGTGGTCTCCGGCAGGCGCTCCAGGCTGTGGGTGGCGTGCAGGGACGACTTCTCGGCGGCGCAGGCGATGCGGTCCATCGTCGCTACCGACTCGATCGGGTAGCTGCCGACCGACGTCTCGCCCGACAGCATGACGGCGTCGGCGCCGTCCATGACGGCGTAGGCGACGTCGCTGGCCTCGGCGCGGGTGGGGCGCGGGGCGCTCATCATGGAGTCGAGCATCTGGGTGGCGACGATGACCGGGCGGGCCTTCTCGCGGCACAGCCCGATGATGCGCCGCTGCACGATCGGCACCTGCTCCAGCGGCAGCTCCACGCCGAGGTCGCCGCGGGCGACCATGATGCCGTCGAAGGCCTCGACGATCTCCGGCAGGCGGTCGACGGCCTGCGGCTTCTCGATCTTGGCGAGCAGCGGCAGGCGGACGGCCTCCTGCTCCATGATGTTGCGCACGACGTCGGCGTCGGAGGGACGGCGGACGAAGGACAGCGCGATCATGTCGAAGCCGGTGCGCAGCGCCCAGCGCAGGTCGGCCTCGTCCTTGTCGGTGAGCGCGGGCGCGCTGACGTTGACGCCCGGCAGGTTGAGGCCCTTGTTGTTGGAGATCATGCCGCCGATGACGACGCGGGTGATGACGCGGTCGCCGTCGACGCGGGTGGCCTCCAGGACCAGGCGGCCGTCGTCGACCAGGATCTTGTCACCGGGACGCACGTCGCCGGGCAGGCCCTTGTAGGTGGTCGAGACCTGCTCGCGGTCTCCGGGCACGTCTTCGGTGGTGATGGTGAAGACGTCGCCGAAGCCGAGGCGCACCGGCCCTTCCTCGAAGGTGCCGACGCGGATCTTGGGGCCCTGCAGGTCGGCGAGCACGCCTACGCCGCGGCCGAGGTCGGCCGCCACCTCCCGGACCCGGTCGTAGACCTCTCTGTGCATGTCATGGTTGCCATGGCTGAGGTTGAACCGTGCCACGTCCATGCCCGCGGAGATCAGCTCGTGGAGGCGTTCTTTGGACGAAGTGGCTGGGCCTAGGGTGCAGACGATTTTCGCGCGACGAGTCACGAGTCCTACCTTAATTGGTACAGACCACTTGGCAGTCACTGACGACGGAGAACGTACCCGGCGTAGGAGAACAACACGAGAACGGCGAGTCCGAGCCGTACCAAGTTCGCGTACTGTTCAGGGTAGACGACACCTTCGAGGTAATGGTCGACGAAGCCGCTCGGCGGCAGGCCCGGCAGCCCTCCCCTGCGCCGCGCCCAGTCCTCGGCGACGGTCAGCGGGCAGTCCACGTGAGTGACGAGAGTCACCACGGCCCAGCCGACGGCCGCGAGGTGAAGGTAGATCGTCCACCGCCACCGCCAGGCCAGGAACCCGCCCATGGCCACGTAGGCGAGGAAGGCGAAGTGCGTCACCATCACCGCGTCCGCGAGCAGGCGGTACATCATGGCTCTATGGTGGCCGCCTTCCAGGCGTTCACCACGCCGTGCCCGTAGAAGCCGTTCTTGGCCTGGTCGCCCTCGCACTGGTGGGTCTCGTTCTCGCCGTACACCTTGTAGACGTAGGCGCGCGGGGTCGGGCAGGCCACGGGCGTCGCGGTCCGGTAGAGCAGGTCCTCGACGGTGGCGGGGTCCATGGACAGGCCGCCGGGGCCGGGCTTGCCGAACCGGCTGATCAGGATGGCCGCGACGCCGGTGGCGTGCGGGGCGGCCATGGAGGTGCCGTCGAGGTACTGGTAGTAGGAGCAGGCGCCCTTGTGGCAGTCGCGCACGACGTCGGCGCCCTTGGGCTTGCCGGAGGCGTCGATCCGGCCGCCGGCCTTGAGCACGTGCTCGGGGGCGGCGGCCAGGATCGACCGGCTGGCCTGCGCGCCCTTGCCGTCCAGCGCGTCGCCGCCGGGGGCGGCCAGGTCGGTCTGCTCCAGGCCGTAGTCGCTGTAGACGGCCTTGCGTCCGGACGGCCCGACGGCGGAGATCGAGATCACGCCCTTGGACTCGGCCGGCACGTTGACGCACGAGTTGTCTATTTTGCGGGTCTTCTCGTCGCCGCGCGGGTAGCCCGGGCTCTGCTTGTCGGCCGTGGGGTGCCCGAGGTCGGTGGAGCCGTTGCCGAGGGCCGAGACGAGCGTGACGCCCCTGCCGCGGGCGTAGTCGAGGGCGCGCTGCATGCCGACGACGACGGCCCGCTGTTCGAGCTGCTCCTTCTTGGTGTCGGCCGGGTTGGCGGCGCAGTTGAACAGCCAGGGGTCGACGTAGTAGCTCATGTTGACGACGTCCACGCCGATGTCGGCGGCGTAGGTGAGGGCGTCCAGGCTGGGCTTGAGGAAGAAGAAGCCGGAGTCCTGGCCGGCCCTGATGCTGACGATCCGCACGTCCGGGGCGACGCCGGCGATGCCGATGCCGTTGATCGGGGAGGCGATGGTGCTGGCGACGTGGGTGCCGTGGCCGTCGTCGTCCTCGTCCACGGGGTCCTTGCAGGAGGGGACCTCGCAGGGGCCGTCCAGGGTCTCGCCGCGCTCGTCTTTGGGCTTGTCGGTGACGAAGTTGCGGCTCAGCTCGCGGTCGAAGTTGGGCGCGATGTCGGGGTGCCTGCCGTCGACGCCGGTGTCGATGACGCCGACCAGCACCTTCTTGTCGCCGGGGGCCTTGGCGTTGGCCCGGTCGGCGCCGATCATCTTCATGTCCCACTGCAGGTGGGCCAGGGGCTCCTGGGCCAGGCCCGTCCCGGCCATGGATCCGGCGTCGGGGAAGCCCCTGCCCGCGGGGCGGGCGGCGCGGGAGGAGGTGGAGCCGATGACGCGGCGGTCGGGCGAGACGCCGACGACGGCCGGGTCGGCGCCGACGCTCTCGGCGAAACCGTCGCCGCCGCCCTGGGTGAGCACGTAGCCGAGCTTGCCGTCCTCCTCGACGACCGTGCCGCCGGCGCGCTTGACGGCCGCCAGGGCCTGGCCCTGCTTGCCGTCGGCGTAGAAGACCAGGTTCTGGTTCTGGCCGGTGCGGGACGTCGCGCCGGACTGCGTGGGCTGCGCGGAGCTGGTGGGGCCGTCCTGCGCGGGCTCCTCGGGGGTGGCCCGGTCGCCCGCGGCGGCCGAGCACGCGGTCAGCGCGGCGGCGACGGCCAGCGCCGTCAGGCCAGAGGCGACTCGCCGCATTGCTCCCCCATCCACCGACTGTCGCAGAATCTGCATCTTCCCGACACTCAACGGCTGATGCAACTTAGGTGTGAAATTTCGGCAGATGGGGGGTGACGCGGGCTCTGGGGTGGTTTCGTGTGGAGCCCGCGTCGTACGGGGTCAGGCGTCGCGGTGCAGGCGCACGTTCGGCAGGCAGGCCAGCAGCACGACGCCGACCAGCATGACCGGCGTGATCCACGCGAAGACCCCGGTGACCGCCTCGGCGAACGCCGGCCGTACGGACTCGGGCACCGCACCCGCGACCCCCGAGGCCAGGGCCGCCTGCCCCAGCCTGCCGCTGAAGACGCCCCCGAGCACGGCCACCCCCACGGCGCCACCCACGTTCCTGGCGAAGGACACCACCGACGTGGCCGCGCCCCGGTCGGCGGCGGGCGCGCTGACCTGGACGGCCAGCATCAGGTTCTGCAGCACCATGCCGAGCCCGACCCCGAACAGCACCATGTACAGCCCGGACGTGACCGCCCCGGTCCCCAGCCCCATGGTCGAGAACAGGAACGCGGCCACCGTCGCCAGCGCCGCCCCGGTCACCACGACCCACTTGTACGTCCCCAGCCGGGTCACCAGCCGCCCCGCGACGGCCGAGGCGGCGATCATGCCCGCCATCAGGGGAAGCAGCAGCAGCCCCGAGTTCGACGCGCTGGCCCCGGCGGCCAGTTGCAGGTAGAGCGGCAGGAAGGTGGCCGCCCCCACCATCCCGGTGGCCATCAGCACGATGGTCGCCGTGGCGATCGTGAGCGTGCGGTCGCCGAACAGCCCGAGCGGCAGCACCGGCTCCTTCGCCCTCCGCTCCACCAGCACGAACAGCCCCGCCAGCACGACCGCCCCCACGCCCAGCCCGACCACGACCGGCGAGGTCCACGCGTACGTCGTCCCGCCCCACGAGGCGAACAGCGTCAGGCAGGTCAGCACCCCGGAGATCAGCGCGGCCCCCGGCCAGTCGATCCGGTGCGGCGAGGTGCGCCGCGGCAGCCGGAGCACGGCGAACGCGACCGCCAGCGCGACCGCCCCGAGCGGCAGGTTGATGTAGAAGATCCAGCGCCAGGAGACGTGCTCGGTGAGGTAGCCGCCGATGACCGGCCCGAGGACGGCGGCCACGCCGATCACCGCCCCGAACAGGCCCTGGAACTTGGCGCGCTCGCGTGGGGTGGCGATGTCGGCCGAGATCGCCAGGGTCAGCACCATCAGGCCGCCGGCGCCGATGCCCTGGAAGGCGCGGAAGGCGATGAGCTGGGCCATCGTCTGGGCGAGCCCGCACAGGGCCGAGCCGGCGAGGAACAGGGCGATGGCCGACAGGTACAGGCGGCGGCGGCCGTACATGTCGCTGAGCTTGCCGTAGAGGGGCGCGACGATGCCGGAGGTCAGGGAGAAGGCCGTGACCAGCCACGACACGTTCTCCAGGCCGTTCAGCTCGCCCACGATGGTGGGGGTGGCCGTGGCCACCACCGTCTGGTCGACGGCGGCCAGGAACAGGCACAGCAGGAGCGAGCCCATGCTGAGCAGGAGGCCGCGCCGCGGTGGGGCCTCCTGGGCGATTGTCGATACCATTCAGTTGTCTCCTTGCTTCTTTCGCGAGGGCAGGAGGAATCCGCGGCGGTCGGGGGTGCCACCCCGATCGCCGCTTTCTTTCCGGAGGTGTCAGAGTCCGCGTTCGAGCAGCGCGAACGCCTCGTCGAGCAGTTCTTCGACCGGCTCGTCCGTGGCCGCCGACTCCTGGATGGCCGAGATCATCGCGCCGAACGTCGTGATGAGCAGCATCCGGGCGTGGATGCCGCCGGTCACTCCGGGCCTGGCCCGCACGGCGCCGAGGACCGTCTCCATGATCTGGGTCTGGTCGGCGGCGCGCGCCCTGGCGGCCAGTTCGGGGTAACGGTTGTTGAGCTCCATGAACGGCTGCATGGTGTCCCAGACCGGGCGCACGCGCACGGCGAGCTCCCGGGCCACCGTCTTGAGCGACAGGAAGGCGGGCTCGTCGGCCGGCCGGTCGGCGAGCAGGGCGACGATGTCGTCCGGCCGCCAGATCGGCTCCATGACGAGCGCCTCCTCCTTGGAGGCGAAGTAGTTGAAGAACGTGCGGGGCGAGATGTCGGCCGCCGCGCTGACGGCCTCGACGGTCACGGCGTCGAGGCCCTCGTCGAGCGCCAGCCGCACCGCGGCCAGCCGGATGGCCTGCCGCTTCTCGGCCCTGCGGCGCTCACGGCGCTGTTCCGGACTCTCCATGCGTTGCACTCTACGCAGAACTTGCACATCCTGCAAGACTTGCAGAGTGTGCAAATGATGAAGGGCCCCGGAGCCGTCCGGCTCCGGGGCCCTTCGCGCAGGTCAGACCAGCGGACGCGCCGTCGGCAGGATCGGGTACGGCAGCGCCGTCTCCCCGCTCAGGTACCGGTCGACGCCCGAGGCGGCCGAACGGCCCTCGGCGATGGCCCACACGATGAGCGACTGCCCGCGGCCCATGTCACCGGCCACGAACACGCCGTCCACCTTCGACATGTACGTCTTGTCCCGGGCGACGTTGCCGCGGGCGTCGTAGAAGCCTTCACCCGCGACCTCGGCCAGGTCCTCCAGCAGGGCGCCCTTCTCCGGCCCGAGGAAGCCCATGGACAGGGTGATCAGCTCGGCCGGGATCTCCCGCTCGGTGCCGGGGATCGGCTTGAAGCCGTTCTGCGGCCCCTCGACCTCGACCAGGCGCAGCGCCCTGACGTTGCCCTCCTCGTCGCCGACGAACTCGGTGGTGGAGACCGCGTAAACGCGCTCCCCGCCGCCGTCGGCCAGCTCCTCGTGCGCGCTCTCCATCTTGAACAGGATGGGGAACGTCGGCCACGGCTGGCTGCCGGGCCGGGACGCGGGCGGCTGCGGCATGATCTCCAGCTGGGTCACCGACGCGGCGCCCTGCCGGATCGCGGTGCCGATGCAGTCGGCCCCGGTGTCGCCGCCGCCGATCACCACGACGTGCTTGCCCTCGGCCGAGACCGGCGCGACCGCGTAGTCGCCCTCCTGGACCTTGTTGGCCAGCGGCAGGTACTCCATCGCCTGGTAGACGCCCTTGAGCTCGCGCCCGGCGACCGGCAGGTCACGCCACTGGGTGGCGCCGCCCGACAGCACCACCGCGTCGAACTGCTCGCGCAGCTCGGCCGCGGTGACGTCGACGCCGACGTCGACGCCGGTGCGGAACCTGGTGCCCTCGGCCCGCATCTGCTCCAGGCGCCGCTCGATGTGGCGCTTCTCCATCTTGAACTCGGGGATGCCGTACCGCAGCAGGCCGCCGAGGCGGTCGGCGCGTTCGAACACCACCACGTCGTGCCCGGCCCTGGTGAGCTGCTGGGCGGCGGCCAGGCCCGCGGGGCCCGAGCCGACGACGGCCACCTTCTTGCCGGTGCGCACCCGCGGCGGCTGCGGGGTCACCCAGCCCTCGGCGAACGCGCGGTCGATGATCTCGACCTCGACCCGCTTGATCGCCACCGGGTCGGAGTTGATGCCGAGCACGCACGCCGCCTCGCACGGAGCCGGGCAGAGCCTGCCGGTGAACTCCGGGAAGTTGTTCGTGGCGTGCAGCCGCTCGATCGCCTCGCGCCAGTCGGTGCGGTACACGAGGTCGTTCCACTCGGGGATGAGGTTCCCGAGCGGGCAGCCGTTGTGGCAGAACGGGATGCCGCAGTCCATGCAGCGGGCCGCCTGCCTGGTCAGCTTCTCCTGCGGGAAGTCCTGGTAGACCTCCCGCCAGTCGCTGATGCGGACGTCGACCGGGCGGCGCGCCGGCAGCTCCCGCTCGTGCGTGAGAAAACCCTTGGGGTCAGCCATCGAGTACGCCTCCCTAGCCCTGAACCGCAGCCGCCATGACGGCCTCGTCGATGTCCCTGCCTTCGGCGCGGGCGGCCTCGGCGGCCGCCAGCACCCTCTTGTAGTCGGTCGGCATGATCTTGCCGAACCGGGCGAGCGCGGCGTCCCAGTCGGCCAGCAGCTGCTTGGCCACCGGGGACGCGGTCTCGGCGAAGTGCTTCTCGACCGTCTCCTTCAGGAACTCCGCGTCCTGCTCGGTCAGCGTCTCGATGGCGACCATCTCCCGGTTGACCCGCTCGGGCCGCAGGTCGAGCAGGTACGCCACGCCGCCGGACATGCCGGCCGCGAAGTTGCGCCCGGTCGCGCCGAGCACGACCACCCGGCCGCCGGTCATGTACTCGCACCCGTGGTCGCCCACGCCCTCGACGACCGCCGTCGCCCCGGAGTTGCGGACGCAGAACCGCTCGCCGACCACCCCGCGGACGAACACCTCGCCGGACGTGGCGCCGTACAGGGTGACGTTGCCGGCGATGATGTGCCCGTCGAGCGGCGCCTCCTCGTGCGGCCGGACGGTGATCCGCCCGCCCGACAGGCCCTTGCCGAGGTAGTCGTTGGCGTCGCCGGTCAGCCGCAGCGTGATCCCGCGGGGCACGAACGCGCCGAAGGAGTTGCCCGCCGAGCCGGTGAAGGCGATGTCGATGGTGTTCTCGGGCAGGCCCTGGCCGCCGTACCGCTTGGTCACCTGGTAGCCGAGCATCGTGCCGACCGTGCGGTTGACGTTGCGGATGGGCAGTTCCATCGTGACCGGGGTGCCGTCGTCGAGCGCGCCCTCGGCGAGCTGGATCAGGGTGTTGTCGAGGGCGTGCTCCAGGCCGTGGTCCTGCTCGACGGTGCGCCGCTTGGGCGTGCCCGCGGGCAGGTCGGGCTGGTGCAGGATCGGCGACAGGTCGAGCCCGCCGGCCTTCCAGTGGTTCTCGGCGGCCGTGGTGTCGAGCATCTCGACGTGCCCGATCGCCTCGTCGAGCGAGCGGAAGCCCAGCTCGGCCAGGTACTCGCGGATCTCCTCGGCGATGAACTCGAAGAAGTTGACCACGAACTCGGGCTTGCCGCTGAAGCGCTTGCGCAGCTCGGGGTTCTGCGTGGCCACGCCCACCGGGCAGGTGTCGAGGTGGCAGACCCGCATCATCACGCAGCCGGAGACGACCAGCGGGGCGGTGGCGAAGCCGTACTCCTCGGCGCCCAGCAGGGCGGCGATGACGACGTCGCGGCCGGTCTTGAGCTGGCCGTCCACCTGCACGACGATGCGGTCGCGCAGGTCGTTCAGCAGCAGCGTCTGCTGGGTCTCGGCCAGGCCGAGCTCCCAGGGCGCGCCCGCGTGCTTGAGCGAGGTCAGCGGCGAGGCGCCGGTGCCGCCGTCGTGGCCGGAGATGAGCACCACGTCGGCGTGCGCCTTGGACACCCCCGCCGCGACCGTGCCGACGCCGACCTCGGCGACCAGCTTCACGTGGACCCTGGCCTCCGGGTTGGAGTTCTTCAGGTCGTGGATGAGCTGGGCCAGGTCCTCGATCGAGTAGATGTCGTGGTGCGGCGGCGGCGAGATGAGGCCGACGCCGGGCGTGGAGTGGCGGGTCTTGGCGATCCACGGGTAGACCTTGTGGCCGGGCAGCTGGCCGCCCTCGCCGGGCTTGGCCCCCTGAGCCATCTTGATCTGCAGATCGGCCGCGTTGACCAGGTATTCGCTGGTGACGCCGAACCGGCCGGAGGCGACCTGCTTGATCGCCGACCTGCGGGTGGCGTCGTACAGGCGCTCGGGGTCCTCGCCGCCCTCGCCGGTGTTGGACTTGCCGCCGAGCCGGTTCATCGCGATGGCGAGCGTCTCGTGCGCCTCCATCGAGATCGAGCCGTACGACATCGCGCCCGTCGAGAAGCGCTTGACGATGCTCTCGACCGGCTCGACCTCGTCGATCGGGATCGACTGGCCCTTGCGCAGCTTGAACAGGCCGCGCAGGGTCATCAGCCGCTCGGCCTGGGAGTCCACGAGGCTCGTGTACTCCTTGAAGATCTCGTAGCGGCGGGTGCGGGTGGCGTGCTGCAGCTTGAAGACGGTCTCGGGGTTGAACAGGTGCGGCTCGCCCTCGCGCCGCCACTGGTACTCGCCGCCGACCTGGAGCCTGCGGTGGGCGTTCTCCGCCCGCGGGTAGGCGTGGCGGTGGCGCTGGGCGGTCTCCTCGGCCAGCACGTCGAAGCCGACGCCGCCCAGGCGGGACGTCGTGCCGGTGAAGCAGGCGTCGATGACCTCCTGGCTCAGGCCGAGCGCCTCGAAGATCTGCGCGCCGGTGTAGGAGGCCACCGTGGACACGCCCATCTTGGACATGACCTTGATGACGCCCTTGCCGTACGCCTTGATCAGGTTGCGCACCGCCTTGTGCTTGCCGATCTGCAGCACACCGGTGTCGACCAGGTCCTCGACGGTCTCGATCGCCAGGTACGGGTTGACCGCGCCGGCGCCGTAGCCGATGAGCAGCGCCATGTGGTGGCACTCGCGGGCCTCGCCGGTCTCGATGACGAGACCGATCTTGGTCCGGGTCTTCTCCTGGATCAGGTGGTGGTGCACCGCGCCGGTGAGCAGCAACGACGGGATCGGGGCGAGCGTGTCGGAGGAGCCGCGGTCGGACAGCACGATGATGCGCGCGCCGTTGGCGATGGCCCTGGACGCCTCGGCCCTGATCTCCTCAAGGCGGCCGAGCAGCGCCTGGCCGCCGCCGGCGACCTCGTACAGGCCGCTGATGACGTGCGGGTGGAAGCCCGGCAGGTCGTGCTCGTCGTTGATGTGGATGATCTTGGCGAGCTCGTCGTTGTCGATCACCGGGTACGGCAGCACGAGCTGGCGGCAGGAGGTGGGGCCCGGGTCGAGCAGGTTGCCCTCGGGGCCGAGCACGCTGGCCAGCGAGGTGACCAGCTCCTCCCGGATGGCGTCCAGGGGCGGGTTGGTGACCTGGGCGAACAGCTGCGTGAAGTAGTCGAACAGCAGCCGCGGCTTCTCGCTCAGCACCGCGACCGGCGTGTCGGTGCCCATCGAGCCGATCGGCTCGGCACCGGACCTGGCCATCGGCGACAGGATGATGCGCAGTTCTTCCTCGGTGTAGCCGAAGGTCTGCTGCCGCTTGACCAGCGCCTCGTGCGTGGGGATCTCCCGCTGCCGCGCGGGCAGCTCCTCGAACCTGACCAGCCCGGCGTGCAGCCACTCCTCGTACGGGTGCGCGGCGGCCAGCTCGGCCTTGATCTCGTCGTCCTCGATGATCTTGCCGCGGGCGGTGTCGATGAGGAACATGCGGCCCGGCTGCAGGCGGCCCTTGCGGACGACGTCCTCGGGCTTGAAGTCCAGCACGCCGGCCTCCGAGGCCAGCACGACCAGCCCGTCGGCGGTCACCCAGAACCGCCCGGGACGCAGCCCGTTGCGGTCCAGCACGGCCCCGGCCAGGGTGCCGTCGGTGAACGTGATCGAGGCCGGGCCGTCCCACGCCTCCATCAGGGAGGAGTGGAACTCGTAGAAGGCGCGGCGCGCCGGATCCATCTCGGTGTGGTTCTCCCACGCCTCGGGGATCATCATCAGCACCGCGTGCGGCAGGCTCCGGCCGCCGATGTGCAGCAGCTCCAGGGCCTCGTCGAAGCTGGCGGTGTCGCTGCCGTCGGGGTCGCAGATCGGGAAGAGCCGCGAGATGTCGCCCGGGATGTGGGCCGATGCCAGCATCGCCTCGCGGGCCCGCATCCAGTTGCGGTTGCCCTTGACCGTGTTGATCTCGCCGTTGTGCGCCACGTACCGGTAGGGGTGGGCCAGCGGCCAGCTCGGGAAGGTGTTGGTGGAGAAGCGCGAGTGCACCAGCGCGATCGCGCTCTCGTAACGCTCGTCGCTCAGGTCGGGGAAGAACGGCTCCACCTGGTCGGGCGTGAGCATCCCCTTGTAGACCACCGTGCGGGCCGACAGCGAGGGGAAGTAGACGTCCGCCTCGTGCTCGGACCGCTTGCGCAGGCAGAAGGCCAGCCGGTCGAGGTCGAGGCCCTGCTCGCCGCCGGGGCTCGACACGAAGAGCTGGGCGAAGTGCGGCATGACGGCGCGGGCGCTCGGGCCCGGCAGGGCGCGGTCGACGGGGACGTCCCGCCAGCCCAGCACCGTGAGGCCCTCCTCGGCCGCGATCTCCTCGATCAGGCCGACGGCGACGGCCCTGGCCTGCTCGTCGGCCGGCAGGAAGGCGATGCCGGTCGCGTACGCGCCGGCCTCGGGCAGCGCGAACGGCACGCTCGCGCGGTAGAACCCATCGGGGATCTGCGTCAGGATCCCGGCTCCGTCGCCGGTGTCCGGCTCGCTACCCTTGGCTCCCCTGTGGTCGAGATTGCACAGCGCCGTCAACGCCTTGACCACGATCGAGTGCCCACGGCGTCCGGCGACGTCGGCGACCATGGCGACACCGCAGGCATCATGCTCGTTGGCGGGGTGGTAGAGGCCCTGAGGCTCGGGGAATCCGAGGTGGGCAGCAGGCATTGAATCCCTCCCGTCGTCTTCGTCTGTCAAGAACTGCTCTACAGGCGGGGACGACGTTGGCCCTGCTGCATATCGTGGGTAGAGATTACCGCACGATGCCGGAATGGTGCCCGCCACGTCCGCATTGCGAACATTGCGCACGGTTCCAGCATCCGAACTCCCCATCCCAAACCCCGGACCCGGCCATCAGAATTCCCAGGTCACGCCCCTGTTGTCCCATGGCCCTCACGAGCCCCGGAAAGCTCCTTGCGGACGAGCCCGGCCCTCCCCGGCGGGCGGCCGGAGCCGGGCCCGCCCCTCGATAGGGTTGGCGCATGGATCGTGACGGCGTGGAGCGCCTGCTCGCCGAGGCGGGCGTCGACGGCAGGCGGCTGCGGCACGCCCTCACCCTCCTGTGCGACGGCCAGTGGTGGTCCCTGGCCGGCCTGGTGAGGGAGACCGCCACCTCCAGGCGGACCGTCGAGGCCCTGCTGCGCGAGGTGCGCCTGGAGCGCTCGGGCGAGACGTTCCGGGTGCCGCCCGGCGACACGCCCGCCTACCAGGACCTGCTGGCCATGGCGCCGCCGCCCGAAGACCCGGTGGCCCACCTGCTCCCCCACTACCCCGGCGTGCTCGAACGCCTGACCGCGCTGGTCGCGGGCGCGCCGCGGGCCCGTCACGTGCTCGACCACGTCTCGGCGACCCCCGAGACGGCCCTGCGGCGCGCGCTGCTGCTCGGGGCGCGGTTCTGGCTGCCCGGGGCGCGGCTGCTGTGCGTCGGCGACCACGACCTGACCTCGCTGGCCGTCAAGCTGGTCCATCCCGAGACCGACGTCACGGTGGTCGACGTCGACGAGCGCATCCTGGCCTACATCGACGAGCAGGGGCTCGGGGTCCGCACGCGCTGGGCCGACCTGCGGCTCGGGCTGCCGGCCTCGGCGCGGGAGCACGACCTGGCGTTCACCGACCCGCCGTACACGCCGGAGGGGATCGGGCTGTTCGCGGCGCGCGCCGTGGAGGGGCTGAAGGACGACGGGCGGGTGCTGGTGGCGTACGGGGCCAGCGAGCGTACGCCGATGCTGGCCTTCAAGGTCCAGCAGGCGTTGTCGGAGCTCAACCTCGCCTACGAGGCGATCTATCCGGATTTCAATCGCTATTTCGGGGCGGAGGCGATCGGCTCGGCGGCCGACCTCTACCTGCTGCGTCCCACGACCAAGACCCGCCCGGCGGTCAACGCCCGGCTGGGCCGCCAGGCCACGGCCATCTACACCCAGGGCCCCCAGTCGGTCGAGTCGGTCCCGGCGGCGGCCCCGGCGTCCGATCTGGCCGGGTTCGAGGCTGACCTGCTGGTGGGCGAGTGGCCCAAGGAGCTGCCCCAGCCCCGGGTGCGGCTGGCGACCTGGCTGGCCAAGCCGTACGCGGCGGCCGTCGAGCGGGTGGCCGTCGCGCTGCCGCCGGGGCTGGCGGCGGCGCTTCCCCGCGTGCTGCTCGCCACCCGCGCCGGGCACGTGCGCGTGTGGGGGGCCGACCTGCCGTCGCTGCCCGAGGCGCTGTCCGGCGTCTACGAGTTCCGCCGGACGGGCGGGGCGCTCGACGCCGTACGCCGCCCGCAACCCGCCGGATCGGCCGACGCGGTGCTGCGCAGGATCCTCGACAACGGCCACGCCAAACTCGCCAACACCTGGCGGGAGGCCCTCATCGCGGTGGCCCGCGACCAGGGCACGGCGCTCACCAAGAACGAGGCCCGCACCCTCATCCGCCAGACGGCTCCCTGGTCCGACGAGCTGACCCCGCTGGAAGCCCCCCTCCACCGCCTGGCCGATCTCCCCGCCGCCGTCGCCACCACCGTCACCGCCCTCACCACCACAACCCCTGACTCCGCGCAAGGCGTCTGACGGGAGCGGCGTTGTGAGTAGGCGGCGGCAGGACGGCCGAACCGCCAGACGACCGCAACCCTCCGAGCAGCAAGCGACCAGCCGGGAACCCGCGGCAACTGTCGGAGCAGCGAGCGACCGCACCCCCCTTCGAGCGGGCAGGCGACCGCGGCCCCCTTCGAGCGGGCAGGTGGCCGGGTGGGAGGTGGGTGGTCAGGTGGCGGCGAGGATGCGGTTCTGGACCACGCGGCCGAGGCCGTCGAGGGCGACCAGGGCCGTGACCAGGCCGTCGGCGGAGACCGTGCCACCCGCCCAGCTGACCGTCACGTAGTGGCCCATGGCCCGCGCCTGCGCACGGCTGCGGGCGGCGTCGAACGCGGCGTCCTGCCGGACGAAGCCGTCCTTGCCCAGGGCCGCCACCAGGGCGTCGGCCGCGCGCCCGTCGGGCAGGTTGAAGATGGCGAACTGCCCGGCCAGCCCGTCGCCCTCGTACGCCGCCGCCAGCACCTGCGTGCACCCGGACGCCGACGCTCCCCACAACACCTCGTCGCAGTCGTCGTGCTCCTGCGTGGAGACCCGCCGCAGCGCGCCGAGCGTCTGCGTCTCAGCGGTGAAGACCTCCTGCGCGGTCAGCGGCGCGGCGTCGGCCTGACGGGAGTCGACGGCCGCGTAGAAGGCCGAGGTGGGCTCGCCCCGGAAGGCGGCCGGCCGCGGCTCCCCCGAACGCAGCCACAACCACCCGGCCACGGCGACCGCCAGCACCCCCACGGCCACCCCCGCCACCACGACCACACGACGGGACATCACGCACCCGCCTCCGCGAACCCCACCCCGACGCGGGACAGCAGAGCGGCACCCCCGACGCGGGACAGCACGACCGCACCTCCGACGTGGGTCATCAGGGCCGCTCCCTTGATCGCGGCCGCCCGAGGCGACGTCACGAGGCCGGGCCTGTGATCGCGACGACGCGGCGGTAGACGGACTTCTCGGCGCCGCGCAGGGCCAGGGTGACGGAGACGAAGTCGTCCCGGGCGGTGGGGTCGAGGCCGTCGGTCTTGCCGAGCCAGACGAGGCCGACGTAGTGGCCGAGCGCGTAGCCGCCGCCCTCGGAGTAGCCGCCCGCCGGGAAGGCCGCCTTCGACGAGGTCAACGGCCGTGCCCAGCCGCCCCGGTAGAGCGTCTTGAGGGATTCGACCAGGTCGCCGGCCGACTGGCCGTCCTTGAGGTTGAGCAACGTGTACTGGCCGACGTAGCGACCGTCGGAGCTGACGTACAGGCCGCGGGCCGCCTGGAGGCAGTCGGCGTCGGCCACCTTCTCCAGCAGGGCCGTGCCCCACAGGGCGGCCGAGCAGTCGGCGTCGATGCGCTTGGCGGCGAGCTTGAGCGTGAGCTTCTTGGAGACCGCGAGCTCGCTCTGCCCGAACACCTCCTTGTCGGTGAGCTCCCGGCTGTCCTTGGCCCGGTCGGCCAGGGCCGCGAACAGCTTGGGCGAGCTCCAGCCCTGGTAGGACATGGGCATGGCGGCGTCCGGGCCGAGGACGGCGGCGCTGGCCTCCCGCTCGGGGGCGTAGTCGCCGAGCGAGCCGACGACCGCCACCAGCCCCGTCGCGCCCGCGACGACGCCGATGACCGTGGCGATGATGACGATCAGCCGCTGCTGCTCCGGACGCAGGCCCCATTCGGTGAGCACCGGGAACTGCCAGTCGGAGCGCGGTGTGCGGCGCCGTTTGCGTGACCCGGAGCCGGTCGGGAACTCGGCGGACTCCCCGGTCCTTCCGGACTCCGCGGACGATCCCGACGCCCCGAACGCGGCGAAGCCCTCGGCTGCGTCGTCGGGCCCGCCACCGTCCGCGGGGGCGCTCCGGCGTCCCGGACGGGACTGCTCGCCGCCGTCGGTGGCCGTGCTGCGACGGCCCGTACGGGCGGCCTCCGCCAGGTCGTCCATGCTCGCGGCCCAGACGGAGTCGTCGTTGTCCGGCGCCCGCCTCCTCCCGCGAGCCGTCTCCCCACCGTCGTGGGCGCGTCTCCCCCGGGACGCCTCTCCGCCCTCCTGGGCACGCCTGCCCCGGCCGGACTCCGCGGCTGCCTGGGAACGTCTGCCCCGCTGGGAACGTCTGCCGCGCGGTGCGTCGGCGTCGTCGGCGGGCGTGGACGCCTCCGGCGCGGCGGGCTGCGCGGCCCATCCGGCATCGGAAGCCGGGGACGCGGGCCGATGACCGTCACTCCGCTCACCACGAGCCGCCCACTGAGCGTCGGACCCCTGCACATCACCACGAGCCGCCCACTGCGCGTCCGACCCCTGCGCGCCGGAGCCGGCGGGCCACTGCGCGTCCGTGCCCTGCGAGCCGGAACCAGCAGGCCACTGGGCGTTCGAGCCCTGTGAGGCGGCGGAACCAGCAGGCCACTGCGCGTCGGACCCCTGGGAGCCGGAACCAGCAGGCCACTGCGCGTTCGAGCCCTGAGAGGCGGCGTGACCAGCGGGCCACTGCGCGTTCGAGCCCGGTGACCCGGAACGAGCCGCCCACTGTGCGTCGGAGTTCTGAGGGGCGGGTTGAGAGGGCCAGGAAGCGTCGGGCCCCTGGGGGACGGGTGGGCGGGCGGCCCAGCCCGCGTCGGCGGGCTGTGGGGGGCGGGCGGCGCGGCGGGCCGCCCAGAGGTCCTGTCCGCCGTCGCCACCGGTCGCCGGCTGCTCGGGGGCCGCGGCCTCAGCGGCGCGAGCAGCGGAACGGCGACGAGCCCTCCCGGACCCCGCGCCACGCCCGCCACGCGAACCACCGGCTCGCCCGCCGCCCCCGGCCCCGCCAGCAGCGCCGGGCGCGCCAGGAGCACCGCCGGAACGACCGGAAGCGTCATAGGCCCCAGGACCACCACCGGAACGACCGGAACCGTCATAAGCCCCAGGACCACCACCGGAACGGCCGGAAGCGTCATAGGTGCCAGGAGAACCGCCATACCCGCCGGAAGCGCCGTCGGTGCCCGGAGTGTTGGGGCCGGTGCCGGAGGGGTCGGCGGAGTCGCCGGAGCGTCGTCCCGATCTCACAGTCCTGACGCCCCGATCAGGTTGCCCAGCCCGTACGTGATCCCCGCGGCCACCGCGCCCACCACGAGCTGACGCAACCCCGAGTACCACCAGCTGCGCGCCGTCACGGCGGACACCAGCGCGCCCGCCCCGAACAACGCCGCGCACGACACCACGGCCGACAAGGTAAGCCCCTCGACTCCGAACAGGTACGGCAGGAGCGGCAGCACCGCCCCCACACTGAACGACAGGAACGACGACACCGCCGCCACCTTCGGCGAGGGCAGCGCGCCGGGTACGACACCCAGCTCGTTCTGGGTGTGGATCTCAAGGGCCCGCTCGGGATTGCGGGAGATCTGCCCGGCCACCGCCGCGGCGAGGTCGGGCTCCACCCCCTTGTCCACGAACGACTGAGCCAGCTCGGCCAGCTCCGCCTCCGGGTTGCCGGCGAGCTCCCGCTGCTCCACGGCGATCTCGGCCTGGGCCAGTTCGCGCTGGCTGGCCACGGAGACGTACTCGCCGCCCGCCATGGACAGGGCCCCGGCGGCCAGCCCGGCCACGCCGCTGAGGGCGACGACCTTGGTGGTGGCGGTGCCGCCCGCGACACCGGCGATGAGCGCGAAGTTCGACACCAGGCCGTCCATCGCGCCGAACACCGAGGGCCGCAACCAGCCCCCGCTGACGTCGCGATGGCGATGGTGGATCTCCGCGCCGCCGGTCATCGCGGGTTCTTCTCCTTCGTCGCGGCATCGTCGTCCGCGTCGGTGTCGGAGGGTTCGGCGGGCTCAGCCGGTTCGCCGGGCTCGACGGGCTCGGCGGCCACGGCGGCCGGCGCGTCGGACGAGCCGGGATCGGCCTGGCCGCTCTCGTGCGCCGGATCGACCGCCAGGTCGAGCGGCACGACCCGCTCCTCGGTGTCCTTGTTCCTGGTCAGCCAGAGGTAGACCAGCGCGCCGACGAACAGCACGATGGACGTCCACTGGTTGAGCCGCAGGCTGAGGAAGGTCACCGCGTGGTCGACCCCGCCGACCGGGTCGATGCGCAGGCCCTCGATCCAGAAGCGGCCCAGCGTGTACCCGGCGACGTAGAGGGCGAACAGCCGCCCGTGCCGCAGCGCGAACCGCTTGCCCGCCAGGATGAGCAGGAAGCCGAGCGCGACGTCCCACAGTGACTCGTACAGGAAGGTCGGGTGGTACAGCACGCCCGGCTCGCCGCCGTGGTCGACGTCGATCTCCAGGCCCCACGGCAGCGTGGTCGGGCCGCCGTAGAGCTCCTGGTTGAACCAGTTGCCCCAGCGGCCGATGGCCTGTGCGAAGGCGATGCCCGGCGCGACCGTGTCGGCGACGGCGCTCATGGAGATGCCGCGCTTGCGCACGGCCCACCACACGCCGACGCCGCCGAGCGCGATCGCGCCCCAGATGCCGAGCCCGCCCTCCCAGATGAACAGGGCCTGGTACGGCTCCTTGATCGCACGGCTGCCGAAGTAGGTCTGCCAGTCGGTGATGACGTGGTAGAGCCGGCCGCCGATCAGACCGAAGATCACCGCGGGGACGGCGATGTCGATGATCGTCCCCTTCTGGCCGCCGCGGGCGACCCAGCGCCGCTCGCTCAGCCAGACGGCGACGACGACGCCGAGCACGATGCACAGGGCATAGGCCCGGATCGGGATGATTCCGAGATACCAGACCCCCTGGGAAGGGCTGGGAATCGAGGCTAGGGGCATGTCAGGTGAGGGTAGCGCAGCCTGCGGCTACTTGGCGGCCTTCGTGACCGCATCGCGAAGTTGCTGCGGCGAGAACGCCGCCTCGCCGATGCTGGTGCCGTTGAGCTTCACGGTGGGCGTGCCCTCGATCGACTGCGCCGACATGATCTTCGAACTGTCGGTCAGCACGGCGGGAGCGTGCTTCTGGGACGTGACGCAACTCTCGAAATCGGGCGAGGTGACCCCGGCCTCCTTGCCCCACTCGACGAGCTGGTCGGTCTTGAACCCCTCGACGGTCTCGGCCGGCTGGTTCTTGTAGATCAGGTCGTGGAAGGCCATCCACTGCTTGCCGTCGGCGACGCAGCGGGCGGCCGCCGCCGCGCGTACGGAGTTGCCCTTCGTCGGCTCCCTGGAGAAGATCGTGATCGGGTGGAAGACGACCTTGGCCTTGCCCTCGGCGGCCAGGTTCTTGAAGGTCGAACCGCTGACCCGCTCCAGCTCCTTGCAGACCGGGCACTGGAAGTCCTCGTAGATGTCGACCACCGGCTGCGTCACGCCCGCCTTGGCCATCACGGCGCTGCCGTCGGGCTGCAGGGTGATCGGCGCGAGGTCGGCCCCGGCCTGCTCCGACTTGGAGGAGCTGATCGACCACCACGCGCCGAGGCCGACCGCGGCCACCGCGACCACGGCCGCCGTGGTGTAGGTCACCAGCTTCTTGCGCTTCTCCTGGGCGCGGGCCGCCGCCTGCTGCTCCCGGATCTTCTCGCGCGCCGACATGTTCCCGTCAGACTTGGTGCGCTGCGCTTTGCTCATCCTCGATCTCCTCTTCGTCACCTGTGTCCTCCACGGCACCCGCCAGTCCGAGCGCCCCGTCGAGGGCGAACCGTCCCGGCGGGAAGCGGGCCGTCCATGCGCCGAGCAGCACCAGGCCGAAGTCGCGCAGGATGTCGAGCAGGTAGGCCGGCTCCTGTCCTGTCTCCAGCTGGCCGCCACCGCCGAAGCAGCCGCAGTCGATCCGCAGGCCGTGCGCCCAGGCCCAGGCGATGCCGAACACGAAGGCGAACATGAGCAGCGCGGCGATCACCGCTGCCACCCTGGTCAGCAGACCGACGACCAGCAGCACGCCGACGACGATCTCCAGGATCGGCAGGACATAGCCCACCATCTCGGCGATCGACTCGGGCAGCAGCTGGTACGCCTTGACCGCGACCACGGAGTCGGACGGATTGCCGATCTTCAGCGCCCCCGCCGCGATCAGCACGCCCCCCAGGATCAGCCGGGCGACGGTCGTCACCCAGGGTATCGCCGATCTGCCGTTGTGTGACGGTTGTGACGCGGCCACGGGTGATCTCCTCTTTCTCTGCGCCGGGAATGCGCACAGTACCGGGACATCATCTGATCACGCTCGGGATAAGCGTCGGCTAAGGCAGAGTCCCGTTCATGAAATGGTAGGAAGTCCACGATACTGCTGCGCCCGGAATTCGCTCGGCGGCAGACCGGCGCGGCGGGTGAACAACCTGGTGAAATAGGCCGGGTCGTCGTAGCCGACGCGCCGGGCCACGGCGGCGACCGGCAGGTCCGTCGTGGCCAGCAGGTCCTTGGCCCGGTTGAGCCTGATGGACAGCACGTAGTCCTTGGGGCTGCACCCGGCCAGCCGGCGCACCGCGCGGCGCAGCTCGGTCAGCGGCATGCCGAGGCGCCTGGCGTGCTCGGCGACCGGCACCGGCAGGCACGCGTCCCTGGCCAGCCCGGCCAGCACCGGGTCGCCGTAGGGGTCCTCGTCGGCGCGGCTGCGCCTGAGGGCGACCAGGACCTCGTGCACGATGGCCGAGGTCTCCACCTCCAGGTACGGGCCGCCCCTGCGGCACGCCTGGGCGATGCGGCCGATGGCGTGGGCGGCCGGTTCCGCCGTGGTGAGCGGGGTGACCGGGTTGCCGGCGTCCACGAAGCCGAGGTCCTGGTAGGCGGTGGCGGCGGGGCCGGTGAAGTCGACGAACCACTCGTCCCAGCCGGCCTCGTCGGGCGCGTAGTGGTGGCGTACGCCGGGCAGGAGCCAGATGACGGCGGGCGCGACGACGTCGACGACGGGCCCCTCCCCCTGGGAGAACCAGCCGCGGCCCGCGGTCACCAGGACGGCCACGTGGTGCTGCAGGGTGCGCGGCCCGACCGTGGGCAGCCGCCCCTCCTGCCGCCCGACGCCGAGGCACACCAGACCGAGCCCGCGATGGGCGGGCCCGGGGGTCAGGTACTGCATCCACTTGTCGTAGGGCGGGGTCATCCGGTCTCCGCGGGTGAGTCCAACAGGTTGTCTGGGTTTGTCCATGGCCGTTGACCTGCGGTCTTGGCAGGGTTGCGGGGCGCGAAATCCTATCGGAGGAACAGTTATGGGTATTTTCTCGGTCGAGAACGGAGTGTTCCGGCTCGACGGTGCCGAGTTCAGGGTGTTGTCGGGCGCCATGCACTACTTCCGGGTGCATCCCGGGCAGTGGCGGCACCGGCTGGCGATGCTGCGGGCGATGGGGCTGAACACCGTCGAGACGTACGTGCCGTGGAACCTGCACGAACCGCGCATGGGCGAGTTCCGCCGGATGGAGGAGCTGGGCGCGTTCCTGGACGCGGCGGCCGAGGAGGGGCTGCTGGCGATCGTCCGGCCGGGCCCCTACATCTGCGCCGAATGGGACAACGGCGGCCTGCCCGCCTGGCTCACCGGCCGGATCAGGACCTGCGACCCCGAGTACCTGGGCCACGTGGACCGCTACTTCGACCGGCTGCTCCCGCAGGTCGTCGAGCGGCAGGTGACCCGCGGCGGCAACGTGATCATGGTCCAGGTGGAGAACGAGTACGGCTCCTACGGCAGCGACCTGGCCTACCTGCGCCACCTGGCCGACGGCCTGACGGCCAGGGGCGTCGAGGTGCCCCTGTTCACCTCCGACGGCCCGGCCGACTGGTACCTGACCGGCGGCACCCTGCCGGGCGTGCTGGCCACGGTGAACTTCGGCTCCGACCCCGACCGGGCGTTCGCCGCGCTGCGCGAGCACCGGCCGGACGACCCGCCGTTCTGCATGGAGTTCTGGTGCGGCTGGTTCGACCACTGGGGCCACAAGCACATGACCAGGGACGCCGGTGACGCGGCCGCCGTCCTGGAGCGCATCCTTGAGCTTGGCGCGTCGGTGAACCTGTACATGGCGCACGGCGGCACCAACTTCGGCACCTGGGCGGGCGCCAACCAGGCCGGCGAGCGGGCGATGGGCGACTGGCGGCCGACCGTCACCTCCTACGACTACGACGCGCCGATCGACGAGCGCGGGGCGCCCACCGAGAAGTTCTGGCGCTTCCGCGAGGTGTTGTCGCGGTACGCGGGCGAGCCGCCTGCGGTGCCGCCGGTCCCGGCCGTGCTGCCGCCGGCGACGTTGCGGCCGGTCCAGTCGGTGTCGCTGGGCGACGCGCTGGAGGCGGTGGCGGGGCCGGGGACGAGCGCGCCGGTGCCGCCGTCGTTCGAGGAGCTGGGGCTGGAGCACGGGCTGGTGCTGTACCGGACGGAGGTGCCGGGGCCGCGCGGCGCGTACCGGCTGCGGCTGCCCGGGCTGCGCGACCGGGCGCACGTGTTCGTGGACGGCCGGCTCGCCGGGGTGTTCGAGCGCGACGCCGAGGAGCCGGAGGTGACGGTGTCCGGCCCCGCCACGGTGGAGCTGCTGGTGGAGTCGATGGGACGGACGAACTACGGGCCGCTGACCGGCGAGAGCAAGGGCCTGACCGGCGGCGTCCTGCACCACCAGCAGTACCTGAACGGGTGGAGCGCGCGGCCGATCCCGCTGCAGGACGTCTCCGCGGTGCCGTTCGCCGACGGCTCGCAGGCCGGGCCCAGGTCGTTCTTCCGGTTCATCCTGGAGGTGGACGAGCCCGCCGACACGTTCCTCGCGCTGCCCGGCTGGGGCAAGGGGTATGTCTGGGTGAACGGCTTCTGCCTGGGCCGCTACTGGGACCGCGGCCCGCAGCGCACCCTCTACGTCCCGGCCCCGCTGCTGAGCGCCGGGACGAACGAGATCGTCGTCCTGGAGCTGGACCAGGTGGGCCCGGCCCTGGAACTGCGCGCGGAGCCCGACCTGGGCTGACCCCCGCGGCACGACATGACGAAAGGCGCGCCCCCGCTCGGGGGACGCGCCTTCGTGATGATCGGGACAGCCCGCAGAGGGCTCAGCGGCGCACGCCGCGGGCCATGTCGCCGGCCAGCGCCATGATCGACTCGCGCCCGGCGGCCTCGTCGGGCGCGTCGAGGATGCGGCGGATGAACGCCGACCCCACGATCACGCCGTCGGCGTAGCGGGCCACCTCGGCCGCCTGCGCGCCCGTGCCGACGCCCAGGCCCACGCAGACGGGCAGGTCGGTGTGCGCGCGGGTGCGCTTGACCAGGCCCTCGGCCGCCGAGTTCACGCTCTCCCTGGCGCCTGTGACGCCCATCAGCGAGGCGGCGTAGACGAAGCCGGTGCAGCAGTCGACCACGGCCTTGATGCGCTCCTCCGTGGAGCTGGGCGCCACCAGGAACACCGTGTCGATGCCCGCGTCGGCCGAGGCGGTGCGCCACGGCTCGGACTCCTCCGGCGTCAGGTCGGGCGTGATCGTGCCCACGCCGCCCGCGTTGGCCAGGTCACGGGCGAACCGGTCGGCGCCGTAGCGGTCGATCGGGTTCCAGTACGTCATGACGAGCGTGGCGGCCCCCGTGGCGGCGACCCCCTCGACGGTGCGCATCACGTCGGCGATGCGGGTGCCGTTGAGCAGCGAGCGGTGCACCGCGTCCTGGATCGTCGGCCCGTCCATGAGCGGGTCGGAGTAGGGCAGGCCGATCTCGATGACGTCGCAGCCCGCCTCGACCAGGGCCGCGGCGGCGGCGATCGCGCCGTCCTTGGACGGGAAGCCGGCAGGCAGGTAGCCGACGAGCGCGGCCCGGTTGTCCGCCTTCGCCTTGGCGAAAACCGTCTGAAGAGTCGTCATGTCTGTCCGTTTCGAAGGTCGAGTCCCACCATGATGCCCTGCCGCAGGCCGTCGTCCGGTCACCCGCGCCGCGCTGCCGGGGGCGTCAGAGGTTGAAGTACTTCATGGCGGTGCCCATGTCCTTGTCGCCGCGCCCGGACAGGTTGACCAGGATCGTCGAGTCGGGGCCGAGCTCGCGGCCCAGCTTCAGCGCGCCCGCCAGCGCGTGGGAGGACTCGATGGCCGGGATGATGCCCTCGGTCCTGGCCAGCAGCGAGAACGCCGCCATGGCCTCGTCGTCGGTGACGCCGTGGTAGGTGGCGCGGCCGGAGTCCTTCAGCCAGGCGTGCTCGGGGCCGACGCCCGGGTAGTCGAGGCCGGCCGAGATCGAGTGGGACTCGATCGTCTGGCCCTCGTCGTCCTGGAGCACGTACGTGCGCGAGCCGTGGAGCACGCCCACCGAGCCGGCGGTGAGGGTGAGCGCGTGCTCGCCGCTCTCCAGGCCGTGGCCGGCCGCCTCGTAGCCGTGCAGGGCCACGCCCTCGTCGCCGATGAAGGCGTGGAAGATGCCGATGGCGTTGCTGCCGCCGCCGACCGCCGCGCACACCGCGTCGGGCAGCCCGTCGGTCAGCTCCAGCATCTGGCGACGGGCCTCGACGCCGATGATGCGGGCGAAGTCGCGCACGATCTCGGGGAACGGGTGGGGCCCGGCGACGGTGCCGAACAGGTAGTGGGTGGTGTCGACGTTGGTCACCCAGTCGCGGAACGCCTCGTTGATGGCGTCCTTCAGCGTCTTGGAGCCGTTGTGGACGGGCACCACGGTGGCGCCGAGCAGCTTCATCCGGGCCACGTTGAGCGCCTGGCGCTCGCAGTCGACCGCGCCCATGTAGATGACGCACTCCAGGCCGAGCAGGGCGGCCGCGGTGGCCGTGGCCACGCCGTGCTGGCCTGCGCCGGTCTCGGCGATCACCCGCTTCTTGCCCAGGCGCCTGGTCAGCAGCGCCTGGCCGAGCACGTTGTTGATCTTGTGGGCGCCGGTGTGGGTGAGGTCTTCCCGCTTGAGCACGATGCGCGCGCCGCCGGCCTCCTGGCTGAAGCGCGCGACGTCGGTCAGCGTGGTCGGCCGGCCGGCGTAGGTGCGCAGCAGGTGGTCGAACTCGCGCAGGAACTCGGGGTCGGTCTTGGCCTTGTCGTAGACGGCGGCCACCTCGTCGAGCGCGGGGATCAGCGCCTCGGGCACGTAGCGGCCGCCGAAGATGCCGAACTTGCCGTGCAGGTCGGGGTCGTTGCCGTACGCCGCGCCGCCGGCCAGGTCGGCGGCGCTGAGGATGGAGCCTTCGTTAGCCACTGCTATCCCTCTGCTGAGTGGTCGGGGCGCGTCGACGGGTGAGCGCCGGCGGTCACCAGCGCCTCCACGGCCTTGCGCGGATCCTTGCCGGTGACCAGGCTCTCCCCCACCAGGACGGCGTCGGCGCCACCCCTGGCGTAGGCGAGCAGGTCGTGCGGGCCGCGCACGCCCGACTCGGCGATCTTGATCACATTATCCGGGATCTTCGGCGCCAGCTTCGCGAAGACGTCGCGGTCGACCTCAAGAGTCTTCAAATTACGCGCGTTGACCCCGATGACCCGCGCCCCGGCGGCGACCGCCCGCTCCAGCTCCTCCTCGGTGTGCACCTCGACCAGCGGGGTGAGCCCGATGGACTCGGCCCGCTCGATCAGCGACACCAGCGCCTCCTGCTCCAGGCAGACGACCATCAGCAGCGCCAGGTCGGCGCCGTGGGCCCGGGCCTCCCAGAGCTGGTAGGAGGTGAGGATGAAATCTTTACGCAGGATGGGGATGTCGACGCGGGCGCGGACGGCCGCCAGGTCCTCCAGGCTGCCGCCGAACTTGCGCCGCTCGGTCAGCACGCTGATCACGTGGGCGCCGCCGGCCTCGTAGTCGGCCGCGAGCGCGGCGGGGTCGGCGATGGCGGCGAGCGCGCCCTTGGACGGGCTCGACCGCTTGACCTCGGCGATCACCGAGATCCTGTCACCCCCGAGGGCGGCCATCGCGTCTCTGGGCCCCTGGGCCCGCTCGGCTCGCCGCTTGAGCTCGTCGATCGACACGGCCTGCTGACGTGCGGCGAGATCGGCGCGCACCCCTTCGAGGATGTCGTCGAGGACACTCGGTCCTTCCGTCCGCTCACTCACGCGCTTGGGGTCCCTCCGGTTGACAGTGGGGGTGGCAGAGAGTTCGCCTCGCGTCCGCTCTCGGCCTTGTCCTGCGATGGTATCGGCCCCACCGGGGTCACCTCGCCACAGGGCCCGTACTACGGCGCGAGGAACGCCCCGAAGGGGAGGTTTCGGACGACCCAGTAGACCATCACGACCCCGAGGAAGGCCCACAGCCACGCCGGATGGGCCAAAGTGGTGCGCCGCGGCCTGCCCTGCCACGCCCGTACGACCCACCGGCCCCACCAGAACAGCAGGAACGGGATCATGGCGACGGCCAGCGGATTGAGCCCCAGGGCGGCCAGCGGGTCGAGGTGGGCCAGCGCGTGGATCGTGCGCAGCGTGCCGCAGCCCGGGCAGTAGAGGCCGGTGACCCACAGGAACGGGCAGGTCGGGTAGTGGCCGGGCTGGTTGGGGTCGACCACGCCGACCACGCCGAACACGGCCCCCGCCGCGGCCGCAACACCGAGCGGCGCGAGCAGGCCCTTCAGCCGCCCCGTCCCCCGCCGCCCGGTTGTTGCGATGTCCATGCCGTCAGTATCCCAGTCCGTCAGTACGAGCCGTAGCTGCTCGTCGAGGCGGCGAGCAGCACGAACACCACCACGTAGAAGATGATGAGCAGGACGATGGCGATGGCGCCGAAGATCAGGCTGCGCTTCCACCAGGTCTTGGCCTCCTCGGCCGCCTGCATGGCGCCCTGGATGTCGCCGACCTGCCACTTGGAGTTGACCTGCGACGACTTCACGATCGCCACGATGCCGAGGGGCAGGCAGCAGAACAGGGTGGTGAGGATCGCCGGGACCAGCTGGTTGTCCGGCGGGGTGCCGCCGCCGCCGGGGCCGTAACCGCCACCGGGGTAGCCACCGGGCGGCTGCCCGTAACCGCCGCCAGGGGGCTGGCCGTAGCCGCCACCGCTCGGGGGCTGCTGGCCGTAGCCGCCACCGGGGGGCTGCTCACCATAGCCGCCGCCACTCGGGGGCTGCTGGCCGTAGCCGCCGCCGTAACCGCCGCCGCTGGGCGGCTGCTGGCCGTAGCCGCCACCACCGCTCGGCGGCTGCTGCCCGTAACCGCCGCCGGGCGGCTGGGCGCCGTAACCGCCGTCGCCCTGGTTTCCGTAACTCATGCTCGTGACTCCTCATGTCGTCAGCGTGAAGCGAGTTGCGCGCGGCAGCCTAGCGATAAAGCATTCCCTACGTGGACTAACGCCCACGTTGCGGACAATTCGTAATCACACCGCAAGCGGGGCGTCACGCTGCGCCCCGCCCGTTCACGAGTAGTCGCTGACGGAGGCCGCCGAGCCGATGCCGATCAGGGTCAGCCAGAACCCGCCGAAGAAGATCCAGAACAGCACGAACAGCACGACCATGATGTAGGAGGTCACCAGGCCGCCCATCGCCATGCCCTGGCCCTCCTCCCCCGTGCGCTTGATGCGGTTGAGCGCGATGTGGCCGAGGACGACGCCGACGATGCTGGTCGCGCCGCAGGTGACCAGGCCGACGATGCCCAGGATGAGCGAGGCCACCGCCATGCCGTTGGTGGAGCGGGGCTGCTGCGGGGCGCCGTACTGGCCGTAGCCGGGCTGGCCGTAGCCCTGCTGCCCGTAATTCTGCTGGCCGTAGCCCGGCTGGGCGTAGCCGCCGCTCGGGGGCTGCGGCTGCTGGCCGTAACCCAAAGGCTCCTGGGGGTAGCTCGGCGGCTGCTGGTTGTAGCCGTAACCGCCGCCGCTGGGCGGCTGCTGGTTGTAGCCGCCGCCACTCTGCGGCTGCTGGCCGTAACCGCCACCGCTCTGCGGCTGCTGGCCGTAACCCCCGCCGTGCTGGGGCTGCTGGCCGTAGCCGCCGCTCTGGGGCTGCTGGCCGTAGGCCGGGCCCTGGCCGTAGCCGCCGCCGGTGGGCGGCTGCTGGCCGTAACCTCCGCCGGGGGGCTGCGCGCCGTGACCCCCGCTGCCGCCCTGGTCCCCGTAGCTCATGAGCTGGCTCCTCTTGTCTTTTGGCGAGTTGCAACGGCAGCTTATTGAGAAAACGTTTGCCAAGCAGACAGAGGTTCAGAACCGTGGAGATTTCGTAACTACCGACCTCAGCGGGGTTCCGGGGACTCCGTGGGGTCGTCGCCGCGGTCGAGGGCGTCCCACAACTCGCGGTCCTCATGACCCCTGCGGGCCGTGGCCGCGACCGCGCCCGGCCTGTCGCCCGCCCGCTCGTCCGTCGCGTCAGCGGCCCTGTCGTAGCGCGACGACATGCCCGCCCACCTGCCGCCGCGCACCGCGGCCAGCACGCCGCCGGCCAGGAGCAGCAACGCGCCGAGCCCGGCCACGACCGGCCAGCCCGGCACCGGCTCCCAGGGCAGGCCGGCCACCGCGCGGACCGCGTTGTGCTCGCGCAGCCAGCCGGTCACGGTGGCCGAGGCCAGCCCCGCCCACGTGCCCGCCGCCGCGCCCGCGCCGCAGAGCGCGACCAGCGCGCCGACGACCCGGCGCCCGGCGCCCTTGGTCGCCAGCACGGCCACCACGCCCGCCAGCCCCGCCAGCGCCAGCGGCGAGAGCACGGGGCTCAGGTCGCCGCCGGTCGGCGCGACCGCGTCGGCGGCCTGCGCGCCGAGCACCCGCACCCAGACCTGACCGGCCGCCAGCAGCACCAGGCAGCTCCCCAGGACGGTCAGCGCCAGCCACGCCCACAACTCGCGCCGCCCGTTCCCGGAGCCCTTGCCGGAAACCTCACCAGACGTCATGCCGGGAGCCGCTAACCGAGCAGACCGGCGTCGAAGCAGGTGCGGTCGCCGGTGTGGCACGCGGCGCCGACCTGGTCGACCTTGAGCAGGATGGTGTCGCCGTCGCAGTCGAGGGCCACGCTCTTGACGTGCTGGACGTGCCCGGAGGTGTCGCCCTTGACCCACAGCCGGTCGCGGCTGCGCGACCAGTAGGTGGCCCGGCCGGTGGTGAGCGTGAGGTGCAGCGCCTCGTCGTTCATCCAGGCCATCATGAGCACTTCGCCGGTGTCGTGCTGCTGGGCGATGGCGGGCACGAGACCGTCCGCGTTGCGCTTCAGCCGTGCGGCGATCTCGGGGTCGAGGGACATGGTGCCATTCAACCAGCCCTCCCCCGTGCTCCCGCCTCCGGCTGGGCCAGCGCCTGCGACAAGGTGTCATGGATGGGGAACAGGGAAGCCAGGTTCGTCCTGCGCAGCCGCCGCAGCACCTGGCCGTCGGAGGCCACCAGCGCCATGGTGCCGTCCCTGTCGCGCAACGCGGCGAGCTGGCGCACCAGGACCCCGAGCCCGGTGGTGTCGATGAAGGTCAGCCCGGTCAGGTCGACCACCAGCCGCGTGCCGTCGGCCGCCATCGCCTCGTCGAGGCACCTCCTGACCCGGGCGACGTTGTCCACGTCGACCTCGCCCGCGAGGGCGACCACCACGATGTCCCCGTGCCTGCTGTGCGTCGTCTCCAGTACGTCCACGCCCATGCCTTTCATGACCCTTCCTGGGCGGCCCCGCCGAAAACGTACACCGGCGGGAACGGGTGACGGTGTGTTTTGCCGAGAACGCGCTACGTGATCGCGGGCATCACGGTAATTTCTAGGCGACGCGTGCTAGGGAGGACACATCGTGGTGCACGTCGCGGGTTCGGTCCTCGACCCGGATCTGGGGGACCACGTCTGCCTGCCGTTCGAGGGCGAGCGGGAGCGCATGACGACGACCAGGCAGTTCACACTCAACGGGCTGCGCCGCCGGACCAAGGTGGTGATCATCACCCATGCGGAGACCCCTGAGCGCACCCGGGGCTGGCTGGCGCCGCTCGTCCCGGGGTTCGACGACGCCGAGGCGGCCGGGCAGGTGGAGATCCTCTCCTGCGCCGACACGCACTTCACCGACGGCCGCCTCGACCCCGACCGCCTGCTGCACTCCCTGGCCGACGCCCACCACCGGGCGCGCAGGCACGGCCAGCACGGCGTCTACGCGCTGATCGACGCCTCCTGGGGAGCGCGCGACGCGCAGGCCCAGGCGGCGTTCGAGGCCACCGCCAACGAGCTGTTCGGCGAGCGCTGGCTGGCCGCGGTGTGCCAGTACGACCGCGAGCTGTTCCCCCTCGACGCCATCGAGCGGGCCACCGCGGTGCACCCCATCGCGCCCGAGCAGGCCCTGCTGCGCTTCGCCAGCACCTCCTCGCCGCCGGGTCTGCGGGTATGGGGCGACGTCGACCTGACCAACAGGCCGGCGTTCGGCTCGGTGTTGTCGCCGCTGCAGAAGGAGCCGGGGCAGGTCGTGATCGACGCCTCCCACCTCGACTTCATCGACGCCGGATCGGCCCGGCTGCTGACCGTCACGGCCGCGGCCAGGCCGTACGGCTCGACCGTGGTCGTCTGCGCCGAGCGGGTGGCCCGGGTGCTCCGGCTGGTCAGGGCCGACACGCACGTCGTCGTCCGCCGGGTGGGCGATGGGTAGGCAGGTGCTGCGCGCGACCTTCGCCCGCGGGCGCATCACGTTCCTGCGCAGGGCCGTGGCCGAGCAGGCCGCCTACGAGGGGCTGAGCGGCCGGCGGCTGGAGGACTTCGTGCTGGCGGTCAACGAGATCACCACCAACGCGGTCCTGCACGGCGGCGGCCAGGGGCGACTGCGGTTGTGGTCGGGCGAGGGACGGCTGTGGTGCGAGGTCACCGACCAGGGCCCGGGGCTGCCGCCCGGCTGGATGAGCGAGGCGCGCCCGCCCGCGGGGCTGGAGTTCCGCGGGCGGGGGCTGTGGCTGACCCGGATGTTGTGCGACCACATCACGATCGTGTCCGGCCCCGCGGGCACGAGCGTGACGTTCGCCGCCGCCCTCGACTAGGGACGCGCGCTCAGGAGTGCGCCGCCGAGACCCAGGAGGCGTGCAGATCGGCGTAGACGCCGGGCTGGGTGACCAGCTCGGCGTGCGGGCCGCGCTGCACCAGGCGGCCGGCGTCGAACACCAGCACCTCGTCGGCGTTCTCCGCCGTCGAGAGCCGGTGGGCGATCGAGACGGCCGTGCGGCCCCTGGTGACGCCCTCCAGCGCGCGGGCCAGACGCACCTCGGTGGCCGGGTCGACGGCCGAGGTGGCCTCGTCCAGCAGCAGCAGGTCGGGGTCGGCGAGGTAGGCGCGGGCCAGGGCGACGAGCTGGCGCTCGCCCGCCGACAGCGACTCCCCGCGCTGGCCGACGGGCGTGTCCAGGCCCGCCGGCAGGCCCTCGACCCAGTCGGCCAGGCCCAGCTCGGTCATCGCGAGCTGGATCTCCTCGCGGGTGGCCGGCGGCCTGCCGTACCGGACGTTGTCCTCCAGGGTGCCGTCGAACAGGAAGCCGTCCTGGGGGACCATGACGATGCGTTCGCGCAGGGAGGAGAAGCGCACGTCGCGCAGGTCGTGGCCGTCCACCGTGACACGGCCGCCGACCGGGTCCATGAGCCGGGTCAGCAGCTTGGCGAACGTGGTCTTGCCCGACCCGGTCTCGCCGACGACGGCGACGCGCGAGCGCGGCGGGATCTCCAGCGAGACCTCGCGCAGCACGGGAGGGCCGCCCGGGTAGGAGAAGTGCACGTTCTCGAAGGCCACCGAGATCGGGCCCCTGGGCAGCCGCACGCCCTTCTCGCCGGGGTCGGCGACGTCCGGCGGGGTGTCCAGGACGCCCAGGATGCGGCGGTACCCGGCCACCGCGTTCTGGGCCTCGTTCAGCACCTCGGTGGCGGTCTGCAGCGGCGAGACGAACAGCGTGACCAGGAAGAGGAAGGCCACCAGCTTGCCCGCGGTGATGTCGCCGGACACGCCGAGCCGGACGCCGAGCAGCACGATCCCGGCGATGGCCAGCGCGGCGACGATCTCGGTCAGCGGGAAGACGAAGCCGACGATGGTCTGCGCCTTGATCTGCGCGGCCCTGTTGGCGTCCACGGCCTTGTCGATGCGGTCCGCGGTACGCCGCTCGGAGGCGTAGGCCCTGATGACGGCGGCGCCGACGACGGACTCGCTGACCGCGGCGAGCATGTCGCCGGTCCGCTCGCGCACGGTCGTGTACGCCCGCGACAACAGCCGCTGGAACCGCGGCAGCGCGATCATCAGCGGCACGAAGCACACCCACACCAGCAGCGTGAGCTGCCAGGAGTAGACCAGCATGAGCACGCTGGCCACGAAGAGCTGGCCGAACGCCACGATGATCATCAGCCCGCCCCACTGCATGAACGTGCTGATCTGGTCGATGTCGTTGGTGACCCGCGAGACCAGCGCGCCGCGCCGCTCGCTGTTCTGGGTGAGCACCGACAGGTCGTGCACGTGCCGGAAGCCGCGCACGCGCAGGCTGGCCAGCGAGGACTCGGTGGCCTTGTACAGGCGCACGTTCATGATGTAGCCGGCCAGCGCGGTCAGCAGCACGGCCGCGGCGCACACCAGGACGGCCCGGGTGATGTACGGCAGGTCCGGCGTGCCGCTCTTGATGCCGGTGTCGATCGTCTGCTGCACCGCGATCGGTACGATGATCTTGCCGATGGTCGCCACGACGGCCAGCCCGAGCGTGCCGGCCAGCCCCTTGCGGAACTCGGGGGTGAGCGACAGGCCGTGCCAGATGGTGGCCAGCGCCGACCGCTCGACGTTGCCCTGGAGCGCCTCGCTCATGCGCTGACCTCTTCCTCTTCCTCTTCGGCGTCCGGGGCCGGCGACAGGTCGATGGCGGCCCGTTCGGCCTCCTCGCGTTCGTAGGCGGTCACCAGGTTGCGGTATCCGGGGCAGCGCACGAGCAGCTCCTCGTGGGTCCCGCGGTCCTCGACCCGGCCGTGGTCGAGGTAGACCACCTCGTCGGCCAGGGCGATGGTGGCCATCCGGTAGGCGACGACCACGACGGTCGTGGCCTCCGCGGTGTCCCGCAGCCCGTGCAGGATCTTGGCCTCGACCTGGGGGTCCACGCTGGAGGTGGCGTCGTCGAGGATGAGCAGGCGCGGGCGGCGGACCACCGCGCGGGCCAGCGCGATGCGCTGGCGCTGGCCGCCGGACAGCGACGCGCCGCGCTCGCCGACGCGGGTGTCGAGCCCGTCGCCCAGGCGGCCGACGAAGCCGTCGGCCTGGGCCAGGCGCAGCGCGGCCCACACGTCCTCGTCGCCGGCGTCCAGGCCGAGCGCGACGTTGCCGCGTACGGTGTCGTCGAACAGGAACGTCTGCTGCGGCACCAGCGCGGCCGAGCCGGCGATGGCGCCGTAGGGCAGGTCGCGCACGTCGACGCCGTCGAGCATCACCTGCCCGGAGCCGGGGTCGACGAGCCGGACCAGCAGCTGGACCAGGGTCGACTTGCCCGACCCGGTCGGCCCCACCAGGGCCACGGTACGGCCGGGCGGCACGTCGAAGGTGACGTCGTGCAGCACCTCGGCCTGGTCGTAGGCGTAGGACACGCCGGCCACCTTCAGCTCGGCGGGCCCGGACGAGGCCACGGGCGTGTCGCCGTAGTCCATGGAGCCCTCGGCGTCGAGCACGGCCTGCACCCGCTGCCAGCCGACGACGCTGCGCGGCAGCTCGGCCAGCACCCAGCCCAGCGCCCTGATCGGGAAGGCCAGCAGCGTGAACAGGTAGGCGACCTGCACCAGGTCGCCGGAGTCGATCGAGCCGGTGGACAGACGCAGCGCGCCGACCCCCAGCACGGCGAGCACGCCGATCGTGGGCAGCGCCTCCAGCATGGGGTCGAACAGCCCGCGCACCCGGCCGACGGCGATGTTGGCGTCGCGCAGCTCGTGGGCGCGGCGGCGGAACCGGTCGGTCTCCAGCTCCTCGCGGCCGAGGGTCTTGATGACCAGCGCGCCGTCGAAGCTCTCGTGCGCGATCTCGCTCACCTCGGCGCGCAGCTGCTGGGCGCGGGTGGCCAGGGGGCTGAGCCGGCGCTGGTAGACCAGGTTCAGCACGGCGATGGCCGGGAAGATCAGGAAGCCCACCAGCGCGAGCACGAGGTCGGTGAACAGCATGGCGACGGCCGCGGTGAACAGCATGACCAGCACGCCGACGGCCATCGGCAGCGGCGCGAGCGGCGCCCAGGCGGCCTCGGCGTCGGCGCTGGCGTTGGACAGCAGTTGCCCGGTCGGGTGCCGGTGGTGCCAGGACAGCGGCAGCCGCAGGTACTGCTTGGTCACGTCCCTGCGTGACCTGGCCTGCATGCGGTACTGCACGACGCCGGCCAGGATGCGCCGCCCCGCCACGCCGATCGCCTTGAGCAGCGCGGTGCCGATGATCAGCAGCGCGCCGGTCCACATGGCGCCGGCGGAGGTCCGGCCCTGGTCGAAGGCGGGCAGCACCACGTTCTGCGTCGCCCAGCCCAGTGCCCAGGCCGAGGCGACGGTCATGCCGCCGTAGACCGCGCTGGCCAGCGCGGCCATCGCGAACACGGCTCTCTCCGTGCGAATGGCCACCCCAAGGACCCGCAGTCCTTGACGCATGACGGCCGAGGTGACCTTGCTCGCCACTCGGTATTTTTCCCTTCAAACGTCGATATTTCTATCTATGTCCCTATCACGGCCGGTCGTCTCCTTATTCCCACAGGTAGGCTTGATCAGGTGACTCACGCTCGTGGCGAACGCACCGCGCTCTGCGACCTGTTCGACCGGCTCGGCCCCGACGCGCCCACGTTGTGCGAGGGGTGGACCACCTACGACCTGGCCGCCCACCTCGTGCTGCGCGAGCGCCGGCCGGACGCCATGGGCGGCATCGGGATCAGCGCGCTGGCGGGCTACACCGCCTCGGTCCAGAACGGCCTGAAGGCCAGGCACCCCTACCCCGAGCTGGTGGGCATCGCGCGCCGGCCGGGCGGCGTCTACGGGCTGCTGCCCTTCCTGGACAAGGCGGTCAACACGCTGGAGTTCTTCGTCCACCACGAGGACGTGCGCCGCGCGCAGCCCGGATGGGAGCCGCGCGAGCTGCCGGCCGACCTCGACGAGCTCATCTGGAAGCGGGTGTCGGCGGGCGCCCGGATCATGCTGCGCCGCTCGCCGGTGCGCCTGGTGCTGCGCCGCACGGGAGACGGTGCGAGAGACGGTGCGAGAGGCGGGGCGGTCGGCGGGGTGGCGCTCGGCGGGGCTCGGGAGGGCGCCAAGGTTCAGGTCACCGGCACGGCCCAGGAGCTGCTGCTGTTCTGCTTCGGCCGGCAGGAGCACGCCCGGGTGGAGCTGACCGGCGACGACGCGGCGGTGAGCCGGGCAACCGAAGCCCGGCTCGGATTCTGACCGAAACCCTCGGCCCAGAAACCCCTCGTCTTAAACCTCCAGCCCGTACGATGGCACAGGAAAGAAGCCCCCCGGTTAGGATCTTGGACATCTTCACAGAAGATGACCGTGATCGCCCAGATCCGGGTATATACGGCTGGGAATGGACTGCAGGAGGCCCCCCATGCAGGTCAAGAAGGTGGCTACGTACGTTCTGGTGGCGTTCGTGGTCTTCTACCTGTTCACCCGGCCGGCCCAGGCGGCGGCCGCGGTCAACGGCGTGTTTGACGGAATTGTCCAAGGAGCCAACCAATTGGCGGTCTTCTTTACGAACGTTCTGACCTGACGTTCGCGTTCTGTCCGCGCTAGGTGCTTCCACGCGCTGACAGATCGTGTTACGCAGGCAGGATGAGAGATCGCCCCAGCGGCAACAAGATCAATCAGCTCGATCCGCAGGCCCGGCGCGTCCTCGAACGGGCAGAGCTTGAGGGCATCGAGCTGATCCGTTTCCTGTACGCCGACCACGGTGGCGTGGTCCGTGGCAAGGCGGCGTCCCGGTCCCGGTTGGCCGAACGGCTCAACTCGGGCATCGGGCACACGGTGGCCATGATGGCGATGAACATGCTCGACCAGCTTCAGGAGGTCGAGCACCTGGGTCCGGTGGGCGAGGTTCGCATTGTCCCCGACCCGGCCACGTTCGTCCCGTTGCCCCATGCACCGGGCGCCGCCGCGATGCTGTCGGACCTGCGGCGGCCCGACGGCTCACCGTGGGAAGCCTGCGCCCGCACGTTCCTCAAGGACGCCGTGGCGGAGCTGGCCGGCGACGGCTACCGGATCGAGGCGGCCTTCGAGCCCGAGTTCACGCTCGGCCGCCGCCTGCCCGACCCCAATGGCGGCCCCGACCGGCTGGTGCCGCTCGACGACTCTCTCTGCTACGCCGGCACGGGCTTCGACACCGCGCACGACTACACGATCAGGCTCATGCGCGCGCTGGAGACCCAGGGCTTGCGCGTCGAGCACTACCACCCCGAGCTCGGCCCCGGCCAGCAGGAGCTGTCGGTGCACCACGCTCCCCCGCTGCGCGCCGCCGACAACCACGTGCTCTACCGGGAGACCGTGCGCGGCGTGGCGATGCGCATGTCGATGTGGGCCTCGCTGGCCCCCAAGCCCCTGGCGGACCAGGCCGGCAACGGCGCCCACCTGCACCTGTCGCTGTGGCGCGACACCCGGAACCTGTTCGCCGAGGACGGCCCGGAACGCGCGCACTTCATCGGCGGCCTGATCGCCCACCTGCCCGGCCTGACCGCCCTGACCTGCGGCAGCGTCAACAGCTTCCGCCGGCTCTCACCCCGCATGTGGTCCAGCGCGTACGCGGTCTACGGCCCCGACAACCGGGAGGCGGCCGTGCGCGTGTGCTCGCCGCTGGGCGAGAGCGGCGAGCCGAACCTGGAGCTGAAGCCGTCGGACTCCTCGGCCAACCCGTACCTGTCGCTCGGCGCGGTCATCCACGCGGGGCTCGACGGCATCCGCCGCAAGCTCGACCCGGGCGAGGCCGTGGACATCGATCCCGACACCGTGCCCGACCGCTATCCCCGCCTGCCCGGCTCCCTGGAGGAGGCGCTCGACGCGCTGGAGGCCGACGAGGTGCTCATGGAGGCGCTCGGGCCGTTGCGGCGCAGCGCGTACCTGGCGGTCAAACGTTCGGAGGCGGCCGCGTTCGCCGCCAAGGACGCCTCCTACGAGCTCTTCCACCACCTGCGGGTGTTCTGACCGCCCTGCTGGCCGCCCGCCGGCCCCGCGCCACCGGCCCCGCGCGGGCGGGGCCGGCAGGCGGCCTCAGCGGACCAGGTGGCCTCAGCGGACCGGGTGGCCCGCCATGCGCAATGTCTCCTTGACGTCGCCGATCTTCAGCGTGCCGAAGTGGAACACGCTGGCGGCCAGCACGGCGTCGGCCCCGGCCTCGATCGCCGGCGGGAAGTCCTCAAGCCGGCCGGCCCCGCCGCTGGCGATCACCGGCACCCGCACCGCCGCACGCACCGCGTGCAGCAGCTCCAGGTCGTAGCCGTCGAGGGTGCCGTCGCCGTCCATGGAGTTGAGCAGGATCTCGCCGACGCCCAGCTCCTCGCCGCGCGCCGACCACTCCACCGCGTCGATGCCGGTACCGCGCCGGCCGCCGTGGGTGGTCACCTCGAACCCGCTGGGCATGCCCGGCGCCCGGCGGGCGTCGACCGACAGCACCACGCACTGCGCGCCGAACCGCCGCGACGCCTCGGTCAGCAGCTCGGGCCTGGCGATGGCCGCGGTGTTCAGGGACACCTTGTCGGCCCCGGCCCGCAGCAGCCGGTTGACGTCGTCGACCGCGCGCACGCCGCCGCCCACGGTGAGCGGGATGAACACCTGCTCGGCGGTCCTGCGCACCACGTCGAGCATGGTCTCCCGCTCGCCGGACGAGGCGGTGATGTCGAGGAAGGTCAGCTCGTCGGCGCCCTCCTCGTCGTAGCGCCTGGCCAGCTCGACCGGATCTCCCGCGTCGCGCATGTTCTCGAAGTTGACGCCCTTGACGACCCGCCCGGCGTCGACGTCGAGACAGGGGATCACTCTTACCGCTACGGTCATGCTCGCAGTGCCTCGATTTCGATCTCGACCAGCATTCGAGGGTCGACCAGCCCGGCGACCCTCACTCCTGTGCAGGCGGGCCGCACGTGCCCGAAGACTTCGTAGATGGCCCGGCCGACGAGGTCGAAGTGGCGCTGCTCCACCACGTAGTAGCGGACCATGACGACGTCCTCGCGGGTCAGGCCGCCGACCTCGACGGCGTCCAGCGCGATGTCGATGGCGGTCAGGCTCTGCCGGTAGGCGTCGCCGACGTGGCGTACCTCGCCGTCGATCGTGGCCGTGCACCCGGAGACGATCACGCGCTCGCCCACGACCACGGCGCGGGCGTACCCGTACTTCTCCTCCCAGATGCCGCCCGAGAACACCCTCGGACCGGTGCTTTCCATGCTGACGCTCATTCCGCCCCCTCCCGGCGAAGCTAAACGCGTACCGCGGCCAGCGCGTCCTCAAGAGTGAACGCGTGAGCGTACAGGGCCCTGCCCACGATGGCTCCCTCCACTCCGTCCGGGACGAGAGAAGCCAGTGCCACCAGGTCGTCAAGACTGGACACGCCGCCACTGGCGATCACGGGCTTGTCGGTGTGTGCGCAGATCCGCCGGTAGAGGTCGAGGTTGGGCCCCTGCAGCATGCCGTCCTTGGTCACGTCGGTGACGACGTAGCGGGGGCAGCCGTCGGCCTCCAGGCGGTCGAGCACCTCCCACAGGTCGCCGCCCTCCTTGGTCCAGCCGCGGGCGGCCAGCGTGGTGCCGCGCACGTCGAGGCCCACCGCGATCCGGTCGCCGTGCTCGGCGATGATCTTCCGGCACCAGTCGGGGTTCTCCAGGGCGGCGGTGCCGATGTTGACCCGGCGGCAGCCGGTGGCCAGGGCGGCGGCCAGCGACTCGTCGTCGCGGATGCCGCCGG
Source organism: Nonomuraea sp. NPDC004702 (assembly GCF_053601695.1). Taxonomy (NCBI): domain Bacteria; kingdom Bacillati; phylum Actinomycetota; class Actinomycetes; order Streptosporangiales; family Streptosporangiaceae; genus Nonomuraea; species Nonomuraea sp. NPDC004702. Next base: position 170,903 of record NZ_JBSGCE010000017.1, read on the forward strand.
ACAGCTCCACCTTGACGTCGAGCTTGCCGATCACCTCGCTGATCAGCTCCTTGTTGGAGCCCCTGCCGAACGCGGCGTCGAGGTCGACCAGATGGATCCACTCGGCGCCCGCCTCCTGCCAGGCCAGCGCCGCGGCGAGCGGCTCGCCGAAGCCGGTCTCGGTCCCGGCCTCACCCTGGACGAGGCGTACGGCCTGGCCATCGGCGACGTCCACGGCGGGAAGCAATACGAGCGACATTCAGGTCCTCCGGTCGAAAGCGAGGGTCACGACAACAGGTGCGAGCAGCAGGGAGAAGACGAACACGGCGAGGCTCACCGCGGGCGAGCCCCAGACCAGCCACACGATCGCCTGCACGATCAGGAAGCCGAGCGCCACCGCGACGTTCTGGGCGCGATGGCGGCGGGCGATCAGGCCGCCCTGCCGGGCGAACCTGACCGGGCGCGGGATCAGGCGGGCGATCAGAGCGCGGCGCCGGGCGCGGCGTGCCTGCCGCTCCTCGTTGAGCCGGATCGCGCGCGCCCGCTCGGCCTCCCGCTCGGCCCGCCGGCGCGCCCGCTCCTTGCTCATACCGTCTCTAGCCAGTTCCTCAGCAGGGCGGCTCCGGCGTCGCCGGACTTCTCCGGGTGGAACTGGGTGGCCATGAGCGGGCCGTTCTCGGCGGCGGCCACGAACGGCACGCCGTGCTCGGCCCACGTCACCACGGGCGCGGCGAAACCGGGGTCGGCCGGCTGCAGCTCCCACTCGCGCACGCCGTAGGAGTGCACGAAGTAGAAACGGGTGTCGGCGTCGAGGCCGGCGAACAGCACGCTCTCAGCGGGCGCCTTGACCGTGTTCCACCCCATGTGCGGCAGCACGGGCGCCTCCAGCCGCTCGACCGTGCCGGGCCACTCGCCGCAGCCCTCGGTCTCGACGCCGTGCTCGACGCCCCGCGCGAACAGGATCTGCATGCCGACGCAGATGCCCAGCACCGGACGCCCGCCGGCCAGGCGGCGGCCGATGACCCGGTCGCCGTGCACGCCCTTGAGCCCGGCCATGCAGGCCGCGAACGCGCCGACGCCCGGCACGACCAGCCCGTCGGCGTTGAGCGCCGCGTCGAAGTCGGCGGTCACGGTGACGTCCGCGCCCACCCTGGCCAGGGCCCGCTCGGCCGAGCGCAGGTTGCCCGAGCCGTAGTCGAGCACCACGATGTTCTTGCTCACCACCACAACACCCCCGCCGTGATCGCCATCGCCGCGCCGAGCGCGCAGACCGCGGCGCCCACCTTGAGACCCTGCTTGGCCAGCGAGAACACGCCGCCGCCGAGGAACAGCCCGAGGAACACCATGACGCCCGCGATGAGGTTGTCGGTCACAGCACACCCTTGGTGCTCGGCACGCCCGAGGCGCGCGGGTCGAGCTCGGACGCCTCGCGCATCGCCCTGGCCAGCGCCTTGAACTGGGCCTCGACGATGTGATGGGCGTTGCGCCCGTACGGCACGTGCACGTGCAGGCAGATGGCCGCCTGGGCCACCAGCGACTCCAGGATGTGCCGGGTCATCGTCGTGTCGTAGTCGGGGCCGATCATCGGGGCCATGCCCGCGGGCTCGGTGTGCACGAGGTACGGTCGCCCGGACAGGTCGACCGTGACCTGGGCCAGCGACTCGTCCAGCGGGCACGACGCGCTGCCGAACCGCCGGATGCCGGACTTGTCGCCCAGCGCCTGGCGGAAGGCCGCGCCCAGCGCCAGCGCGGTGTCCTCGATCGTGTGGTGGGAGTCGATGTGCAGGTCGCCCTCGGTCTTGACGGTCAGGTCGAACAGACCGTGCTTGCCGAGCTGGGCCAGCATGTGGTCGAAGAAGCCCACCCCGGTCGAGACGTCGACCAGGCCGGTGCCGTCGAGGCCCACCTCGACCAGGACCGAGGTCTCCTTCGTTGCCCGCTCCACGCGCCCTACGCGACTCACAGAACCTCCTCCATCGCGGCGCGGAAGGCCGCCATCTCCTCGCCGGTGCCGATCGACACACGCAGCCATTCTGGCGGGCCCACCTCGCGGATGAGCACACCGCGTGCCAGCAGGCCCTCCCACACCTTGCGCCGGTCGGGGAACCGCCCGAACAGCACGAAATTGGCGTCGGAGTCGGCCACCGACAGCCCCTTGCCGCGCAGCCAGGCGACCGTGGCGTCGCGTTCGGCGCGCAGCGCGTCGACCGTGCCGAGCAGCTCGGCGCGGTGGCGCAGCGCGACCCGCGCGGCCGTCTGGGTGAGCGTGGACAGGTGGTACGGCAGCCGCACCAGCAGCAGCGCCTGCACCACGGCCGGGTGCGCGGCCAGGTAGCCGAGGCGGGTGCCGGCCATGGCGAACGCCTTGGACATCGTGCGGGTGACGATCAGCCTCGGGTGCCGCGGCAGCAGCGTGAGCGCCGACGGAGTGCCCTGGCGGGCGAACTCGGCGTAGGCCTCGTCGATCACCACCACGCCCGGCGCGGCGGCCAGCACGGCCTCGATCGTCGACAGCGGCTGCGCGGTGCCGGTCGGGTTGTTGGGCGAGGCCAGGAAGACGATGTCGGGCCGGTGCTCCTCGATCGCCGCGACGGCCTTGCCGGGGTCGAGGGAGAAGTCGTCCTCGCGGACGGCGCTGATCCACTCGGTGCTGGTGCCGGTGGTGAGGATCGGGTGCATCGAGTACGACGGCTCGAACCCGATGGCGGTGCGCCCGTGGCCGCCGAAGGCCTGCAGGATCTGCTGGAGCACCTCGTTGGAGCCGTTGGCCGCCCACACCTGCTCGGGGCTCAGCCCGTGGCCCAGGTAGGCGGCCAGGTCGGCGCGCAGCCCGGTGGCGTCGCGGTCGGGGTAGCGGTTGAGCTCGCCCGCGTTCGCCGCGACGGCCTGCGCCAGGTCGGCGACCAGCGCGGGCGAGGGCGGATAGGGGTTCTCGTTGGTGTTGAGCCGGACCGGCACGTCGATCTGCGGCGCGCCGTAGGGCGAGCGGCCCTTCAGGTCGTCGCGGATCGGCAGGTCGTCGAGGGTCACATCGGCGGGGTTCACTCTGACTCCGTGGGGACTCGCCAGTCGAAGCGGGCGCGGATCGCGGCGCCGTGCGCCGGCAGGTCTTCGGCATCGGCCAGCACCGACACGTGGGCCGCCGCGCCGGCCAGCGCGTCGCGGGTGTAGTCGACGACGTGGATGCCGCGCAGGAACGACTGCACCGACAGGCCGCTGGAGTGGCAGGCGCAGCCGCCGGTGGGCAGCACGTGGTTGGACCCGGCGAGGTAGTCGCCGAGCGAGACCGGCGCGTAGGGGCCGACGAAGATCGCCCCGGCGTTGCGGATCCGGGCCGCGACCTCGGCCGCGCCGGCGGTGTGGATCTCCAGGTGCTCGGCCGCGTACGCGTCGACGACCTTGATGCCGTCGTCGATCGAGGAGACCAGCACGATGCCCGACTGCCGGCCGCCCAGCGCCTCGGTGATGCGCTCGGAGTGGCGGGTGGCCGAGACCTGGCCCGGCAGCTCCTTCTCGACCGCCTCGGCCAGCTCAAGGCTGGTGGTGACCAGGACGGCGGCGGCGATCGTGTCGTGCTCGGCCTGGCTGATCAGGTCGGCGGCGACGTGCACCGGGTCGGCGGTCTCGTCGGCCAGGATGGCGATCTCGGTGGGGCCGGCCTCGGAGTCGATGCCGATGCGGCCCTTGAGCAGGCGCTTGGCGGCGGCGACCCAGATGTTGCCGGGGCCGGTCACCATGGTCGCGGGCGGGCACTCCTCGGTGCCGTAGGCGAACATGGCCACGGCCTGCGCCCCGCCCACGGAGTAGACCTCGTCGACGCCGAGCAGCGCGCACGCGGCCAGGATGGTGGGGTGGGGCAGCCCGCCGAACTCCTTCTGGGCCGGACTGGTGACGGCCAGCGAGGCGACGCCCGCCTCCTGGGCCGGGACGACGTTCATGACCACGCTGGAGGGATAGACGGCACGGCCGCCGGGCACGTAGAGGCCCACCCGGTCGACCGGCACCCAGCGCTCGGTCACCGTGCCGCCGGGCACGACCTGCGTGGTGACGTCGGAACGGCGCTGGTCGCGGTGGACCAGCCGGGCCCGCCTGATCGACTCCTCCAGCGCGGCCCTGACCCGGGGGTCGAGCTCGTCGAGCGCCCGCCGGACGACGTCGGCGGGGACGCGGGCGGAGGCGATCTCGACACCGTCGAACCTGGCGGTCAGCTCCCGTACGGCTGCCGCCCCGCGATGGCGCACGTCGTCGCAGATGGGCCGCACCTTCTCCAGGGCGGCCTCGACGTCGAGCTCGGCGCGGGGCAGCACGTCGCGCAGGTCCGCAGGAAGGGAACCGCCGAGGCAGCGGTCGACGAAGGCCGCGTACTCGTCCAGCTGGCCGCCGGCCATCTGCGAGAACAGCAGCTCGACCCGGGTGTTCTCGTGGTTG